>JAYUBN010000168.1:0-32574 GCA_043740855.1 Sphingomonadales bacterium | reverse complement strand
AAAATATCGGCACGCCGGTCTGAGGCTTCAATCAGCCTTGAGACATGCGACCAAGTCCGCCCGATCCTGCGCATTGCCCAGCCCGGCAAAGGCCATCTTTGTGCCGCGGATATCGGCGTTGGCGCCGGGCAGTCGCTGCCGCCTTACGGCTTGGCTGGGCTCGCTGCCAAAACCGGCGCCGGCGCAGCGCCGGCTGCCGCGGCAGCCGGTCCGCTCGTCGCCGGGGCTGCGGGCAGCGGCAGGTTGGAGCCTTGCGCGTTCAGGTAAACGATGACGTTAGCCCGGTCTTGCGGGCTTTCCAGCCCGGCGAAGGTCATTTTGGTGCCAGCAGCAAAGCCGCGGGGATCGGTCAGCCACTGGTTCAGCTGCTTAAAATCCCATTTGCCGCTATGCGCCTTGAGCGCATCGGAAAAAGCGTAGCCGCCCCGCCCCTGCGCGATCGCATCTCCGATCACCGCATACAGGTCAGGACCGATGCCGTTGGCTCCGCCTTGGGCAATATTGTGGCACGACGTGCATTTCTTGAAGACTTCGGCGCCGGCGACAGGATCAGCTTTGGCCAGCAGTACCTCGATGGGGACTTCAGCAACGGCAGCGCCGCTTTTCACCACGCCGGCGATTTCATAGCCCATTTTGTCAGGGCGCTGACCCTTGTCGGCACGAAAATAATGGCCGCTGATGCTGGCTAGGCCTAACGCCACGATACCGGACGCCAAGGTCCAGCCGGCGATGGTATTAAAACGATCGTCCATGAAATGCCCCGTGGGAAGTGACCCAAACTGCCGGTCGCTCTAGTGTCGGGACAGCACAAGCGCAAGAGCCATTGCGGCTTTCCTCGCATGGCCGTAATTGCTCGTCCGATCATGCACAGCTTTCCCCAACCCGCGCTTGCGCTTGTCACCACGATGACCGCTGCCGCCGCCGCAAATCCATCCTGCGCCATAGCGTTTCAGGGAGCACCCGGCTGCAATGGCCATCGCGCGGCGCTGGAGTATGCGCCCGATTGCCTGGCCCTGCCGTGCTTCAGCTTCGAGGACGCGCTGGATGCGGTCAAGGAGAACAGGGCGGCGCGTGCGATCATCCCGATTGAAAACTCGCAGCACGGCCGGGTCGCCGATATCCATTTCCTGCTGCCCGAAAGCGGCCTGGCCATCGTCGGTGAGCATTTCCTGTCAATCCATCACAGCCTCATGGCGCTGGGCGCCGGGCCATTCGTCGCGGCCTACAGCCATCCGCAAGCGCTGGGCCAGTCGCGGCACTATCTGCGTGCGCGCGGTATTGTACCGATGGCCTATGCCGACACTGCCGGGGCCGCCGCGCTGGTGCGTGAGATGAACGACCACCAAGCCTGCGCGATTGCGCCGCCATTGGCCGCGCAACTTTATGGGCTGGATATTATTGCCGATAATGTCGAAGACTCAGCCGACAACACTACCCGCTTCGTCGTGCTGGCGCGCGAACCGCTCGATCCGGCGGTGCTCGCCGGCGGGGATGGCGCGGTGATGACGACCTTCATCTTCGAGGTCCGCAACGTCCCCGCCGCGCTGTACAAGGCGCTGGGCGGCTTTGCCACGAACGGCGTCAATATGACCAAGCTGGAAAGCTATCAGCAGGGCGCAAGTTTTGCCGCGACGATGTTCTTTGCCGATATCGTTGGCGCGCCGGGCGATGCGGCAGTGGACCGCGCCTTTGAAGAACTGGCGTTTTTTTGCAAGGAATGGCGCCAGTTGGGCAGTTATCGGCAGGCCCGCCCGCGCGGCTAGGGGGCCTGCGATACGGAGCTTGCCAGTCGTTGGCCTGCATGTCACCAAGCAGCCGTGGCAGCCGATCGACAGCTAACAGGCACGGCAGCGGGGCAGGCATCCGGCCCGTGGAGAACGTTGCGCGCCGCTGGCGATCTGCAATTTGGCCCGGTGGCGCCACAGCCGCCGCAGCAAGCACCCCCAGCCTGGCTGCAATGGCTCGGCCAATGGCTTGGCCACATTCTGGAATTCATCTTCAAGCCGCTGGCACGCGCGCTGGGCATCGGCTGGCCGGTGATGCAATGGCTGCTGATCGGCGTGGCGGCGGCGGTGCTGGCACTGCTGGCGTGGCGACTGGGCGCGTCGCTTTGGCTAAAGGTCCGCGCCATCACCGCGGCGCCCGCTGCCGATTGGGCGCCCGACCCGGTCGAAGCGGCGGCGCTGCTCGAAGATGCGGACCGACTCGCGCAACAGGGCCGCTATGACGAGGCTGTGCATTTGCTTTTGCAGCGCAGTTTTGACCAGATCCGCGATTATCATCCCGGCTGGCTGCATCCGGCCAGCACCGCACGCGAAATTGCTGCGCTGGCGGCGCTGCCCGAACCGGCCCGAACTGCCTTTGCGATCATCGCCGTTCGCGTGGAGGCGAGCCGCTATGCCTTGCGCGCGTTGATCGAGGCGGACTGGCAAGCCGCCCGCGCCGCTTATGCGCAGTTTGCGCTAGATGGGTCAGTGACGATATGAAAATGGCAGACGTCGCCCCCCGCGCCGTAATCTCGCCGCGCGCCGGGCTGCTGCTGGTCGCGGTGGGCGCGGCGCTGTTTCTGGCGCTGCTGTGGATGATCGGGACGGGCAATGGCTTTTTTGACGACAGCAATGACGGCGGCAGCCATGCCGGGGGTACCGGGCTGAATGGTTTTGCGGGACTGGTTCGGCTGGCGGCGGCCGATGGCTGGGACACGACCCTGGCGCGCAACGATGCCGCGCTGAACCAGTCCGGCCTGCTGGTGCTGACCCCCGCTGCCGACGCGCCGGGCAACGAGATCGCCCGCATTGTCAGCCGTCATCGCCGCAGGGGCCCGGTCATGGTGATCGCCCCGAAATGGCTGGTGCAGCGACTGTCCAGCCAGACCCCCGGCGCCAGGAAAGGCTGGGTGGCGCTGGTCGGCGTGCAGGCGCCAGGGTGGCGGGGCTTCCTGGACCGCGTTACCGTGTCCATGCTGGGCGGCGCCAGGGGCGCGGTGCTGCGCTGGCGCGCCACCGGACTGGATGGGCGACTGCCCGACGCCAGTGTCATCGAGGCGGGCAGCGGCGAGGATGATTTGGGCCAGCCGCTGATCCCGCTGGTCCGCGTTGCTGGTGGTGCCGTGCCGGCGAACAGCCCGGTGCTCGCCGCCTATGTCAACACTGCACGGCCTGCGCTGGCGCTCGACCGGCTGGCGCTGGATGGCAAGCCTGCGAGCAGCAAGGCGCCAACCGCAGCCGGTTACCCGCTGGTCCTGGTGTTCGAACCCGACCTGCTCGACAATTACGGCATGGCCAATCCCGCCAATGCCGCGCTCGCCCTGCGGCTGATCGCGGCCGCTACGGCAGATGGCCCGCGCCAGATCGCCTTTGACGTCACGCTTAACGGCCTGGGCCACGCGCCTAACCTGCTGACGCTGGCCTTTACCCCGCCGTATCTGGCCGCGACCTTGTGCCTGATCCTGGCCGGTGTGGCGGCGGGCTGGCGCAGCTTTTGCCGGTTTGGCGCGCCCCGCACCGCCGTTCGGGAACTGGCCTTCGGAAAAGAGCGGCTGGTCGCCAATGCCGGGGCGCTGATCCTGCGCGCGCGGCGGCTGCATCTGTTGGGCCCGCCCTATGTCAACGCCTGCCGGGAACGGATTGCGCAGGCACTGGCGCTGCCGCGTCACACCGATGTCGCGGACACCGACGCCGCAATCGACCGGGCGCTGGCGGCCCGGCGCAGCGCTTTGGAATCCCCGCCCGGGTTTGCCGAAACCGCGCAAAGGCTGCATCAGGCACACGGCGAAGCGGCAATCGTGGCTGCGGCCCGCGCGCTCCATCAACTGGAAGGAATGCTAATCCGATGAGCGATCTGGAAAAATTGCCCGGCAGCGCGCTCGCTGACATCGGCGCACTGGCGCAAGCCATCCGCAGCGAGATTTCCCGCGCCGTGATCGGCCAGGCAGATACCATCGAACACCTCCTGATCGCCTTGCTGGCGCAGGGCCATGTCCTGCTCGAAGGGCCGCCGGGCACCGCCAAGACCTTTCTCGCGCAATGCTTCGCCGCCAGTCTCGGCCTCGATTTCGGGCGCATCCAGTTCACGCCGGACCTGATGCCGGGCGACATTCTTGGCGCCAACCTGTTCAATTTCCAGACCAGCCAATTCACCCTGACGCGCGGTCCGATATTCTGCGACATGCTGCTGGCCGACGAAATCAATCGCACCCCGCCCAAAACCCAGGCGGCACTGCTGGAAGCGATGCAGGAGCGCCGGGTAACGCTGGATGGCGCCGCTCATCCCCTCCCCGAGCATTTCATGGTGGTGGCGACGCAAAACCCGATTGAAAGCCAAGGCGTATATCCGCTGCCCGAGGCCCAGCTCGACCGCTTCCTGTTCAAGCTGCTGGTGCCTTATCCGACGCTTGCAGAAGAGATCCGCATCGTCACCCGCTTCGGCAGCCGCAGCGGTTCATCGCGCCCCGCCGATCTTGGGATCGGCGCGGTCTGCGACGAGGCGGCGCTGAACGCCGCCGCTGCCACGGTGCGCACCATCATCCTGGCCGAGCCGATCGCCGATTATATCGTGCGGCTGATCCGCGCGACGCGGGAAAGCGCCGACCTGTCGTGTGGCGCCAGCCCGCGCGCTGCCGTGCTGCTGGCCAACGCCGCGCGCGCCCGTGCCGCACTGGGTGGCCGCGACTACGTGCTGCCCGACGATATCAAAGCGCTGGCCCCGGCAATCTTACGCCACCGCCTGCTGCTCAGTCCAGCCGCCGAGATCGAGGGAAAATCGGTGGAGACACTGCTCGGAGATCTCATCGCCCGCACCGAGTCGCCCCGGTGAAATGGCGCTGGCCGGCATGGCTGGCGCGACTCCCGCCAACCGTGATCGTGCCAACGCATCGCGGCGTAATGCTGCTGGCGTTGGCCGCGCCGCTGGCGCTGCTGATAGCCGGGCTGGCCCCAGAACTGTGGAGCCTGATGCCAGCCTTGGCGGGCACGCTGCTGGGGCTGATCTTCATTGATGGACTGCTGGCGGGCCGGTTGATTGACGCACGGGTAATCGCGCCGCGCGAGATCGCGGTCGGCAACGCAGGTGAAATTACCGTTCTGGCCGAATTCACCCGCAGTCCCGGCGCGGTGACGGCATCGCTGGCGCTCGATCCCCGCCTGGCTCCCGGCGGCAGGCTCGATCTCGCCATGGCGCGCCATCCCGCGAGCAGCGCGCATAGCGGCCGCGTCGCCTTTACGCCGGGCCGGCGCGGCACGGCTGCGGTGACCCGGCTGGCGCTGCGCTGGCATGGTCCGCTGCGCCTCGGCGCCCGCCAGTCCAGCAGCACCATCGCGCACGAAGTGCGGGTGATGCCCGATATCGGCCCGGTACGTTCCCCTGCCCTGCAAGCCTTCCTGCGCGATTCGCAATTCGGCATCGTTGCCCGGCGGCTGCGCGGCGCAGGCAGCATGTTCGAGGCTATGGCCGAATTTCAGCCAGGCATGGACCGCCGCCGCATCGACTGGAAAGCCTCGGCTCGTCATGGGCTGTTGTATGCCCGCGAGTACGAGGCCGAGCGCAACAACCAGATCGTCTTTGCCTTCGATTGCGGGCAGGCGATGTGCGAGCCGGTCGCCGGGCTGCCGCGCATCGATCGCGCGGTCACGGCGGCCCTGACCACGGCCTGGGTCGCGCTGAAGGGCGGCGACCGCGTCGCTTTGTTCGGCTTTGCCGCGCAGGTCTGCCTCGCGACGCCTTTCGCCCAAGACGCGCGTGCCTTTCACCGCCTGCAATCCGCCGCCGCCGCCCTCGATTACCGCGCCGAAGAGCCCAATTTCACCTTGGCGCTGGCCAGTCTGACGGCGCGACTGCAACGCCGTTCGTTGGTGGTGGTATTCAGCGAATTCACCGATCCGGCCGGCGCGGAACTGATGATCGAGAGCATTGCCCGGCTGGTCGCCCGCCACCGCGTGGTCTTTGTGGTGCTCGCCGACGAAGAGCTGGAAACCATCGCCGAAGCCGCTCCCGACACTGCCCAGGCGCTGGCGATGGCCGTCACCGCCAATAGTCTGCTCCGCCAACGTGCGCTGGTCGTGCAACGCCTGCGTCAACTGGGCGTGGACGTGATCGCAGCGCCGCATCGGCTGATCGGGACCAGGCTGCTCGACGTTTATCTGGCCATCAAGCGGGCCGAGGGGATTGGGTGAAATGCTGCAATTTCCGGCTGAACGAGAAATCCGTCGTGGTTGATGTCGGCAGCGTCAAAGCGAGCATTTTCGTAGGCCAGGATGTCGTCCAGCGTGACGCCCGGGCGATAGTGGACGTTTGCCTTGGTGATCATGGTCGCGCTGAGCGGCTCGACGAGGGCAGCCAGCGCCTCGTCGCGGTCGCTATCGCCCAGGACCGGGCCCAGCGTCTCGGGCACCAGCTGGACATGGCCGGCGTAAACCGAGCACGCCGAAGTTGCCGCTGAACCCATTTTCTGCTGCCAGGCGATGAACTCGGCGATGTCGACCGTACCATTGTGATTGGCGTCAATCTCCTTGAAGCGGGAGCGTATCACCACATCGCGGCGGACATCGATCACCGATTGCAGTTCGGCCAGCGTTACGACGCCGTCACGGTTGAGATCGGCCTGGGCGAACATTGCGGTCACCACCTTGTCGAAAAGCTCCCGACTGATCGGCTTCATGTCGTGCGGATGGTCGTGCGACCCGATGCGGGTGTCGGGCGCGTTGTCATTCTCGACTTCGGGCGGACCGCTGGGCCCCCCGCCCATGCCGCCTCGGCCCATGCCGCCGCCTCCCATGCCACCCATCTGGGCCAGCGCTGGGCTGGCAGTCAGGATCAGGCCGAGTATGCACACCGTCAGTTTCCGCATTTCGTGTCCTTTTTCAGCAAACCGCCAAATCCGGTTCACCTCAATCCTCCACCAGAGGGGGAGGAGTTTGCATCAGATGAGAACAGCGTGCCGTAAACCTGCACTACCCGTCTACCCTGAGCTTGTCGGAGCGTTGCCTTTCTTCGCGAGGCCACACTCCGACAAGCTCAGGGAAGACGAAGGAATGAGGATGATTCAGAATTTCAGCACGCCGCTCTAATCGCACGATGCTCTCCTAAAGCAAGCTACTCGCTCAACCGATGCCTGACCAGCAGTCGGTAAAGCAGCGGGGCGTAGGTTGCAAAGCATGTCGCCGGCACCCGCATATCCTTGCCTGCATCGTCAAGATAGCGGAGCTGCAAAGCGGCTGCAAAGTATGGCTGGGCGGCAAATTGCGCGCGTATCGCTGCGGGCATCGCGCCACCCTGGCAGACAAGCGTTCGGCGTGATTCCTCCGACAGGCGTGCGGCGTAGCCGGGCTGCGTGGCGACCAGATAGCGCTTGGCGGCGACATGGTTACGGATCAGGTCGGCAATTTCGGTGCCGAACAACGGTGCCAGCAGATCGGCGGCGGCGTTTTGGTGTTCGCTGGCCGCATCCGCGCCATCCAGGGCCCAGCCAAGGTCATGCAACAAAGCCGCAGCGATCATGACGTCGCCCTGCCGCTGGGCCACAGCCGATTCTGCGCATTGCAACATATGGTGGCGGATACTCAGTTCCTCGCCATAAGGTTCTGCCATAGCGGCGCTGTCGAACAGTTCGGCAAGCCGCGCGAGATCACTCAGCGCTTTTCGGTCAGTTGGATCGGCCAGCGTCATGTGACGCGTCTGCCCATGCAAATCGTCACACCGCAGCCAGCGCGGTAACGGCAAAATGGCGCCGGAAATAGACCGCCGCCACCGCGAGCAGCGCCAGCCCGACCAGGCAGGTTCCCAATCCGGCATCGATCAGGAAATGAGTCCAGGCGAGGTGCAGCCCGCCGAAATTCTTTGCCACGAGCAGCGCCACCGACCCCGCATAGCCACTCGAATCGGCGACATAAATCAGAAACCCGGCATTGCCGATTTCCCCGGTTACCGCGACCAGCCGGTCAAACAGCAGGCCGTTGAATGGCGTATAAGCCAGATACAGCCCCCCGCCGAGCGCAATCATCCAGCCAATTGCCCCGATCAGATGCAGCGAAAAGGCGAGCGAAGCCAGCCCGGTGATCGCCAGGCCCAGCCCGACCAGCCCAAAATTGGCCGCCAGTGCCCGGCCGTTGTCGCGCACCAGCGCCAGCGAGGCCATGGCCGCCAGCACCACGACGCCCACCGGCAATTCGGTCCAGGCAAAGATATCGGCATTGCCGCCCAGTCCCTGTTCAACCCAGATATCGGCGGCGAAATTATCGCGGAAATCGCGCAAGGCGGTCAACATTATATAGATCGCGATCAACGCGATCAGCCCCGGGCCGATGCGCCACAGCAGGCGCGCCCGGGCAGGCCCATTCATCGGCGCACGCTGCACCCGCGCGGCCACGTCACCGGCATTGGGCAGGGGCAGCACTGCAAGTCCGGCCAGGCACAGCAGCAGCAAGGGTGTGAAAATCAGCCCGGTGACCGAAGGCATCCAGAATTGACTGACCCCGCCATGCAGCATCACCGCTGCGCCGACCGATTTGACCACGCCCGACGACAGGATGAAGCTGGCACACAGCATCGCGCCGATCAGCTCGGATTGGCGGCGGCCCTCGACAAAGCCGAACACCATGCCCCACACCATGCCGAGCGCCAGCCCGTCGAGGAACAGGCACGCAATATTCCACGGGGCGGGGATCAGCGCAAAACCCACCAGTGCCGCTTCGGCGACGGCGATTTGCACCGCGATGCCCAGGATGCGGCGGCTGGCGGGCAATTCGGCGATCACCTTGACCCCGATCAGCTTGGCCAGCGCGTAACCGACCACTTGCGCGATCACCAACGCGATCTTGTAATCGACAATACCCCCACCGATCGGGGCGACATGCGCGAAACTGGCCACCGCGAACGGCTTGCGAAAGGCGTACATGGCAAAATAGGTGCCGAAGGCCATCAGCCCGGCGTAAAGCGCGAACACCGGCGCCGGTGCGCGTTCCAGCCAGCCTTGCATGCCGCCGCTTGGTGCAGGCAGCGTGGCGGCGGGCGGCGCACCGCTCATGCCTTGGCGATCCGTCGCGCAATTTCATGCACCACCGGCATCAGTTGCGAGATGTCCTCGATGACGAAATCGGCGCCCGCCGCCCGCAGCCGCGCTTCGGCTTCCACCAGAACCGCTTGGCGTTCGCTTTCGCCCAGCGCCCGATAGCTGGCCAGATCGAGTCCGACTTCATTGCCCGAACCCGACAGCCCCACCGTCCAGCAGCCGGCGTTGCGTCCTTCCTCGATTCCGACCGGGGCGTCGTCGACCTTGATGCAGGCGCGCGCCGGCCAGACATCCAACGCGATCATCGCCGCCCAGCTCATGAAGGGCGCAGGCCTTCCGCTTGGCGTTTCACCCGCGCAGATAATGACATCGGGGGCATAGCCCTGCGCAGCGGCGGCGGGCTCGATCCCGCGCATCATGGCGCGCGTGTAACCAGTGCCCGAACCGATCCGCACACCCAACTGGCGCAGCGTGGCGACGGTTGCGGCCGCACCGGGGATCAGGGTGGCGGCGCGGGTGGCGGCGGCCTCCATCGCCGGTTCAAGCCGCGCGTACAGCATCGCGACATCATCTTCGCCCGGCACACGCGCCTTGGCCGCCTGCCAGCGCGCAGCGACGCCCGGTGCTGCCAGGATGGCGCGCAAATGGTCGAGCTTGGCCTTGCCCATGTCGGCCCGCGCCTCGGCTGGGGTCAGCGCGATGCCTTCTGCGGCGAAAACGTCGATCAGTGCCTCGACCGGCGCCATGCAGCCGAAATCGATGACCGTGCCCGCCCAGTCAAAGATGACTGCCTTCACCGGAAAAGGCGTTTCGGGATCGGTCATGGAGCATCTCCGCGATTGATGTTGAACAGATCGGCAATTACTCGCTCGGCGATGCCGAAGCCGGTCGAGGCGCCGGTGCCGCTGGTGACGATCACCAGTCGCACGTCGGGCGCAGGCGTGTCGACAAGATAGGTCCGGTCCGCCGCGACGGCGTAAGTGCCGGTCCAGCGTTCCTGCACCGGCGGGGGTGCACGGCCGAAGGCGCGGGTGAATTCATCCAGAATGTCCGCTTCGGCGGTGGCGGGGGCGAAGGGGCCGGGAAGATCGTCGTAATGGTGACTGTCACCGACGATCAGCGTCCCGTCGGCGCCCTGCGCGACGATCAGATGAACCCCATTGGCGAAATGCCGCGGCTGCTCGGCACGCAGTTTTGTTTCAAGCGCCCGCGCCTCGGGCAGCGCGCCATAGCCACGATAGCGCACGAGGCTCAGGTCGCTCATCAACGCGGCAGGCAACCGGAGGCCGGGATCGGCCAGCTTCAGCATCGACAACCGGCACCGGGTCAAGCCATATGCCGCGATACGATCGGGATACAGCGTCGCAAAATCATCGCCGGGGCAGACCACGACCGCGCCCGCCTCGACAAGCCCGCGCGATGTTTCCAGCCGGGGTGCGGCGGCAGAAAACACCACGGTTTCGGTCAGGAAGGTGACGCCGTGACGTTCCGCCAGCCACGCGGCGAGCAGCGGGATGGCATCACGCGATTCGACGCGCAATTCGTGCGGGCTATGCAGCGCGCCGATCAGGTCGCCGCAACCCAGGCCCGAACAATCGTCGCGGAATTGGGCGGCACTGACCACTCGGCAGCCATCACCCATCTCGGTGCCCAGAAACGCCTCGATCACGGCCATGGCTTCGGGCGAACGCGCAGTGAGATAGAGCCCCCGGTGTTCGATCGGGATGCCCGCCATGGGCGCAATCTCGGCCCAGATGTCGCGCGTGCGGCGCGCCAGTTGCCAGCTGTCGCCGCGTTCCTGGCCGGATACGGTGATAAAGCCGAAATTGCGGATCGAGGCGCCATTGGGGCGGGGGTCGCGTTCGATCACCACCACCCGCTTGCCTGCGCGGGCGGCAATCAGGGCATGGGCCAGCCCCAGGATGCCGCCACCGACGACCGCCAGATCGAATTTTCCGACATTTGCCCAGCTCACGCGCGCCACCCCTCCACAGCATCCCCAAGCGCGGCACTCAGCGGACCGAGCCACGGTTCGAAATTGCGCCACTGGTCGATCCCGTCGGCTGAGATCGGCTGGCGCACCTGTTCGGAGCTGGGAGTACGCACCGCGCGCTTGTTTTCATGGAAGGCAAGGCAGCCGGGGTCGAAGTCGAGCTGGCAATGGCTCAGGATGCGGCGCACCTGCCCCTCCAGATCGGCTATGACATCCTCGTTACAGACGCGCAGTACCTTGCCCGGCAATACGGCATCCCAATGGCGCATCAGTTCGAGATAGGTGCGGTAATAGCGGGCGATATCCTCGCTGCTGTAGCTGAACTCCTGCCCCTGGGCGAACAGTTGCTTGAGGTTGGAGACGCAACAGGCCAGCGCACCGCGCCGCGCATCGATTATCGTGGCATTGGGCAGGATCAGGTGGATGAGGCCGATGTGGCGAAAATTATTTGGCATCTTGTCGATGAACAACCGCCGACCTTGCTGGCGATGAACGCGCGTGGAGGCAAGATAACGCGCGCCCAACTCGCGGCAGTCCTGCGCCGACAGCTTCTCCAGCGCCGACGGATAGCGCGGATTGTCGAGATCGGGATCGCGCCCTTGCAAGTCCAGCACCAGCCGCTGAATATCGGGCAACTCCTGCGTGCCCTCGACTTGCGCGTGCGAGGCCAGGATTTGCTCGATCAGGGTCGATCCCGAACGTGGCAGACCCAGGATGAAGATCGGGTCGGGAGCGGGATCGCCCCAGCCTTCCCGGGCGCTAAAGAACGCAGGAGTGCAGACGCGGATCTGTTCACGCGTGTTCGTCTCCAGAATCTCGGGGCGGTAACGGCTGACACCGCGTTGCAGCGCATTGCCGCGCGCATAACTGCCCCATGCGTCGGCAAACTCACCGCGATCTTCCAGTGCCTTGGCAAGTGCAAAACTTAGCTGGATGCGGTTAGCCGCAAGCGTCGCGATGGTTTCAGCGGCTCGCATCGTCGTGACCTCGACGGGGGTAAAGCGGTAGGTCTTGAGGTTGGCAAGACTCCACCAGGCTTCGCCGAAATCGGGGCGATGCGCGGTTGCAGCGTGGTATGCGGCGATCGCTTCGGGCAAATGCCCGACGGTCTTGAGCGCGTGGCCCAGCCACAGGTTAAGATCGGCGATAACGCCCGGCACACCGGGCTCGTCCGGCGCACGCAGCGCGTTCTCGGCCAGCAACGCCCGGTAAAGCGCGATCGCCGCCGCGTGCTCGCCCAGACCGACCGCCACGGCGGCAGCCTCGGTACGATAGGCTGGATTAGCCGGGTCGCACGCCAGCAGCGGCGCCAGCGCAGCCCGCGCCTCGACGTATTTATGGCGGGCGATCAGGGTCTGGACATATTCGAGGCGGGCCGCATCATGCCCCGGCGCCAACGTCAACACCCCGGCATACAGCGTCTCGGCATCATCCAGCACACCCTGCGCCACCCCGATGCGCGCCAGAATCCGCATCACTTCGGGATGATCGCCCCGATTGAGCAGAAAGCGCCGGGCAATCGCCTCGGCCAGCGCCAGCTCGCCGTCGGCAAACAGCGCTGTCGCGCTCACGACCTCGGCGGGCAGTTCCCGCAGCGTTGCAACATGGGCGGCCGCGGTGGCGGCGTTGTACCCGTCGCCGACCAGACGATAGACCCCTTCCAGCATCCGCCAGCTCACCGGCAGCGCGGGATTGATGTTCACTGCGGCGAGCAAGGCGGCGATGGCCGCGGGTGCATCCTTGCGTGCGACATGGCACAACCCGCGCTCCTGATGCATCAGGCTGTAATGGGGGTGAAGCGCGGCGAGCCGGTCGAGACTGGCCAGTGCCTCGTCGATCCGGGTGAGGTGGCGCAGCGCGCTCGCCTCGATCAGCAGCAGGTCACGGTTTTCGGGATAGCTGGTCAGGCTGGCGCGGGCGCCGGTCAGCGCGGCCTCGTGACTACCGCCATGCTGCAACTGCCGCAGCCGCGCCACCTCTGCCTCCAGCAACGAACCCGCAGCCTGTCGGGCGGGAGGCGAGAGCGATGCGATTGGAGCGGATGCGGTCATCGGCGCTGGAATTTCCGGTGGCAGGATCAGCCTCGTCGCTCCACGAGGAGCAGACGAGGCTGAAACAAAGGCGGCAGGGCAATGCGCCGCTTATTACAGTTTTACGTCGTGGTGCAAAACCGGACGCTGTTCACTTTCCCTGTCAGAAGTCTGCGCCGACCTTCAGACCATAGACCAGCGGCCGGACCGGTACATAGGATTTGATGAACTGGGCCGACGACGTAAACGTACTGGCGTGCGAATTGGTGAGATTTTCGCCAAAGATCGAAACATTCCAGTTGTCGTGCTTAAAGCCGATCGAAGCATCGACCAAGGCATAGCCAGGCATGCGGTAACGCAGCAGGGTGGTGCCAGGGATAGATACGCCGTCGCCTGAAGGGTATGTCGAGGGCTGGTTGTATGTCGCACCGGTATAGGACACGCCGGCCGCGACAAACCATTTCAGATCAGGACCGCGCTGCCATTCGTAGCGACCCCGCAAATTACCCTGGAAATGCGGACTATAAGGCAGGCTGCTGCCAAGCGAGCCAAACGGGCTCGTCACGGTAATCGGCTTGCCGCCCTTGTAGAAGTTGGTGATGCACTGGCCCAAAGTGGCCGAGGCCGGGGGACCAGCGTTGTTCGAAATGAAGCACGGTGCCGTAACCTGCTTGCTTTGGTTGTAAGTAGCGCCAGCCTGGATGGACAGGCCGTTCATCGGGCGGGCAGACAATTGCGCTTCCAGGCCCTTGACGTGGAAATTGGCGCCGTTGGTGACAAAGCTGGTGTTGCCGAAGCCGCCGGCCGGGTTGAAGAAGCCGACCTGGATACCCTCCCAGACCATGTAATAGGCTGACAGGTTCAACGTCACCTTGCGATCAAACAGGTCGGTCTTGATGCCGGCTTCCCAGTTGGTCAGCGTATCGGGCTTGTAGCCATTCGGTCGGATCAGTTGGGCGACACCGTTGACATCGGGCAGGATCAGCCTGAATGTGCGGTTGAAACCACCAGGGCGAAACCCTTGGCTGAACAGCGCATAGACCATCGTGCCAGCCTGCGGTTTCCAGGTGATCACGCCCTTGCTTTTGAAGCCGTGGTAAGTGACGTGATCGTTATTGGCGTCGATGTTCACGTTGCCTTTCGAGGCATCGTGCTGGGTAGGTGTCAGGGTGCCAACATAGGATGGGGTGTTGATAGCCAGCGAGCAGACAAGCTGCTGGGCGCAGTTGTCGTAGCCGCCAGTGCGTGTTTCGAACTGCGAACCGACCTCGAACTCGCTGTAATTGTAATAGCGGGTGCCGCCAGTGACGGTCAGGTTAGGCAGAATATCGAAATCGGCTGAACCAAAAAAGGCATACTGGCGATAGCCGCGCTGGGTATCCTCGCCAAAGGCAGTACCCACAGGCAAGGTTCCGGGCTGGTTGGCGGTGGAGCCGGGGTAAGTCTGGACCACGCCGACGCAGTCCACCGCCGCCGTAATCAAGCCGTTGGTGCAGCCCGGAATAGTTTCATAGTTGAAATGCATTTCGTCCTGGATCTTGAACTTCTCGTAATAAGCGCCGCCAATAACGCGCAGCCGCTTGTTCTCGGGCGAGGAAAAGCGCAACTCTTCGCTGTGGTGGGTATTGCGGATAGCGTCGTGCCAATATCCGACCGGCGAGTAGCAAAAGGTGTTCGGGCTTGCACCAAAACCGGTGCCGCTTCCGGTGCACTGATAATACATGCCGCCGCCAGTTCGCGAATAATTTGAATAATCTTGCTGACTCTCAATGTGGCGAGTCATATAAGCGCCAGTATAGACTAGTTTCCAGTCGGCTATTTTCCCGTTCACCGTCCAGGCAGTGTTCCAGTACGTGTCCCTATTATACGAAGGCGCGAATGTCGTGGTTTGCAGCGGGCCAAGCGGCTGGAAGTCGGAACCGATCGGATACGTTGCGAAGGTCCCTTCGGCATCGATGTGCTGATAGCTCTGGGTGACCAGCAGGTTCCAGTCGGGGGTGACATCCCACAGCGCCTCGACTCGCCCGCCGGTATAGTCGATCGGGTTGTAGTTCTTTTTGGCGAGCGCAAAATTGTTGTATTGGCCGGCGTTGGACTGGTTGGTGGGGCTTGGGTTGAAATTGTAGCCAACGCTGCCGGAATCAGTGGCCTGGCGGGTAAAGCTGCTGGGCACGTTATCAATGTAGCCGCCGTGGTGGTCATCATAGATGACAGCGCGGATCGCCAGCTTATCGCTGATCACCGGAATGTTGATGGTGGCGCTGAACGAGCCGTTCGGCCCGCCACCAACGGTGCTGCCGGCGCTGCCCTCGAAATGACCTTCGAAAATGCCGATTTTGGGCTTGTTCGTGATGTAGCGCACCGCGCCGGCCTCGGCTCCGCCGCCGAACAACGTGCCCTGCGGCCCTTCCAGCACTTCGATGCGCTCAAGGTCAGCCACATAAACGTCGGCATTGCGCGCCGGGAACTGCATCGACTGATCGTCCAGATACAAAGCGACGTTCGGGAACGGTGCGATCGTGCCTGATGACTGGTTGCCGGCGAAACCTGCCGACAGCCCGCGCATGAAGATCGCGCCTTGGCCAGGGCCGTTGCTGGCGAAGGTGACGTTGGGGGTGAATTTGAGCAGGTCGTTAAAGTTGGTGACGTTGAGCTGCGATAGCGTGGCGCCGGACAACGCCTGCAGCGTCATCGGCACGCTCTGGATCGATTCGTTGCGGCGCTGCGCGGTGACGATGATTTCACTGGCCGGCACGGAATCGGCATCGGCTGCTGGAACGGCGGCTGCCGATGCGTCGGCGGCGATGGCCTGCCCACTGCCCAGACCGATGAACATCGCGGCCGACAGCAAGAAGCTGGTCTTTATGGAAACTGGTCTGCGTGTCATTGTCGCCCCCTGAAGGTCATGGATCAATTTTGTCCGCAACACCGACTGACTTCGCGATTTGCCGAAGGTCGATGCTGCGCTTGCGAAGGGCTTTGCCAAAACTGACGGCTGCGGGCCAATAGCAATCAACAATCAGGGCCATAGATAAAATCTATAATGGCGCAGGTCTGTCACCATACTGACACAAATTTTCGCCAATTTAGGGACCAAGCAGTCCAAACAATATAGCGATGAAAAGAAAATTGTGGCGTTAAATCATCAGCATCTGCGCGCTTTTCATGGCGTTGCGACCGATGGTAGCTTCAGTCGTGCCGCTCGGCGTTTGAATATATCGCAGCCAACATTGTCCCAACAGATCAAGGCGCTGGAACAACGGCACGGCACACCGCTGTTCGAAGGTCGGCGGCGACCGTTATTGTTGACGCCTATGGGCAGCGAATTACTCGCACTGACCCGGCGTATGTTCGCAACTGCAGAAGAAATCGACAATCTGCTCGGCAAAAACCCGTCCGCTGACAGACTGGCTCTGCGGCTGGCAGCCGACTCCCCGATCTATGCAGCGCGCCTAGTGCAAGCGATGCTGCAATCCGAGGCTTCTCTTGGGAGCGGGGATCTCGATGTCCCCAATCTCGATATCATCGTCCAGATCGAAAATTCGCAACAGACGCTGAACCGGTTGCTCGATGCCCGCGCCAATGTCGCCATCGTCAGCGATCCGCAGATCGATCCGCGTTTCGCCTACACGCCGCTGTTCGTCGATTACCTCAAGGTGCTGGTGCCGGCGGGCCACCGGCTTGCGGGCCAGGCGGTCTATCCGCTGGCCGCGCTTGCCGAAGATTGCCTGCTGGTTCGCGAGCCATCTTCGAAAACTCGCGGCGCTACCGATTCGCTGCTGCGCGCCCATGACCTGCACCCACCGCGCACCATCGAACTGCACAGCCGCGAAGCAATCCGCGAGGCGGTAGCGCTCGGCATGGGGATCAGCCTGTTTTTTTCGGCGGAATGCCCATTCGATTCGCGGATGGCGGTGCTTGAGCCAGAGTTTCAGCCCGATGCCTCGCTGCTGACCGGCTATGTCGTATGCTGCGTGGAGCACCGAAGGTCGTTGCTGATGCGCCGCGTATTCCAGGCAGCAGCATCGCTGGAGCCGTTGAGTCCCATTCCGCTCGAACTACTGGGCAGCAAAGCTGGCGCGGTTCCTTCAACCCGATGATCCCTGGGAGATAACATTGTTCACAAATTGCACGCGCCTCGCGCTGGCCGCGCTCGCGCTGACAGGCCTCGCTACGGCGGCCTCGGCCCGGCCCGTGCTGCTGATCTCCCTCGACGGGCTGCGGCCGGGCGATGTCTCCGATGCGGCGGCGTGCGGACTCAGGCTGCCCAATCTACGCCGGTTTCTGGTCGAGGGCAGCTATGCCGACGGGGTTATTGGTATCCTGCCCACGGTCACCTACCCCAGTCACACCACGTTGATCACCGGGGCGGCACCGGCACGTCACGGTATTGTCAACAATTTGACCTTCGACCCCACCCAGATCAACCGCGAAGGCTGGTACTGGTACGCCAGCGACATAAAGGTGCCGACCTTGTGGGACGCTGCGCATGCCGCGCATCTGACCACGGGCAATATTCACTGGCCGGTCAGCGTGGGTGCGCGCGCGATCGACTGGAACCTGCCCCAGATCTGGCTTACCGGCCATGCCGATGACGCCAAGCTGCTGGCCGCGCTCGCCACCCCGGGCCTGCTGCCCGAACTGGAGGCGAGCGAGGGGCCCTACGCCGACGGCATCGACGACAACATTGCCGGCGACGAAGTCCGGGGCCGGTTCGCGACGCGGCTGATCGCGCTTCATCATCCCGATTTCCTGACAGTCTATCTGACTGGGCTCGACACTATGCAGCACCATGCTGGTCCCGATACGCCCGAAGCGCATGCCGTGCTGGAGCGGCTGGACGCGATTGTCGGCACGCTTGTTGCAGCCGAGCAAGCGGCTCATTCCGACGCCGTAATAGCGGTGGTCAGCGACCATGGCTTTGCTCATGTCTCGAAAGCGCTGAACCTGTGGCGGGCGTTCATTGATGCCGGCCTGGTGCGCGGCGCCGATGCCGGGGCAATCCATGGCGGCTGGAAGATCAACGGCTGGGACGCGGTGCCCTGGATTTCAGGCGGCTCGATCGCGGTGGTGCTGGCGCTGCCACAGGATGCGGTACTAAAGGCGCAGGTCGCCGGGTTACTCGCGCGTCTCCAATCCGACCCTGCCAACGGCATCACGAGCGTCATCACGCGCGACGCCATCGCCCGGGCCGGCAGCAACCCGCAAGCCGATTTCTACCTGAACCTGGCCGATGGCGTCATGGCGCTGCCGTGGCGCGGGCCGGAACTCCCCGTAGTGGTGGACCCGGCACCATACAAAGGCATGCATGGCTATTTTCCGGCCGATTTGCGCATGCGATCGACCTTCCTGCTAATGGGTAAGGGCATTGCCAAGGCCGATGATCTGGGTGTGATCGACATGAGGGCGATCGCACCCACGCTCGCCGCAATTCTCGGCGTCAAGCTGAATGGTGCCGAATTGCCACCTCTTAGCTTGCGACCATGACGTCCATCGCCTGATTTCGCCCGCCCCGTTCAACAAAAAGCGGTGTCCCCCGGAAACGCGACACATGTCAGCGGGGCGGACGCGTACCTCGGCTCGGTAGAGCGCGCGGCGCTGGCCGGCGCTGCCCAATAATCGCGTTTCGAACACCTGTTCTATCGGATCGGCTGCATCTTTGAGCGCGGCGTAGCGCGCGATCTCGCTCGTGGCCTAAATACCAGGCACTCGAACTTGGCACCGTGGCAAATCTCCACCGGCGGACGATGCCCAAATTAACGGACGGTGCGCGTTCCAACCGCCAACAGCGCCGTTGCGCATAGACGTTCCGCCCACCGCAAACTATCCCGACGTTGCTGAAATAACGCCCACGGAAAGTCGGGCTACGCAGGACGCCCATACCACCGCCGGCGGACGCAACTCCCGCCGCCGGCGAATAACGATCAACTGAACGAACGTCTCAATCGTCCGATTCGTCCGTCAGCACTGGACCTGAATCCTGACCCTTGGCTGCAACATCGCGCTCCACCAGTTCGATCACTGCAATCGGCGCGGAATCAGACGCACGAAAGCCTGCCTTGATGACGCGGGTATAACCGCCTTCGCGATCAGAATAGCGCGCTGCCAGCACGTCAAACAACTTGATCAGCTGCGCGTCATCGAGCAGTCGGGCATGCGCCAAACGCCGGTTCGACAGGCCACCGTGCTTGGCGAGCGTAATCAACTTTTCGGTATAGGGGCGCAACTCGCGCGCCTTGGACAGCGTCGTGGTAATCTGTTCGTGCTTGATCAGCGCAGCAGCCATGTTGCGCAACAGCGCAGCGCGATGCGAACTGGTCCGCTGAAGTTTGCGGTGACCGACTTTATGGCGCATTTTTCATTTCCGTTTGTAAGGGGGCCGTATCAGGTACCCCGGTCCAGGCTGGCTATGGGGCCTGCCGATGCCCAGTCTTGTTGTTGCCGCGACGCTTACTACCAAAAACCGGTACCGGCTTTTTGGCGAAAGGCTTTAGCCGAGCAGCTCCTGTTCAAGCTTCTTGGCCATTTCCTCGATGTTCTCCGGCGGCCAACCAGGGATGTCCATCCCCAGACGAAGGCCCATCGACGACAACACTTCTTTGATTTCGTTCAGCGACTTGCGCCCGAAATTCGGCGTGCGCAGCATTTCTGCCTCAGTCTTCTGGACGAGGTCACCAATGTAGATGATGTTATCGTTCTTGAGGCAATTGGCCGAACGTACCGACAGCTCCAACTCATCCACCTTCTTGAGCAGGTAGCGGTTGAGCTGGTTGGTGTCACCTTCGTCCGAAGGCGCGGCGGCCATTCCGATCATCGGCGAAGCGCCCATCGGCGCGCTGTCCTCAAAGTGTACGAACAGCGCCAGTTGGTCCTGGAGTATGCGCGCGGCGTAAGCCACCGCATCCTCGGGGGTCACTGTGCCATCGGTCTCAATAGTCAGATTGAGCTTGTCGAAATCGAGCTCCTGACCGATGCGGGCGTTATCCACCTTGTAGGATACCTGACGCACCGGACCGTACAACGAATCAATCGGGATCAAACCGATCGGCGCATCGACCGGGCGATTGGCAACTGCAGGCACATAGCCCTTGCCGGTATCGGCGGTCAGTTCCATGTTGAAACGGGCACCTTCATCGAGATGGCAGATCACCAGATCCTTGTTCATCACCTCGATGTCGCCCGACACGGCGATATCGCCCGCAGTTACCTTGGCCGGGCCGGTCGCCGACAGCTGAAGCCGCTTGGGCCCCTCGCCCTGCATCTTGAGAGCGATCTGCTTGACGTTGAGCACGATGTCAGTGACATCTTCACGTACGCCGGCCAGCGACGAAAATTCGTGAAGAACGTTCTCGATCTTGATCGAGGTAATCGCCGCACCTTGCAAAGAAGACAGCAGCACGCGCCGCAGCGCGTTACCTAGCGTCAGCCCGAAACCGCGCTCGAGTGGCTCCGCAATGAAGGTCGCCCGACGCTTGGGGTCGTTGCCCGACTTGACCTCGAGGTTGTTGGGCTTCTTCAGTTCCTGCCAGTTCTTGATATTGACAGTCATGGATTTCCCCTAAGGTTATATTCTGGCGGGAGTACCGCGCCCGCTTCGACAGCAAGGGCGGCCAACCGGAATCGCAGCGCGGCTGAATGCAGCACCGCGACGGCTCGATCAGACGCGACGACGCTTCGAAGGTCGCACGCCGTTGTGCGGGATCGCAGTAACGTCGCGGATCGAGGTGATAGTAAAGCCCACCGCCTGCAAGGCGCGCAGCGCGCTTTCGCGGCCCGAACCAGGGCCCTTCACTTCGACTTCCAACGTGCGCACACCGTGCTCGGATGCCTTTTTGCCAGCGTCGTCAGCGGCGACCTGGGCGGCATAAGGCGTCGACTTGCGACTGCCCTTGAAGCCCATCGTCCCGGCGGATGACCAGGCAATGGTATTGCCCTGTGCGTCCGTAATGGTGACCATAGTATTGTTGAAGCTGGCGTTCACATGCGCGACGCCACTGGAGATATTCTTGCGCTCCCGCTTTTTAATGCGCTGAGGTTCACGTGCCATTGCTGATAATCCTGAAGGTAAGCCGGTGGGAAAGCTGAAGAACGACGAGCGGAAAAACCGACGTCCGGGTCTACTTCTTCTTGCCGGCGATAGCCTTGGCCTTACCCTTGCGGGTGCGGGCATTGGTATGGGTGCGCTGCCCGCGAACCGGCAGCCCCTTGCGGTGACGCAGCCCGCGATAGCAGGCCAGATCCATCAACCGCTTGATATTCATCGCAGTTTCGCGGCGAAGATCACCTTCGACAGTGTAATCGGCGTCGATTGCCTCGCGAATGTGCAGAACTTCCTGATCGGTCAGATCCTGCACCCGGCGAGCATGATCGATGCCGACTTTGTCCGCAATCGACTTCGCTTTATGTGCACCGATACCATGTATGTAGGTCAGCGCGATGATCACGCGCTTGTTGGTGGGGATGTTTACCCCGGCAATACGAGCCACTTAATTCTCCATGCTCCACAGAGCTTGGCACAGTTCCCGGAAAGGGAGGGCACCAAACCCCATCTCAACGCGTTGTCATCACGGCGACACCGGACCAGAACGGAAAAAAGTCCGGGTGGCGTGCATGTCTGCTACAGCCTACCGGACTGAACCCGATGTTGTCGTGTGAGCGGCGCGCTTAAGGCGATTCGCGCTTCCTGTCAACAGGCAAGCCTGCTGACATCGACGCCGAAATCACATCCGATCTGGGCAATGCCATACCAGCAAGACGAGTTAAATGTTATACCCCAAGCGGCCCGCCCCATCAATAGCCTGGTCAATGATGAACCTCATCAGGCGCTGCACTCGCTGGCTGAACCGAAGAATTGCCAGCCTGCGCAAATTTAGCCAGCCGCTCAAACTGCTCAGTCAGCACCTTGTCGACAATGGGCGCGATTTGTTCGACCTTCAGCCGCATATAGCCGCCCACCACATATGACCACGCCAGATGCGTACCCTTGTCCGCTAACGGTTTGATCGTAACCGTCAGGGTGCCCGTCAGCGCTTCGCCCTGCAGCGGCCCCAGCGCCCCGGTCATGCGCAGCAATTTGGACGGCATCACAGCGATCACGCGCATCTGTTCGATACTGCCGCGACGCAGTTCCTCGGGCGCGCCCGCAGGCTTGGGCAGCAGTTCACAAAAGCAGCCGCCCGCCTGAGGATCAAGATAGAGGTTGGCAGCATCGCCTGACCAACTGTGCAGCGGGTCCCACCAACCAGCGGGAACGATCAGCGCCTGCCAGACATCCAGCGGTGTTTTGCCGGCCACATCCAGTTCAGCGCCGCTAACAAAGCCGGAATCCGATTTCTCGGTAATTTCAGCCTGCGCGCGATCCATCGACACCGGCGCTGCGGCCATCAATGCGGCCAAAACAAGTGTGAGCGGACGCATCAGAGCGTCAGTGCATCACTTCCCGGGCGATCGCGCGTTCGATCGCGGCGGTGACGTGGTCCATCTCGGCCATTCCATTGACCCGCGCGACGATGCCGCGCGCTTCATAAATCGGCAGAATCGGCGCAGTCTTGGCGCGGTATTCTGCCATGCGGGTGCGTACCGTCGCTTCATTGTCGTCAGGGCGACGCTTGAATTCAGTGCTGCCGCATTTGTCGCAGACGCCGACCTGCCTCGGTTGCTCGAAGCGGTCGTGGTAGCCCTTGCCGCAATGCGCGCAGCTGAAACGTCCGGTAATCCGCTCGACCAACGCGTCTTCGTCGACGTCCAGCTCAATAACGTGATCCAGCTTGCGCCCACGCGCAGTCAAAATGCCTTCGAGCGAAGCAGCCTGCGCTGCAGTGCGGGGATATCCGTCAAAGATCGCGCCCGCGCCCGGAGCCATGCCATCAAGCTCTTCGCCGATCAGCGCCGAGACGATTTCGTCCGACACCAACTCTCCGCGAGCCATAACCGACTTGGCCTGCAGCCCGACCGGCGTACCCGCCTTGACGGCAGCACGCAGCATATCACCGGTGGAGAGCTGGCGCATGCCATGGTGTTCGACCAGGCGTTGCGCTTGGGTCCCCTTTCCCGCTCCCGGCGGTCCCAGCAGAATAATATTCACGGGATTCTCCTCCCCCAATTCTTCGGCAGCCGGCCAGTTTTAGTCGCCCCGTGATTGCTTGACAAAAACCGGTGCCCACCTTTTTGTCATCACGCGTTAACGCAGCCGGCCCTTCAACTTCGCCTTCTTGATCAGATCGCCATACTGGTGGGCCAACAAATGCGACTGGATCTGGGTAATGGTATCCACCGTCACGTTAACCACGATCAGCAGGCTGGTGCCGCCGGCAAAAAACAGCCGCACCCCGGTCTGCGCGATCACCCATTCGGGAATGACGCAGACCACGGTAATATAAGCCGCGCCAATGACGGTGATCCGGGTCAGCACGTAATCGAGATAGGTCGCAGTATTCTTGCCCGGTCTTATACCAGGAATGAAGCCACCGTTGCGCTTCAGATTATCCGCAGTCTCTTCAGGATTGAACACCACGGCGGTGTAAAAGAAGCAGAAAAATATAATGCCCGCGGCATAAAGCAACATGTACAACGGTTTGCCGTGACCGAGATACTGGTTGAGGGCAATGATGGCACCGCCCAGCCGTGAATCCGGCGACACGGACTTGCCCGCGAACTGCGTGATCGTCAGCGGCAGCAGCAACAACGAGCTTGCAAAGATCGGCGGAATCACACCCGACGTGTTGAGCTTAAGTGGAAGATGGCTGCGATCCGCCTGCATCATGCCATTAGCGCTGGCGCGCTTGGGATATTGAATTAACAGCCGCCGCGTTGCCCGCTCCATGAACGCGATAAACAAGATCAGTCCGAGCAGCAGTGCCACCATCCCGATTATGGTGAACGGCCCGATCGAACCCGACCGGCCACCTTCGAACAACTGCCCGATAAAGGTCGGCATCTGCGCGACGATCCCGGCCATGATGATCAGCGAAGTGCCGTTGCCAATCCCGCGCGAAGTGATTTGTTCACCCAGCCACAACAGGAACATCGTCCCGCCGATCAGGCTGATCACGGCAGTAACGCGGAACAGCATCCCGGGGATAACCACCGCCTGCAGGCCACTCGAGGCGCCATACGCTTCCAGCCCAGAGGCGACGAACCAACCCTGAATGGCAGTCAGCAGCACTGCGCCATAGCGCGTATATTGGTTGAGTCTCTGGCGCCCGCTCTCGCCTTCCTTCTTCAGCGCCGCCAGCGTCGGATGCAACGAAGAGGCCAGCTGCACCACGATCGAGGCAGTGATATACGGCATCACACCCAGCGCGATCAGGCTCATGCGTTGGAGCGACCCGCCTGAAAAGGTGTTGAAGATATCGAGAATGCCGCCTTGGGTATGGCTGTACAGCGTCTGCAGGACCAGCGGGTTGATCCCAGGCAGCGGCACAAAACTCAGGAAGCGGAACACGACCAACGCGCCCACCGTGAACCATATCCGGTTCTTGAGCTCGGTCGCCTTCGAAAAATTGGCGAGGCTCAGATTGCTCGCGATATTGTCGGCGCGTGAAGCCATCGGAATTTACAAACCTTGCTTGGCGGTGCCCGAATCCCTGACCCTGGAGCCAAAGTCAGGATCGTTCCATATAGGCAGGTGTCGCCAATGTCGAACCCCCCCAACGGATATTGCCGTACCATCATTGCCAATGCCATCGTAACCATACCATCCTCGGCACGATGGGCCGGGGATGATACAATCGGCACGCATGGTTACTTGGCGCGAAGCGCCTTGCTGGCTTCCGTGTTGACTGCGCGGCGAGCGGTCTTCTTCTCATGCTCGCTGGGCTTCACTTCGGGCAGTTCGACCGAGCCGCCGGCCTTTTCAACTGCCGCTCGCGCACCTGCCGACACGCCGGTCACCATGAAACTGGCCTTCGCGGTAAATTCGCCCTTAGCCAGCAGTCGCACGCCATCCTTGCCGCCACGGGCCAGGCCAACCGACTGCAATGCGGCATGGTCGATGACCAGGCTGGCGTCGAGCTTGCCGGCATCAATCAGCTTCTGGACCATGCCCAGATTGACCTCGGCATAGTCCTTGGCGAAAATATTGTTGAAGCCGCGCTTTGGAATACGCATGTGAAGCGGCATCTGGCCGCCTTCAAAGCCATTGACAGAAACGCCCGACCGCGCCTTGGCGCCCTTTTGCCCGCGGCCTGCGGTCTTGCCCTTGCCCGAGCCAATACCGCGCCCAACGCGCATACGCCCCTTGCGGGCGCCATCATTGTCACGGAGTTCGTTAAGTTTCATGTCGATGCACTCGCTTTCGCTTTTGTCGCGCTAATGGAAGGCGCGGCCAGTAGCGGACGGGGGGATGGTTGTCACGTTTAAAAGGCCGGAAAGGTATAAGATTCCAGCGGCAACAACCTGAATGTACACCTGCCCAAATAGTGATAGATACCTAAGGGCGACCAGGAGCAGATGACACACTTGCAGATACGCCGCTCCCGAGAGACGACGTGATTGGTACGCCTCTGGCTCAACAGGTGTTCGCCATTACAGACGCTATTTATGAGCAGGACGATCGCTTCTATTGACCGCACGCTTCACATATTCAACTCCCCTCCCGCTTGGGGGCGGGAACGGGAAACGAAAAACCCACCCCCGGACAAACCGAAGGTGGGCTTTCGAATTCCAGCAGCAGTTTCCCCGATCAGTCGATCACGGCCACCATATGCGGCAGCTTGGCGATCGCACCGCGCGTTTCGGGGGTGTCCAGCACCTCGACCACACGATTCATTTTGCCCAGGCCGAGACCGATCAAGGTTTTTTTCTGATGAGCAGGCCGACGGATCGGCGAGCCAATCTGCTTGATCTTGATAGTTGCCATGATGCTTACTCCGTAATCGCGTCGGCGGCGGCGGCTGCCTCCGCCACAGGGGCGCCGCCACGGCCGAGCAGGTCGGCGATCTTCTTGCCGCGACGCTGCGACACCGATTTCGGCGATGTCTGGTCGGTCAGCGCGTCAAACGTGGCGCGGATCATGTTGTAGGGGTTCGAGCTACCCACCGACTTGGTCACCACGTCGTGGACGCCCAGGCTTTCGAACACGGCGCGCATCGGGCCACCGGCGATGATACCGGTACCGGCTGGCGCCGAACGCAGATTGACTTTACCCGCGCCAAACCGGCCCTTGCCGTCGTGGTGCAGGGTGCGGCCTTCCTTCAGCGGAATGCGAACCATTTTCTTTTTGGCCGACGCAGTCGCCTTGGTGATTGCCTCGGGCACTTCGCGTGCTTTGCCGTGACCAAAGCCGACACGGCCCTTGCCATCGCCAACTACGACCAGTGCCGCAAAACCGAAGCGTTTGCCGCCTTTGACGGTTTTGGACACCCGATTGATGTGGACCAGCTTCTCGATCAGCTCTTCGCCGCCGTCATCGCTCCCGCCGCGTCCGCCACGACGATCGTCGCGCCGCCCGCCACGGTTCTGGCCAGGACCGCCGCGATCGTTGCCGCCCCGGCCTCGGCCGCGGGCAGGACCACGTGCATCGCGATGATCGCCATCAGAAGTAGGAGCAGGCGCAGCTGCGGGAGCCGCTGCTTCAATTGCCGCAGTGGTTGGGGTGTTGGTTTCATCAGCCATCGTCAGAACTCCAGCCCGCCTTCACGCGCGGCGTCAGCCAACGCCTTGACGCGGCCATGAAAGAGAAAACCGCCGCGATCGAACACGACAGCGGTGACGCCCAGTTGTTTGGCAGCTTCGGCTAGCGCCCTGCCCACATCGGTCGCCGAGGCCACAGTAGCGCCCAGCGCCTTTTCACCCTTTTTCAAGGACGAAGCAGCAACGATTGTGCGACCCTGCGCGTCGTCGATGATCTGGGCATATATATGCCGCCCCGAGCGATGCACCGAAAGCCGTGGACGGCCCCCGGAACGCGCCTTGAGCGCAGTGCGGACGCGTTGCCGGCGGCGTTCGAAAAGTGAGAGCTTGGCCATTACTTCTTCTTCCCTTCCTTGCGGAAGATGAACTCGCCACGGTAGCGGATGCCCTTGCCCTTGTACGGCTCAGGCTTGCGCCAGCGGCGAACTTCGGCGGCGACCTGGCCGACCTGCTGCTTGTCGATCCCCGAAATTTCTATCGTGGTGTTGTCCGGGGTCTTGATCTCGATGCCCTCGGGCACTGCGAAATCGACATCGTGGCTATAGCCAAGCTGCAACTTCAGATTGCGGCCTTGCGAATTGGCACGATAACCGACGCCCGTGATCTCAAGTACCTTGGTGTAGCCCTGCGTAACCCCTGTGACGAGGTTTTCCACCAACGTGCGCTGCATGCCCCAGAACGCGCGAGCGGTCTTTGAGTCGTTGGCCGGCTGCACCGAGATACCAGTGTCGCCTATCTCGTAGCGGATGTCGCTTGCCATGCTCAACGACAAGGTGCCCTTGGGCCCTTTTACCGTCAACGTACCATCAGCGATTGCCGCGGTGACACCGCCGGGAACGGGGACCGGCCTTTTACCGATGCGGCTCATCAGAATACCTCCGCCAGCACTTCGCCACCAACGTTGCTGGCCCGCGCCTCGGCATCCGAGAGCACGCCGCGCGGCGTCGAGACAATAGATATCCCCAGCCCGTTGCGGATCACCGGCAGCTCTTTGCTTCCCGAATAGACCCGACGGCCCGGCTTCGAGACGCGCGCGACATGCTTGATCGCAGGCTCGCCTTCGAAATATTTAAGTTCAATGCGTAGTTGCGGGTGAACGCCGGTGGCGTCCTCGCTGAAGCCACGGATATAACCTTCGCGCTGCAGAACTTCGAGCACGCCTGCGCGCAGCTTTGAAGCCGGCGACAGGACAGCGTCCTTCTTGGCGCGTTGGCCATTGCGGATGCGGGTGAGCATATCACCCAGGGGGTCGGTCAGTGCCATCGCTTGATCCTTACCAGCTCGACTTCGTCACGCCGGGAATAAGGCCCTTGTTAGCCTTGTCCCGTAGTTCGATGCGACAAAGGCCGAACTTGCGATAGTAGGCGCGCGGGCGCCCGGTGGTGGCGCAGCGGTTGCGAACGCGCGTCGGGTTTGCGTTGCGTGGCAACTCGGCCATTTTCAGCCGAGCCATCAGGCGCTCGGACTCATCGAGCGACTGATCGCCGGCCGTTGCCTTTAAACGCGCAAACTTTGCTGCATATTTCTTGACAAGCAGCTTGCGCCGCTCGTTCTTATTGATCGAACTCAGTTTCGCCATGGACTTAAGCTCTCTTCCTCAAAGCTGGGAGACACGCCGGTTACGCGGCCTGCTGCTGCTCGGCAGCTTCCTGGGGGAACGGGAAACCAAACAGACGGAGCAGCTCGCGCGCTTCCTCGTCGGTCTTGGCTGTGGTGGTAACGATGATATCCATGCCGCGCACCTTCTCGATCTGATCGTAGCTGATCTCCGGGAAGATGATCTGCTCTTTCAGACCCATCGCGTAATTGCCGCGTCCGTCGAAGCTCTTTGGGTTGAGCCCACGAAAATCGCGAATACGCGGCATCGCAATAGTAATCAGACGGTCAAGGAACTCATACATGCGCTCGCGACGCAATGTCACCTTGCAACCAATTGCCATGCCTTCACGCAGCTTGAATTGAGCGACAGACTTCTTGGCCTTGGTGACCACAGGCTTTTGCCCCGCAATAAGCTCCATTTCGGCGGCGGCAACCTGGACCTTTTTCTTGTCCTGAGTGCCTTCGCCGACGCCCATATTGAGCACGATCTTGTCGACCTTGGGCACTTCGAACTTGTTCTTGTAGCCGAACTTCGCGATCATGGCCGCAGCGATCTCGGAATCATACTTGATCCTGAGGCGCGGTGTATTGACATCAGCCATCGATCGTCTCCCCGGACTTCACGGCCACACGGACCTTCTTTCCGTCACGCTCTTCAAAACGGACGCGCGTAGGCTTGCCGTCACTGGTCGCAACGGCCACTTTGGAAATCGCCATCGGCGCCTCAAAGCGATCAATGCCGCCCTGTGGGTTGGTCTGGCTAGGCTTGCGGTGACGCGCGGCGACGTTGATACCCTGCACGATAACCTTGCCCTCTTTGGGCATGACCTGCAGGACAGTGCCAGTGCGGCCCTTGTCCTTGCCGGAACGTACGAAGACGTTATCGCCCTTCTTGATCTTGGCAGCACCCATCACAGCACCTCCGGCGCTAGCGAGATGATTTTCATGAAACCACGCGCGCGCAGTTCGCGAACCACCGGACCGAAGATACGGGTGCCGATCGGCTCCTCGTTCTTGTTGATCAGCACAGCAGCGTTGCTATCAAAGCGGATTACCGAGCCATCGGCGCGGCGTACGTCCTTGCGGGTGCGCACGATAACGGCACGGTGAACGTCGCCTTTCTTGACCTTGGCGCGCGGCTGCGCTTCCTTGATCGAGACGACAATAACGTCACCCACGCCCGCAGTCCGGCGCTTCGATCCGCCCAGCACCTTAATGCACTGGACGCGCTTGGCGCCGCTGTTGTCAGCGACCTCAAGCTGGGATTGCATCTGGATCATCGATCCGTTTCCTTCTTAATGGCTTGCCGAAACCAGTCCGGCAGTTCCAATTCGCGAAAAGTCTTAAACGTCAGCTTCGACCGCCGTGCCTTTGCCCGCCTGGACCCGCTCAATCACCTTCCAGCATTTCAGCTTCGAGATCGGTGCGGTTTCCTCAATACGGACGATCTCGCCAGCCTTGAAATTATTGTCTTCGTCGTGGGCGTGGTACTTTTTCGAACGGCGGATGATCTTGCCATATACGGCATGTTTCACTTTCCGCTCGACCTTGACCACCACGGTCTTGTCGGTCTTGTCGGAGACGATGGTCCCGATCAGGATACGCTTGGGCATCGTATGCTCCTTAAGCCTGGATCGACTTGCCAGCATCGCTACGCTCGTTGCGGAGCGTCTTGATGCGGGCGATGTCGCGGCGAACTTCTTGGATGCGCGCAGGGCGCTCCAGCTGATTTGTTGCGGCCTGGAAGCGCAAGTTGAACTGCTCCCGCTTGAGTTCGGCCAGATCGGCGGTCAGCTGATCGTCGCTCTTGATCCGTAAATCGGCAATCTTCGCCATTATACGGCTCCCAGATGCGAGGTGTCACCGAGACGGGCAACTACCTTCGTCTTGATCGGCAACTTCATCGCCGCCCGCGAAAAGGCAATCGCCGCGATATCACCAGGAACCCCGTCCAACTCGAAAAGGATCCGACCTGGCTTGACCTTGGCTGCCCAATATTCAATCGCGCCCTTACCCTTACCCTGACGGACTTCGGCAGGCTTCTTGGTCACGGGGACATCGGGGAATATGCGGATCCACAACCGCCCCTGGCGCTTGATGTGACGCGTGATCGCCCGGCGAGCTGCCTCGATCTGGCGCGCGGTGATGCGGTCCGGCTCCATTGCCTTCAGCCCATACGAGCCGAAGTTGAGGTCCGTGCCGCCCTTGGCGTCGCCCTTGATCCGGCCCTTGAATGCCTTGCGGAACTTGGTTTTCTTTGGTTGCAACATGTGCTTGCCCTATTTCGCAGCCGTCTGGATCAACGGGCAGGCCGGACGCCGGAAGTTTGCGCTTCCATCATCAGCCTGTCCTGAGCGAGCGGGTCGTGACCCAGGATCTCGCCTTTGAAAATCCAGCACTTGATACCGATGATGCCGTAGGCGGTCAGGGCCTCGGTGTCGGCATAATCGATGTTCGCGCGCAACGTATGCAATGGCACACGGCCCTCGCGATACCATTCTACGCGGGCGATTTCTGCGCCGCCTAAACGCCCACCGCAGGTAATCTTGATGCCCTCGGCGCCAAGCCGCAGCGCCGACTGCACCGCGCGCTTCATTGCGCGGCGAAAAGCGACCCGGCGAACCAGCTGGTCGGCAATACCTTGCGCCACCAACTTGGCATCGATTTCCGGCTTCCGGATTTCGACGATGTTCAACTTGACGTCACTGGTGGTCATCTTGGCCAGCGCCGAGCGCAGCTTTTCAATGTCCGCGCCCTTCTTGCCGATGATGACACCGGGCCGGGCAGCATAGATTGACACCCGGCACAGCTTGGCCGGACGCTCTATCACGACCTTGGAGATTGCAGCCGCCGGCAGCGTATCAACGATGAACTTACGCATCTTGAGGTCCTCCTCAAGCATGCGGGCATAGTTGCGCCCTTCGGCGTACCAGCGACTGTCCCAGGTCCGGTTGATCTGCAGACGCAGGCCGATCGGGTTGCTCTTGTGACCCATGGCTCAGGCCTCCCCGTCTTCTGTGTGTTCGCGAACCACGATGCGCAACCGGCTGAACGGCTTCAGAATGCGGGTGGATTTCCCACGACCGCGCGTGTGGAAACGCTTCATGGTGATCGACTTGCCGACGCTGGCCTCAGCCACGATCAACGCATCAACATCGAGATTATGATTGTTCTCGGCATTCGCAATCGCGGACGCCAGCACCTTGCGGGCATCCTGCGCCATTGATTTGCGCGAAAAGGTGAGAATATTGAGTGCCTCTTCAACGGGACGGCCGCGAATCAATGCTGCCACCAGCCCGAGCTTCTGCGCCGAACCACGAATCTGCGTACCCACCGACAACGCTTCATTGTCAGCAACGCGACGCGGTGATTTTTCCTTGCCCATCAGCGCTTGCCCTTCTTGTCGGCGGCGTGGCCGGGGAAATAACGCGTGGGCGAAAATTCACCAAGCTTGTGCCCGACCATGTCCTCGTTGACCGAGACCGGGATGAACTTCTTGCCGTTGTAGACGCTGAACGTCAAACCAACGAACTGGGGCAAAATCGTCGAGCGACGCGACCAGGTCTTTATCGGACCTGTGCGGCTGCCGCCATCCTGCGCAACCTCTGCCTTTTTCAGCAGGTGCAGGTCGACGAAGGGGCCTTTCCAGACGGAACGTGCCATAATGGCTTACCTCTTCTTCTTCGCGTGGCGCGAACGGATGATGAACTTGTCCGTCTGCTTGTTGTGACGGGTACGGGCGCCCTTGGTTGGCTTGCCCCACGGGGTGACCGGATGCCTGCCGCCCGACGTGCGGCCTTCGCCACCGCCATGCGGGTGATCGACCGGGTTCTTGGCAACGCCGCGAGTCAGCGGACGCCGGCCCAGCCAGCGGTTACGGCCAGCTTTCGCCAAATTCTGGTTCGAATTGTCGGGGTTCGATACCGCCCCGACCGTACCCATGCAATCACCGCGCAGATAGCGCTGCTCGCCCGAGTTCAACCGCACGATTACCATGCCGCGATCGCGACCGACGACCTGCACATACGTTCCAGCGGAACGCGCAATCTGACCGCCCTTGCCTGGCTTCATCTCGACGTTGTGGACGATGGTGCCAACCGGCATCTGCGCCAGCAACATGGCGTTGCCCGGCTTCACATCGGTCTTTTCTCCGGCGACAACCGAATCGCCGACAGCAAGGCGCTGCGGGGCGAGAATGTAGGTCTGCTCACCGTCCTCGTACTTCACCAGCGCGATAAACGCCGTGCGGTTGGGGTCGTATTCCAACCGCTCCACCGTGGCGGGTTGGTCCCACTTGCGGCGCTTGAAGTCGATAA
>JAYUBN010000167.1:0-12127 GCA_043740855.1 Sphingomonadales bacterium | reverse complement strand
CTGAGCCATGGTCTGCTCGAAGCGGCCGCTGATCTGATCGATGTAATCGGTGCCATGACGCGCGTCGTGCAGCGCCAGCGAGGTGCGGCCCACCAGATTGCACATCGAATATATCCAGCGCGGCTCGCACGGAAACCAGCCAAGGTCGTAGCGCTTGAAGTTCTTGGCCACCTCTTCCAGCATCGTCGCGTGGCTATAGGGAAAAGCCGTCTTCTCGTCCCAACGAAAGCTCAGCGCGCCAGGCGCTGCAAAGGGCGACGTGCCGCTGGACGTTTCAAAGAGCCCCAGCGAGACCCCGAGAAAGCCTGACAACATGATATTGTCGATCGTAATCGGGTTTTTCTCGATGCTGAAATTGCCCCACAGACTTTCCCAATGCCAGTAGTTCCAGGTCTTGCGGTCGATATGCTTGGCGATCAAATTTTCCTGCGCCCGGTTCAGATAACCATGGAATGCCGGAAGCTGAGTATATTGCCCAAAGGCCAGGTTCCACGACATGGTGCATATCTGGTAACGCAAAGAGCCATCTTGCCAGGTGTCATTTGTGGCAAAACCGGTCCAACTGTCTACTGGCTGCAACGCCAGGTCGAGCATGCGGCGAAATTCGGTGATCTGGCCCTCGGGCATTTCGGGCGAGGCTTCGATCGGCGCATCGCGCATGACTGGTTCGCATCGCGCCAGCATCGTGTTCAGTTCCGCCCCGCGGGCCTGTTGGCGGGTAAAGGTCACTCTGCGCTTCAGCGCCAGCCAGCCGTGGAGCGCCAACACGCCGCCGGGTATCAGATATTGCATGATCGGCGAGCCTGCCCCGCCGCCAATCCACCAGGACGACAACAACGCCGTTCCGATCAACACGCCCGGCGGAGCCAGGATCACACCGCGTGCCCACCAAATGAACATGATGTACGCAAAGGCTGCCAACGACAGTACCGCCAGCAGTACGCCAACGACGCCGCCGGCAAAGAGAAAACCCGCGCCGGGGAAAATCAAGCCCAGTCCAAAGGCCTTCCATGGCGGACTCATGCCCAACACAATCGGCGCGATACCAATGGCAAAGATCAGGGCCAGTCCGACGTAAAAGCGCCGCAAGCGATAGGCGGTAAGCGGGCCGTGCGCACTAGTGCGCTGTGGAATCGGTGGAATCCTGTCGACAATCCGGTCAAGCGACGGGTCGGCGAGAAATGTCGAAAGATGCTCAGCGGCCTGCGTTGCCATAATGGCGGCTCCTCTACCGTGTGGCGGGCCACAGGCGCTGTCCGCACCTTTGTCTGGCTCACCCCAATTAACTTTATTGGCATTTTCGTAAGACGATTTAATCGGACATGCAAAGAAAAAACCAAACGCGATGTTCGTGACGTTTTTGACCGATGCCAGGTCGCGGGTCGCCAGACCATTTGCAGCCAACCGCAATCACTCCTGTCGCTACGCCCGTTAGCGATACCGAGCGGCCTTTTCTCTTCACCTGTTCAGTCCACATACCATCTGTTATTATCGTTAGACCGTTTCGCGGTACAACTGTTCTGGACAATTTTGTTTCTGACGTGGCTGCGGCTTAATAATGGGAATAAAATAGGCATCAAAGCACTGAGATAAGACCGCACTGCATTGTATTTTTACTTAATTTTACACCCATAAATTTAAAACTTAGAGCACTAGATCTACCTATCTACTGGATTTTATCTACATATTTCCGTAGGAAGAATAAAATAACGAAACTGAAATGACGATTTTTGCAGTATCTTACTCATCCAAATGTTGGAAATAAATAGCAAAATTCTGTCGGGTCGACAGATAATTCACGGCATCCCCGGGATGTTTGCTGGCCTGCACCAGTTCGTATTGCGTCTGGAGATAAAGCCAGAACTAAGGATCAATGCAAAACCAGTGCTCAACAACGTAGTACAACGTGGCTATTGATTGACTATTTACCCGCCGCAATCTGGCTGATCCGACTGGGTGGCACATCGATGTGTCGAGCAAACTCGGTCGGCGTGATGTCCAGCCCAGCCAATTCGTCCAAAAGGATCGTGCCCGGGGCAGCAGCTCTGGTAAACATGGCTGGGCTTCGCAGAAAGACAAGCGAATGCCGTATTGTATTTTGCCGATCCAGCACGCGTCCCGTCAAATAGCGAGATTCCGAATCAGCGAAGGCTGACTGGACTGCCGGGGGCAGTCCACATGGTCGAATCAGGGTGACGAGGTGTTGATGTTGCGAACTTCTGCTCCACCACGCTACCCGCGCAAAAACTCTAAATAGTCTTCGAAATTCCCACAAACACCCCACGTCTCGGCCCGAACGAGGGCGCGCCAACGCCCACGCCGGTGCCGTCCCGGATTTCGTACACCTTGTCCAACAGGTTTTCGACATCGACGCGTATGTCAAAGCCGCTGCTGCCGAACTTATGTCCGACCGACAGATTGAAGGTGACATAATCGGGCAGCGAGCCGCCATTGGGGATGCCCGCAACCTGCCGTCGCAAGCCGGAGCCGAACACCATGTCCGCACTGATGCGCGAGCCGCCCAGCACTCCGCCGGTCCAGTGATACGCCGCACCGCTCGATCCTGTCCAGGTCTGGTCATGGTCGAGATAGATGTAATGCGTTGAAATATATGCCAGGTCGTCGGCGGTGAAGCGGTACTGGTTGGACACGATCTGCGTCCCTTGTGCTTTTTCGTAAGCGATGTTGCCATAGGCGCTGAAGCCGCCATGCGCGTAGTTCAGGCTCAATTCGCCACCCATGATCCGGCCCTTGGCATAATTGAACGGGGTCAGGATGATCGGCGCGCCGAACTGGCCTTCGTCCACAAGATGAGTCGAGCGCCGGAAATAGCCATCCAGGCCGAGAGTGAAATGGCCCATCTTCTGCTGCAAACCGGCATCCCAATAATTCTCGCGCTGGGCGTACGCGAGGTCGGCGGCGCGCAGGCTGGGTGACCCTGTCGTATCGTACAACTGCGCCAGATTGCTGCTTGCGACCAGTTCGAACGGCGCCGGGGAAAAATAGCGGGCATAGCCGGCGTGCAACGTCAAATTGCGGTTGGGTGTCCACACCATGTTGACGCGCGGACTAAGCTGGCGCTCGTTGCGCACGCCGTCGTTCTCGTCGAAACGCGCGCCGTAATTGATAACGACATGATCGAGCACATGCCACTCGTCCTGAAGATAGGCGCTGTAGGTACGCTGAGTGACATTGGTTTGATAGATCAGCGAGACGGGCTGCGCAGCTGCAGCAATCGACCCTTGGGCGCAGCTGCCGTTTACATCGCAGATATCACCGGTGGTCGGGAAGACATTGGTGTTGGTATAGCTTTTGGAACGGGCGTCCTCGAAATAAAGCCCGGCGCGCAGGGTGTGATGATCGCTGAGCTTGAAGACGCTATCGAACTGGCCGCCAAAGGCGACATCCTTCTTGCTGGCATATTGCGCCAGCCCGTTGAACAGCAATTCTCCGACATAGTCCGGGTGATAGTCGAGCGTCGCCACGCGTCCGAATACCGAGGCCTGGAACGTGAACGCCCCGGCGTTATGCAACAGACTGAGTGCGCCGAAGCCGAAGGTCTGCAACTGGGTCTCGTCAAGGTTGGCGCTATCGAAGCTGATAATGCCATTCACTGCCACCGGGTTGCCGTTGACGTCATACAGGCTGTTGGGATTGGGAACCCGAATACCGGTTGGGCCGGCCGGATTTGGAATCTGGTAGTGCTGGTTGGAATAGCCGCCGGTAAAGGCGATGCGATCGTTGGCCCCCAAAATGTGGTCAATATAGCCAAAGCCGCTGAACTGGTCGGTCTTGTCGTGGATGGCGCGGGTTTCACCGTTGACGTTATCGATGCCCAGATTGCTGTGCTTGTAATCGCCCGACGCAAACCAGCTGGTCCCGCCCGAACTGCCACTTAGCTGGGCGCTCGGTTCGATAGTATCGTGGCTGCCGCCATAGAGGCTGAACGTCGATGAATTCTTCAAGCCTGATTTGGTCGTGATATCCATGATCCCGGCGGTGCGCAGGCCATATTGCGCAGGCAGCGTGCCAGTTACCAAATCCAGCCGCTCGATCAGGCGCGGACTGAGGGTCTGGCCGAACACCGCGATGCTTTCCGGCAGGATCACGCCATTCAGGCGGTATTGCACGCCGTTATGCTCGCCGCGAACGTGAAACTGGCCAAACTGGTCCTGGCTGACGCCTGGCATCTGCAGGATGATATCCTGGATTGGCTGATTGTCGCTGCCCGGCAGGTTCTGGATCGCCTCGGTCGTCAGCGTGTAAGTCGAGGCGCCGAGACTGGGCTTGATACTCTCGCGCGCGTCATTCAGGCGGCGAGCGGTGACCACGATTTCAGCGACTGCGGCAGGCGTAGGAACGCTCTGCGCGACAGCCGGAGCGGACGCCAGTACGATGAGCGCGAAAGCCGAGGACGTGATAGCTGTAGATATCGGGGCCGAAGATTTGGGCAATGGCGCGCGCATGAATAACCTTTAAAAATAAGTTTCAATATCCCCTGCCGCGCCAGCACTCAGGCGTGGTCTGCATCGGTGGATGCATCCAGCTTATGCCCTTTTATTATGTAATGTTATATCATCTGTCAAATTGACCGCCATCGAAAGTCGACCGTAAGCAGGCCACCTGACAGAGGCCTTTGACCATGCCAAAGTCTAATGCAGGCTGAACAACGGACGGCCCGCTGTGCTTGAAATCTGGCAGCATACCTACCACCTGCAGGGCATACCCGGGCTAACACCGCGCCGAAGTGGATTTTGCCATGATCGACATTCGCCCGTTTGACGGTTTGGGCCATGCCCAGCACGGCTGGCTCGATGCCCGCCATCATTTCAGCTTCGCCAGCTACATTGATCGTGCCCGGATGGGCTGGGGCGCGATCCGCGTGTGGAACGACGATAGCATCGCCGCGCATACGGGGTTCGACCCGCACCCGCACAAGGATATGGAGATCGTCACCTTCGTGCGGCAAGGCGGGATCACTCATGAAGACAGCCTGGGCAACAAGGGCCGCACCGCCGCGGGCGACGTGCAGGTGATGAGCGCGGGCACCGGCATCATCCACGCCGAATACAATCGCGAGGACGAGGCGACGACGCTGTTCCAGATCTGGATCGTGCCCGACCGCAGCGGCGAAAAACCAAGCTGGGGCCAGCGCGATTTCCCGCGCGGCACGCGTGCCGGTCGCTGGGTAACGTTAGCCAGCGGCGCGGGGGCCATCACGGGGTCCGGCGACGGCGGCGATAGCGATGACGCCCTCCCCATCCGTGCCGATGCGCGAGTTTTCGCCGCGACGCTGACCGCAGGCCAGCGTATCAGCCACGCGGTCGATCCCTCCCGCCACCAATATCTGGTCGCACCCCTCGGCCGGATCCGTATCAACGGCCACGACGCACAACCCCGCGATGGCGTGGCCATCACTGGTGAAACGGCGATCGAGGTCGAAGCGCTTGACGATGCCGAAGTGGTGCTGGTCGATGCGGTTTAACCGCAACGATAATATCGGCACAACCTAAATCAGCATCTCCAGCGCGGGCCCTTGCCCCAAAAAGGCGGACGGACTCGCGCTGGCGCCGTATGCCCCGGCGCAAAACACCGCGACCAGATCGCCGACTTCGGCACGCGGGAATGCGGCTTTGTCGGCCAGGCGGTCGAGCGGCGTACACAGGCAGCCAACGATGCTCGCCTGCTCGTCCGGGGCGGACGAAAATCGGCTGGCGATGGCTACGGGATAATTACGCCGCACCACCGTGCCGAAATTGCCCGATGCCGCCAATTGGTGATGCATCCCGCCGTCGGTGATCAGGAACACCTCGCCGTGGCTTTCCTTGCGGTCGACGATGCGGGTCAGATAAACGCCGGCCTCCCCGACAGGATAGCGGCCCAGTTCTATGCAGAACCGCGTTTCGGCGAATTCGTCCGGCAGTTCCGCTAATCGCGCCGCCAGCGCCTCGCCAATGCGGCCAATATCGAGCGGTCGGTCGCCAGGGAAATAGGGGATGCCAAAGCCGCCGCCAAGATTGCAATGGGGCAACGCCACCCCCGCCTCGCGCGCCAGCCGGACCGCCAGCGCCAGCGTCTGCGCTTGCGTATCGGCAATGGCCCCGGCGTCCAGCGCCTGACTGCCGGCAAAGATATGGAACCCGCGCCATTCGGCGCCGCTGGCGGCAATGCGCCGCGCCAGTAGCGGCACGCGCGCGGCATCCAGCCCGAACGGTTTGGCACCGCCGCCCATTTTCATCCCCGAGCCCTTGAGGTCGAACTCCGGATTGACGCGGATGGCGAGGCGCGGCGTGATGCCCAGCCGCGCGGCAATCGCCAGCGCGCGGTCGGCCTCCGCTTCGGATTCCAGGTTCAGCGTCACCCCGGCAGCGATCGCCGCTTCAAGCTCGCGGTCGCGCTTGCCAGGGCCGGCAAAACTGATCCGCACGGGATCGATCCCCGCCGCGTGCGCCATTGCCAGTTCGCCGCCCGAAGCGATGTCGAAACCATCGACCAGCCCAGCCATCAGTTCGAGCAGCGGTGGGTATGGATTGGCTTTCACCGCGTAATGCAGCGCCAGCCGCTGGGGCATGGCCGCGCGCAGCCGCGCAACTTGCGCGCGCACTCGCGACGCGGAATAGACGAATAGCGGCGTATCCCCCGCCCGCTCGACCAGTTCGGTCACGGTTACGCCGTCGATAGCCAGCACACCGTCGATGGCGGTAAATCCTTCAGGGATTTGCCCTAATGGCTTCACGTCAGTTCCCCATAAAGCGCATTGCGATCGATCTTGCCATTGGCGCCGAGCGGCAAGGCGTCGCGCCAGTGAATGACGCGCGGCTGCATGAAATTGGGCAATTCGCGTCGCAAAAGCTGCGGCAATTGCACCTCCGCGACATCCGCCACCACCCCCGCGCTACGGCGTACCACCAGATGCACCGCCTGCCCCAGTCGCGGATCGGGAACGCCCAGCGCCACCGCCTCAGCCACCAGCCCGGTCGCCAGCGCCACTTCTTCCACCTCCTGCGGCGAAATACGGTTGCCCGCGCTCTTGATCATCGCGTCGCGGCGCCCGACAAAAGTGAGCAGGCCATCGCTGTCGCGCCTGACCCGGTCGCCCGACCACACCGCGATGCCGCCATAGCGCGATTGGGCCGGTGCGGGCCGAAAACGCTCGGCGGTGCGCCCCGCATCGCACCAATAACCTTGCGCCACCAGCGGGCCGCAATGAACCAGTTCGCCCTCCATTCCGTCTGCCGCCAGTGCGCCATCATCGTCGATCACCAGAACTTCGGCATAAGGAATAGCCTTGCCAATGGAGCTCGGGTGCCTGTCGATCAGTGCCGGGTCGAGAAAGGTCGAGCGAAATGCCTCGGTCAGTCCGTACATGGCGAAAAGTCGGGCCGCCGGAAATTGCGCACGCAGCCGCCGTATCAGATTTACCGTTAGCGCGCCGCCACTATTGGTCAGCCGCCGCAGTTTGGCAGCGGTTTCGGCGGGCCAGTCGAGTTCCGCCAGTTGCACCCACAACGGCGGCACCGCAGCCAGCGTGGTGACGGCATGCCGCTCTACCGCCTTCACCACATCGCGCGGGGTCAGGTAGTCGATCGGGGCGACGCTTGCCCCCGCGTACCAGCTCGACAGCAACTGGTTCTGGCCATAATCGAAGCTGAGCGGCAGGACCGCCAGCGTCCGGTCGACGTCGGCCAGCTCCAGATAGTCCGCAACGCTTTGCGCGCCCAGCCACATATTGGCATGGCTGAGCATCACCCCCTTGGGCATGCCGGTCGAGCCGCTGGTATACAATATCGCCGCCAGATCGCCGGGATCGGCGCCGGATGGCGGCAGAGCCGGCGCCGAGGCCGCTGCTGCCAGTGCCTCGCCCTCGCCGACCATTACGCAGCCGCCGGGCACGTCACCCGACACCAGCGTGGCCAGCCGCGCCGGCGTGCCAAGCAGCAGCCGCGCCCCACTGTCGTTCAGGATATGCGCAACTTGGGCATGTTTGAGCAAGGGGTTGATCGGCACATGCACCAGCCCCGCGCGCGCCGCCGCCAGCGGCATCAGGCACGTCAATTCGCCCTTGGCCGCCCAGCTGGCAACGCGCGCGCCGGACTCATTTACCTGATCCTTCAGGTAACCACTCAGCGTTGCGACACGCTCGTCGAAGTCCGCATAGCTGAGCACGCGATCACGCAACACCAGCGCGGGTGATCCCGCCGCCCCGTGCAAGGCGAGGTGGTCGAGCGGCCGGATCGCAGTGTCGAAGTTGGCAGACGAAATGGGCGCAGGCTCCGCAAGAGGAATATACCAGGTCGTTATGACCTGAACTCGCCCTGCCCTGATGAGGAGAGGCTTTATGGGTTCCGATCACGCGATGATCAGCTAATGGTTGCAAAAAGTGCAGACCGCTCTAGAGGCGCGCGATCCACTGCGCTAGGCCCTTGCACAACCGGGCCGGTTTGAGGAGGCTATGGATACCATTACCGACCCGCTGCTGCGCCGGATCCTGAGCGATGTCCTGGGGCTCGATTATACGCAAGTCGCCGGCTTTACCGCCGAGACCGGCCTGTTCGGCCATCTTCCCGAGCTTGATTCGCTGGCCGTCGCTGGGCTGCTGACCGAGATCGAAGACCGCATGGATATCGTCATCGATGACGATGACGTCGATGGCGAATTGCTCGATAGCTACGGGTCGCTGCTGTGTTTTGTAGCAAACAAACGAAAGCCGGCCTGATACTAACAAGCGTAGATCATGGCTCATACGCTCGTCTCGAGCTTGTCCAAGGACTGCTGCTGCTTTCAACCGATTGCAGAAACTTTAGAACAGTGCCTCGACAAGCCCATCATGACCAGATGGGTTTTTTATCAGTTGCGCTTGGTCGACCAGGTTTCGGATTTAAACCTGTTCGACCGCCTGTGCCGACGCGAAATCACGCGCCGCAACGAAACGCTCGGCATCGAGCGCGGCCATGCAGCCTGTGCCTGCCGCCGTCACCGCTTGCCGATAAATGTGATCCATCACATCGCCGCATGCAAAGACGCCGGGAATGGCGGTCTTGGGCGTGCCTGGCTGGACCAGGATATAACCGTTGTCATCAAGCTCCAACGCGTCCTTGAACAACTCGGTCGCGGGGGCATGGCCAATCGCCACGAAAGCGCCCTGCGTGGGCTCGACCGATCGCGCACCGGTCACGGTATCGATCAGCGAAACGCCGGTCAGCCCCCCGGTGGCAGCGTCGCCGACGAAACGATCGACGGCTTTGTTCCACAGCACTTTAATATTGGCATGCCCGAATAGCCGGTCCTGCAAAATGCGTTCCGAACGCAGCGTATCACGGCGATGGATCAGGGTCACGTCCTGCGAATGGTTCGTCAGATACAGCGCCTCCTCCACAGCGGTATTGCCGCCGCCGATCACCACCACTTTCTTGCCGCGATAGAAAAATCCGTCGCAGGTCGCGCAGGCGGAAACGCCCTTGCCCGACAATTCCTGTTCGCCGGGCACACCCAGCCACTTGGCCTGAGCACCGGTGGCGATCACCAGCGAATCGCCTTCATAAATATCGCCGCTGTCGCCATAAGCGCGGAACGGATAGCCCGATACATCGACCGAGACGATCGTGTCCCACAGCATCCGCGTGCCGACATGCTCGGCCTGCACCTGCATTTCCTGCATCAGCCACGGCCCCTGGATAACCTCGCGAAAGCCGGGATAGTTTTCGACATCGGTGGTAATCGTCAACTGCCCGCCCGGCTGCAAGCCCTGCACCACAATCGGTTGCATGCCCGCCCGCGCGCCGTAGATTGCGGCGGATAGTCCGGCCGGGCCGGATCCGATAATCAGCATGCGGGTGGTGTGAATGGTCATCGAATCAACTCCGTTATCCTGCCAGATAGGGGCAGAACGCAGCGAAAACCAGTGCCCTTGCCCGAGACGCGTAGGCTCTTGACCTAAGCGTCCGCCAACAGCATGTTCAAACTATGACTATGATCGCCGGCCCGACTTCGCACAGCTTCATCTCCCAGAGGCTGCGACTGCATTATGTCGACTGGGGCAACCCTGAGGCACCGCCGCTGATCCTTCAGCATGGCGGGCGCGATCATTGCCGCAGCTGGGATTGGGTGGCCGAGGAACTACGCCGCGACTGGCATGTCATCGCGCCCGATCTGCGCGGCCACGGCGACAGCGCATGGTCGCCCGACGGCGATTACTCGATGTTCGATTTCGTCTATGATTTTGCGCAACTGGTGCAATCGCTGGGCTACGACCGGGTGTCGATCATTGCCCATTCGCTGGGTGGCAATATCGCCACGCGGTACACCGGGCTGTACCCGGACAAGGTCGCCCGGCTGGTCAATATCGAGGGGCTGGGCACTTCGCCCCAGATTGCCGCTGAACAGGGTGCGCTGCCCTATGCCGACCAGTTGCGTGACTGGATCCGCGACAAGCGCAAAGCTGCCGGGCGCCTGCCGCGCCGCTATCCCACGATCGAGGCTGCCTACACCCGCATGAAAGAAGAAAACGCCTACCTCACCGACGACCGCGCCCGCGCCCTCACCCTGCACGCCGTCAGCCGCAATGAGGACGGCACCTACAGCTGGAAATTCGACAACTATCTTCATGTCTGGGGAATCGCCGAATTTCCGGAAGCCGAAGTTGAAGCTCTGTGGCAAGCGATCACCTGCCCGATGCTGCTGTTGTACGGCGCCGACAGCTTTGCGATAAGCCCTGAGCGTGACGGCCGGATCAACCATTTCAAGACCGCCCGTGCGATCGAATACCAGAAGGCCGGCCACTGGTTGCACCATGACCAGTTCGATCGCTTTATCGCAGATGTGCGGGCATTTTTGTGACCTGAATCCGCCCTGGAACGATGAGATTTCAGGGCACCGGCCGGTCGCGCAGGTTCATTTGTAACGCAGTTCCGATCCTGCGCAATGTCACCGCTCACCGCATAACCGGCACAAGCGCGAAAATCGATTGATACTTGCCATGCTTACTATCGCTCTGCATAGGATTTAACAAAGAGACACCCAGCGGGGAGAATATCGTGCCGGCAGGCGAAGTTGCAGGCGAGCCCCTCGATGCGCGAGATTCTCCGCGTTCAAAACTGCGCGGCCCCCTGCTGATTGTCGCACCTGTGGTGGTCGCGATCGGCGCATTGGCTCTGTACCTGACTGGTGGGCGCACCGAATCGACTGACAATGCCGAGTTGCAGACCGGGCTGGTGGGGATTGCCGCCGACGTCAGTGGCAAAGTGACCGAGATCGATGTACATGAAAACGAGGTCGTCAAGGCGGGTGACGTGCTGTTCCGCATCGATCCGGCGATAGCTCAAGCCAATGTGGATGCCGCGCAAGCCGCGCTGGCCGCAGCGAAGGCCGCGGTCGGCTCCAGTCGGGCCGATCTCCAGGAATCCACCTCCGGTATTGCCGCCGCACGGACGCGGCTGAGCTTTGCCCGGGCTGAGGCGGACCGGCAGAAGGCGCTGCTGGCGCAGGGCATCGCTTCGCGCTCGCAATACGATCAGGCGATGCTGGCTGTCAGCACCGCCCAGGACGATATCGCCACCGCGCAAGACAAGGCCGCAAGCCGTGCCGCCGCTCTGACCGGCGGACTGGGCGGCCCGATCGATGATCAGCCGATGGTGCGCCGCGCTGCGGCCGCGCTGGAATCGGCCCGGATCGACCTGGCCCACACCGTGGTCCGGGCGCCGCGCGATGGCGTCGTTACCAAGGTCAACCAGTTGCAGCTGGGCAGTTATGTCACCGCCTCGCGCCCGGTATTCATGCTGGCCGGCACCAAATTCTGGGTGGAAGCCAATTTCAAGGAAAATCAGCTCGCCAACATGCGTGTCGGCCAGCCCGCCACCATCGTCATTGATGCCTATTCTGGCGTAACGTTGAAGGGCCATGTCGCCAGTTTCAGCCCCGGCACCGGCAACAGCTTTTCGATCCTGCCCGCCGAGAACGCCACCGGCAACTGGGTCAAGGTGGTGCAGCGGCTGCCCGTCGAAATCGTATTGGACCAAGTGCCGCAGGGCCTGCCGCTGCACGCCGGGCTCAGCGCCGTGGTGGATGTCGATACCGGCCACAAGCGCCACCTGTTCGGCGCGGACACGCCTGCCAGCGTGCCAGCGAATAA
>JAYUBN010000166.1:0-32742 GCA_043740855.1 Sphingomonadales bacterium | reverse complement strand
CCGCGCGATGCCAAGCGCGTGTGCCGCCACGCTTGGTCGGGAGCGATTGAGCGACGCCAGCAATATGCGCAGACCATCGCCCGGCGCGCCGATCAGATTGGCACGCGGCACCCGGCAGCCGTCGAACTGGATCGTCGCCGTACCCGACGCGCGAGTTCCCATCTTGTTCTCGGTGCGCACGACGCTGAAGCCGGGCGTGCCCTTCTCGAGCACCAGGACCGAGATTGCGCGCTTGGGATCCTCGATCCCGCTCCACTTGCCGAAGAGCAGATAGAGGTCCGCGATATCGCCATTGGTGATGAAGGTCTTGCCGCCGGTGACAATGATGTCATCGCCGGCTTCCTCGAACCGGGTGGTCATGCCGGTAGCATCCGATCCGGCACCCGGCTCGGTGATGGCGAGCGAACCGATGCCACCCGCTGCGATCCGCGGCAGCAGCCGCTGCTTCTGCTCCTCGCTGCCGAATTCGATCAGCGGCTTCATCCCGTGAAAATTGGTCGCCCAGATGATACCTGTCGAAGCGCAAGCCTGAGAGATTTCACGAACGCAGGCAAGGTAACAGCGATAGGACAGCGGGAACCCACCATACGCTTCCGGCACGAACATCATGTTCAGTCCGAGCGCGTTGATGTCCCTGACGTTGTCCCACGGAAACTCGCCGCTTCGATCATACGCGGCGGCACGATCGGTAATCGGCCCGCGTGCGAGCTGCACAACGCTGTCGAGGACCATGCGCTCTTCATCATTAAGTCCGGCGATCAGCGTTCGATCAAGACGTTCGATGACAGTCAATGTGCCATCCCCTGCCCACCATCGACATAGATTGTCTCGCCGTTCAGGAAGGCGGTATCGATCTTGTAAAGCCCGGTAACAACCCGCGCGACATCGTCGGCATCGCCCGGTCGACCCTGCGGAATTCGTTTTTCGAGATAGGCGCGCAATGGCCCCTCCATGCTTTCCCGGTTGAGATCGGTGACGATGTATCCGGGCGCGACATTGAGCAAACGGATCGCCTGCGACGCCCATTCGACCGCCAGCACGCGCGTGATCGCACCCACTGCTGCCTTGGACGCGCAATAGGCCGCGTTGCGCTTGACGCCCAGCTTGTCGAAGAACGATCCGATATTGATAATCAGGCCGCCCGCTTCGGACAGATGGGGATAGATGGCCTGGCAGCCGAACATCACCGAGGTCGCGTTGACGGCCATCACGGCGTTCCAATCGTCGAGTGCGAAATCGGTCGATTTGCCCTCGCGGTGCAGCCCGGCATTGTTGACCAACCCGACGACGCGCCGCCCCTGGGCGATGCCGGCAAATGTGGAGCGGAGCGCCGCCGCATCCGTCACGTCGGCCGTTCCCGGCAGCCACCGCGCCCGCGTCTCGGCAGAAGCGTCAGGCCGTTCGGGCAGGGCGCCGCTGCGCGAAATGCAGCCGACGTCATAGCCCGCGATCGCAAGATGCTCGGCGATGGCCGCGCCAATGCCGCGGCTGGCGCCGGTCACGATGACAAGATCCCGCATCAACGATCCTCGAAGCGCGGCGGTCGCTTATCAAGAAATGCCTGCATGCCCTCTGCGGCATCGGCCGTGCGATAAGCCAGCGTTGAAAGATCGGCCTCGATTTTCAATCCCTCCGACAAATTCGTCCCGACAGCGCGCTGCACGGCTTCGCGCGCAAAACTCGACGCCACCAGACTGAAGCCCGTAAATTCATGCGCGAAGGCGATGGCGGCATCCAGTGGCGCTTCGTCCACGAGCCGGTTTACCAGCCCGATGCGCAATGCCTCCTCGGCCGGGACGAGTCGCCCGCTGAGGATCATCTCGAGCGCACGGGCCTCGCCAATCAGCCGCGGCAACCGCTGCGTACCCCCATAACCGGGGATGAGGCCGAGCTTGATCTCCGGCAGGCCAAAGCGTGCCTTGGGAGTGGCAAGGCGGAATGTGCATGCCAGCGCGAGCTCACATCCGCCGCCGAGTGCAAAACCGTTGACCAGCGCGATCGACAGAATCGGAAAGCTATCGAGCTTCGCGAAAATCGACTGTCCCAATTCAGCACCGCGTTTCTGTTCCACAAGCGACCGATCCGTCAGTTCTTTGATGTCGGCGCCGGCGCAGAACGCTTTTTCGCCGGCGCCCGTCACGATCACGGCGCGTGCGGAAGAGGCCCGAATCTCGTCCAGTGCCTCGCCGATCTCGGCGATCAGCACGAAGTTGAGCGCGTTGAGCACCGCGGGACGTGCCAGCGTGAGGATCGCGACACTGTCGCGATAGGTGATATCGAGCATCATGCGTCCACCCCTTTGGCGGGCTCTCGCCAACGTATCGGCGCTGCGGTAATGCCGCCATCCCGGATGAGCGCCACGAGTTCGCGCTTGAGCACCTTGCCCGTCGGGCCAAGCGGCAGCTCGTCTGCGCAAGAGAAATATTCTGGCATGTCGAACCGTGACAGACCTTGTTCGCGGAGATGGGCGAGCAACGCGTCGCCTGTTGGCGTTTCCGTGCCCGCCGCCGTCACGATCAGGCAGACCCGCTCTCCAAGCCGCTCGTCGGCAATCCCGATCGCCGCCGCCTTGCGGACCGACGGATGGCGCATGGCCAAATCTTCGATTCCTGCCGGGTGGATGTTGTGGCCGCCGCGAATGATGACATCCTTCGCACGACCGACAATGTGAAGATTGCCGGACGCATCGAACTGCCCAAGGTCGCCGCTCATCATCCAGCCCCCAGCGTTGAACGTCGCTTCGGTCGCGCTCTGATTGGCAAAGTAGCCAAGCATCCGCATCGCGCCACGACCGCCGATCTCGCCGACCTCGCCGGGCGCCACCTCGGCGTCCGGATCGTCCTGGCGGAAGAGCCTGACTTCATAGGCTTCGCAAGCCTTGCCGCAGGTGCCCGTAATCGTGTCGACGCCGTCGCCGGGAAGCGTGTATTGGTGCGATCCGCACTCGGTCATGCCATAGACGTTCTGGGGCAGGATGCCCATGTCCAGCATGCGCCGGGCGGTTGCCTGGGGGATCGGCGCGCCCGCCATGTAGAAGGTGGAAACCTTGCCGAGCCGCTGCATGCCCTTTGCATCGACCTCAGCCAGAAGATCGATGGCGTGCGTGGGAACGCCCATGACGTAAGTTGCGCCGGTCTGCTCGATCCAGTCGAGTGCCGACACGCCTGCGGATGGATCGCCGAGCACCAGCTCAAAGCCGCCGACCAATGCCTGCGCAAGCGCGACGGTCCCGATATGGTGGCTCATCTGGCTCAACGAGAGCAATATCGTCTGCGGTCCGTGCCCCCAGTCTCGCACCATCGCGCGACCATTCGCCAGTAAACTGTTGTCGCTGTGCATCACGCCCTTGGGCGCGCCCGTCGTCCCCGAAGTGAACGCGAGGTAGGTGATCTTGTCCGGGTCGTTTACGGGCTCCGGACCGGGTGCGGACGATCCCTGCGGATAAGGCAAGGTTCCGGCCGGAAGCGCCGCATCAGGATGCCCCGCCGCAGGCATCGCGAATATGACACGCATCGCCGGCAAACCGGCAGCGCTTGCGAAAATATCGGATCGATCCGAATCTGCGCCGTGGCCGATCTGGGCGAACAGTGCCTTGGCCGACACACGTTCCAGCAATGTCACGACGTCCGCCACGGTATAGGTGGGATGCAGCGAGGTATTGAAGACGTAGCCGTTGCGCGAGCACGCCAGAAAGATCGCGATGGCCTCGATCCTGTTGCCCATCCACACCGAGACGCGATCCCCGGCACGCAGGCCCGCCCCATCCAGTGCGACGGCGACCCGATCGACCTGATCGACGAGCGCGCTCCAATCAAGTCGCCGATACGGATCACGAACCGCAGGCGCGCGGCCACGGGTCTGCGCCCAGGACGACGCCAGACCGTACAGGGTGTCGTCCTGCCATAGCCCGGACGCATGATAGCGGCGCGCCTCGGCCGGATCGTGAAGGGTGAGCAGCCGCGCCATTCTGGTTCCGTCAGTGGCCGAAGGTGTCACCGTCGGGCGCCCGACGCTCGGCAAAGGCCTTGGAAAGCTCTTTGGATTCGTCGGATCGCAGATAGCCGGGCAGCAGCAGATCGTGCGACATGCGCGACAATCCGCTGACGCCGCCGTGCCGGGCGTTGAAGGCCGCCTTGATCGAGGCCAGCGCGAACGCACCGCGTTCGGCGATCTCCAGCGCGTAGCTGCGCGTTGCATCCTTGAGCTCGGCGTCGGGCACCACCTTGTTGATCAGGCCGATTGCTTCCGCGTCGGCGGCAGTCATCTTGGGATTGCGAAACCAGATTTCCTTCGCCCGCTTCTTGCCGACCAGATCTTCCAGATACCAGGTGCCGTAGCCGGCATCGAAACTGCCCATCATCGGCCCGACCTGACGAAACACCGCGCTTTGTTTGGCGATCGTCACGTCACACACCATCTGGAGGACATTGCCGCCGCCAACCGCAAAGCCATTGACGCTGGCGACCACGGGCTTCTGAAGTCGATCGATGCTTTCGTACATTTCGAGCGTGGGCAACACGCCGGCATAGAGGCGGCTGTCTTCCATCCCGTCCTTGCGGCCACCGATGCAGAAGAACTTTTCGCCGGCACCCGTAATCACGATCACGCGGGTACGCGTTTCGCGGCGGATCTCGTTGATGCAGTCGCGGATCTCATGGCACATGCGTTCAGTGAACATGTTGCCGTCGTCCGGACGATTAAGCGTGATCGTCCCGATCGGACCGTCTTCCTCGTAGAGGATTTCCGCAAAAGTCATGTCATCTCCATAGGTCATATCGTGGAGCTGCTTGCCAGCGCCGCAAGATCGTCCGCCGCCAGGCCAAGCCATGTGCAGAACACGTCATCGTTATGCTGGCCAAGCCGGGGTGGCGGCCGGCGGCAGGATTCGGTACCGCCATCGAATGCGATCCCCAGGCCTGCTTGCGGCACGCGGACGCCATCGCGGGTCACCGCGTACAAAAAGCCGCGTTCGCGCAGAGCCGTATCCTGCGCGATCTCGTCAAGACGATAGATCGGACCGGCGGGGACCCGGGCCGCAGTGAACAACGCCAGCCAGTCGTCGCGCGTCCGGCGCTTGAGTATCGCTGCGATCCTGGCGACGATCGCGACGCGATGCTCCCGGCGCTTCGCATTCGTCGCAAGCGCCGGGTCTGCCGCAGCTTCGGCCTCGCCCACGGCTGTCCAGAAACGCGCCCAGATCGCGTCGTTGCCCAGCCCCAGCGTCAATGGCTCGTCTGCGGTGTCGAACGCCTGATAGATGGCAATGACGCTATCCCGACCACCGGATCGTCGCACCGCATCGCCCGATCCAAGATGCGGCATCAGTCGTGGGCTCATGAAGCGGGTCATGCTCTCAACCATCGATATGTCGATCCGCGCGCCCTGCCCGGTCCGCCCACGACGCACGAGCGCAGCCATCACCGCCATTGCCGCATCCTGCCCGGCCAGCAAATCGGCGGCGGGCGTACCGACTTTTTGAGGCGGCCCGTCAGGTTCACCGGTCATGTCCATGACCCCCGAATAGCCTTCCGCAATCAAATCGTAGCACGGCATGTCGGCGCGTTCACCATCGAGCCCGAAGCCGGTGATCGAGGCATGAATGAGATCGGCTTTCAGCTTGCTCACCGACGCGTAATCGATCCCGAGTTTCCGCTGCGCACGGGCGACCAGGTTGACCAGCAGCACGTCGGCGCGTGCCACCATCCGCATCAGCAGAGCATGGCCTTCCGGCTTGCTGAAATCGAGTGTCACGCTTTGCTTGTTACGGTTGACGCTCAAAAACCAGAGCGACTCACCATCGAGAAACGGGGGCCCCCACGCACGACAATCGTCGCCGGTGCCAGGCCGCTCGACCTTGATGACAGTCGCGCCCATATCGCCCAGCAATTGCCCGGCATAGGGGCCCGCAACAGACGTCGTCAGGTCAAGTACGATGATGCCGTCAAGAAGATCGAGGCCTGCCACAGCTTTGTCGGGCAGCGTTGGCGGTGGCGTTGCACCCATGGTTCAGACCCTCATGGTTCAGGCGACGCCGATCTGGTGCAGCGACGCGATCTCATCGGCGGACATGCCAAGCAGATCCTGTAACACGCGATCGGTATCCGCGCCCAATGCGGGCGCGGGATCGATGCGCGGGGCCGCAGAACCGCTGAGCCGTGGCAAGACGCCCGGCATTTTGATCGTCCCGATTACCGGATGCTCGACCGTCGCGATGATGCCGCGTGCGGCATAATGCGGATCAGCCAGAATATCGGCGGGGGTGTAGATCAGGCTGTGCGGTATGCCGTTCGCCTCGAACACGGCGATCGCGTCGCCGACGGGGCGGGATACGATCCATTCAGCAACGATGCCATTGATCGCGTCGTAATTCTTCACCCGCTTGATATGCGTATCAAAACGCGGATCCTTGCCGAGTTCCGGTCTGCCGATGGCATCGCACAACCGCTGGAAAACGTTGTTGGCGGCAATGGTCAACGCGATGTAGCGCCCGTCCTGCGTTTCGTAATGATCGCCCGGCGACGCAGCGAAATGCCGATTGCCCCGGCGCTCGCGATCCATACCAAGCTTGTCGTAGGCCGTGATCATCACGTCGGTGAAGCGGAATACGGCCTCGAACAGCGCCAGATCGATCTGCTGGCCCGATCCGCCACGCGCATCGCGTTCGTACAGCGCGACCATGATGGAAAACGCCCCGAACAGTGCTGCCTGATAATCGGCCATGGCGGTGCCCGGACGCACTGGCGGCCGATCCGGATAGCCCGTCATGTTCAGAAATCCGGCAAACGCCAGCGATACCCGGTCATAGGCAGGCTGCGCGGCCTTGGGCCCGGTCTGTCCGTAGCCCGATATGCTCAGCATCACGAGACGCGGGTTGATCGCCTGCAGCGCGGTATAGTCCAGTCCCCAGCGCGCCATTGTGCCGGGACGAAAATTCTCGATCAGCACGTCTGCCTTGGTGGCCAGCTTGCGCAGCACCGCCTGCCCCTCCGGACGGCGCAGATCCAGCGTCACCGACTGCTTCGAGCGTCCCTCGACATGCCAATAAAGGCTTTCTTCGCCAACAAACGGACCCGAGTGACGGATTGGGTCACCGGTACCCGGCGGCTCGACCTTGATGATCTCGGCTCCGAGATCGCCGAGCAAGGTCGCCGCCACCGGGCCGGCGATCATGGTCCCCAGTTCGATAACGCGCACGCCCGCTAACGGGCCGCCTCGTGGTTCGCTTTGGCTCATTGTCGCGGTCAGGCCGCTGCCATGAAACGCTCGGGCACCGGGATGTTGAACAACCGGGCGGAATTCAATCCCAATATTTGCGCGGTCTGCTCGTGGCTCAAATCCTTCGACCAGGATTTGATCGCCTTTTCACTGTTCGGCCACGACCCTTCGATGTGGGGATAGTCGTTCCCCCATAGCAGGCTGTTCACGCCAATCCGATCGAGCAACGCAATACCGACCGGATCGGTTTCGAAGCTGGCATGGCCGTGCATCTGAAAATATTCGGAAGGCCGGTGCTTGAGTTGGGGAGATACCCAGAAGCCGAAGCAATCCTGGCCATGATCCATCGCCCAGAGCGCGTAGGGCAACCATCCCGCCCCCGCCTCGATGGTCGCAAAATTAAGCTTCGGAAAGCGATCGAAAACGCCTGAGCTACACAGCTGAACAGTCGGCTCGAGCACGGTGTTCATGGCATGCACGACATAGTTGATGATCGCACCGCCATCGCCGCTGGCCGTCCGCGGATCCTTGCCCGTGCCAGCGTGGAAGGTCACGGGCAGGCCGGTCTGCGAAAGCGCGTCCCACAGTGGATCGAAAACCGGCAGATTGTAGCTGGATCCCTTGACCAGCGGCGGCATCATCACAAATTTGAAGCCGCGGGCGGCAGAACGCTCGATCTCGCGGACTGCTGCGGGAATGTCGGCGGGCGCCACGCAGGCAGCCGGAAAGCTGCGGGTATGGCCGCCGAAGGTTTCAAACGCCCAGTCGTTCCAGGCAGCGCACATTGCAACGTTGAGCTCGGGATCGGGCGACTGCCAGTTGGTCAGCCCCTTGTTGGGGAAAACAATTTCGGCATCGACACCGTCATAATCCATGTCGCGATAGCGATCGCCGGTGAACCCGCCCTGGTTCTGGAACATGGCGCCCTTCGTGCGATCAAGGCCCGGACGCTCCTGCGTTGAACCAGCCTTGTCGATGAACACATCGACAGCAACCGACTGATCGCGGGGGGCTTCGCGGATCATCGACGGACGAATACCTTCCGCGACGAACCATTTTCGACCTTTCTCGTCGATCTTCACATGCGGTAGCCGTTCGCGGAATTTGGGTTCCACACGCGCGGCCCAGACATCGTTCGGTTCGTTGACGTGACCATCAGCCGATATGACGAAATATTCGTTTAACGTAGCCTTGTTGGCGACAGGATCCGGCGCCGGTTGCGGCGTCCGCTCAACGACAGTGGTCATCTTAATCTCCGTTTCGCATATCAGCTATGCGTTACTAGAAGTGCTGTCAAGCGGCGTTCGCACTGGCGTGACGTTGCCGCGCCAGCGATGCGCGGCACCGATCATCGCCCACAGCCCGATGCATATGGGCCAACGCTTCAACGACATGCATCGGGCCCAATCGGACCCAGGGCTGTTTCAGCATGAATCACGTCAGTTGATACTCTCCAAGAGCAGGCGCTGCCGTGACAAGACCAGTCGGCCGAAACTGCGGCGCGATCGGCAGCGGGAGGACCGGCACCGGGCTATCAGACGAAGCCATCACCCGATTCAAAACCCCGCGCGCATGCGGATGAGGGTCAGCGCAGGCTGACTCGAGACTGACGACGACGGAACAACAAACGTCGTGACCCGCGAAGGCTGCATCCCATTCTGCCGCCGTACGACTGGCGATGCGATCGGCAACCGCTGCGATGGCCACAGACGCCGGCGCATCGGCGCACCGCGCAGCACTGTCCAGGCAGATGATCTCGCAAAATCGGTTCCAGAACCGTTCTTCGAGCGGCGCCACCGCCAGATAGCGACCGTCGCGCGTGCGATAGATATTATAGCGCGGCGATCCGCCGGTCACGAGGCTGTCGCCTCGCCCGGGCCAGTTGCCGGTAAATCCGTCCGCCAAGCCCCAATAGGCGAAGGTAAAAAGCGAGTCTGCCATCGCGATGTCGAGCGCCGATCCCAGCCCCGTACGATCGCGCTCACGCAATGCCAGCAGGATATTGATGACGGCGGGCATCGCGCCGCCTGCGATATCGGCGGCAAGGATCGGTGGAAGAACGGGCGCGCCGTCCGCGCCAGCGGTCAGCCCCAGCAGGCCGGTCTCGGCCATATAATTCAAGTCGTGACCGGCGGTGCGGGACTTCGGGCCGGTCTGCCCCCACCCCGTGATCGAGCAATAGATGATGCGCGGATTGATCGCGTGGATCGCTGCATAATCGAGCCCGAACCCTGCCATTACCCCGGGTCTGAATTGCTCGATCAGAATGTCGGCGCGCTCGATCAGCGGCTCCAGGCGCTTGCGGGCGTCAGGGGCCTTCAGGTCCATGACAAGGCTGCGCTTGCGGCGATTCAGGATGTGGAAGTTGGCGCTGCTGCCATCGATCTTCGGCTCGTAGCCGCGCATTTCGTCGCCGCCACCCGGCCTTTCGATCTTGATGATTTCGGCGCCCGCCTCGGCGAGCATCAGGCTGGCGAGCGGTCCCGGAAGCAGTGTGCTGAAATCGAGAACCAGTAATCCGTCCAGCGGTGCCATAAAGACCCCTTCCCACTCGCAGCCAAGTTTTTATTGTCACGTCGTTTGCTGCCAAAAGCCGGCACGCGCTTTTTGGCACGATGCTCCGAACACTCATCGCTTGCATCAATGCATATCAGATATATGGTGCCTGTAAAGCAGCCGGACGACCAAGGCTGATGGAGAGACGGACCTATGGAGCAGTTTGATTTTGTCATCGTTGGCGGCGGTTCGGCGGGTTGTGTCCTGGCCAACAAGCTCAGCGCGGACGGCAGCCATTCGGTTCTGCTCATCGAAGCTGGCCCGCGCGATACACATCCGATGATCCACATGCCCAAGGGCTTCGGCAAAATCGCGGCATCCGCCCAGCATGCTTATTATTACGACGCCGTAGCGGGACCAGGCGGCAAGAACTCCGCCGAGACATGGATTCGCGGGCGCACCCTTGGCGGGTCCAGCTCGATCAATGGTCTGCAATATCAGCGCGGCCATCCAGAGGACTACAACCATTGGTCGCGGGACCTCGGGCTTGCCGATTGGGGTTGGCCCGACATGCTTCGCATCTATCGCGCGATGGAAGACCACCAGCTGGGGGCAAATGCGTTTCGCGGCGCGGGCGGCCCTTTACCGATCGCGCTCAGTACCAATCACACGCCGCTGATGGACAGGCTGATCGAAGCCGGCGGCCAGCTCGGCCTGCGCCACGTCGACGATACCAATAATCCCGACCAGGAAGGCATTGGCTACATCACCTCGACAGCTCGCGATGGCCGGCGATGGAGTTCCGCAAAAGCCTTTCTCGATCCGGCACGCGGTCGTAAAAACCTGAAAATCGTGACGGATACCGACGTTCGCCGCATCCTTTTCGAAGGCACGCGCGCAATCGGCGTCGAAGCGAACCATGGCGGCACTACGATCATATATAAGGCAGCCCGCGAGGTGATACTGTCAGCAGGCACGATCGGCTCCCCCCTGCTCTTGCAGCGATCGGGCGTGGGGCCAGCCGCGCATCTGCAGGCGCTTGGCGTTCCCGTCATCGCGGACCGGGCAAACGTCGGCGGAAACATGCGCGAACATCTGGTGTTCACGGTTCAATATCGCCTCACCGGAGACTACAGCCAGAACAAGCAATATTCAGGCTGGCGCATTCTGATGCATGGCGCACGATACATGATGTTCCATAGCGGCCTGCTGGCCAACAGCCCCTATGACGTCACCGCCTTTGTGCGGACGCGACCGGGCCTCGATCGGCCTGATGCGCAACTCGTGACCGGTCCGATATCGATGGATATGGCGGCATGGGAAGGTTTCTCGAAGGGCATCAAACTTGAGGACGAGCCAGGCGCGCAGATCCTGGGCTATGGTCTTCGCCCGGAAAGCCAGGGTAGCGTGACAATCACTTCATCCGACCCGAATGCACCGCCGATGATCGTTCACAACTATCTGACCCACGAGTCGGACCGGCAAATGGCGATCAGCACAGCGCGCTATATGCGTCGGCTGTTCGAACAGCCGGCCATCGCACGCTACATCAAGTGCGAGATGTTGCCTGGCGCCGACGTGACCAGCGACGAAGAGATTCTCGATGCCTACAACCGGATGAGTGGCCCGGCGTATCATGCCTTGGGCACCTGCCGGATGGGCATCGACGACGACAGCGTGGTCGATGCCCGCCTGCGGGTTCGCGGCGTCTCCAACCTGCGCGTTGTGGATATTTCCGTGCTGCCGACGCAGGTGTCGGGCAACACCAATGGTCCGGCGATGGCGACCGGCTGGCGCGCATCCGAACTGATCCTGGAAGACGCAGCCCTGGCACAGGCAGCGTGACGGCACCGGTCATAACCCGTTTCGTCGGTGCCGGAGGGCTCACGCTCGTCGCCGACTGCCTGGGCGATGCCGGTGCGCCACCGGTCATCTTCCTCCATGGCGGCGGCCAGACGCGTGGTAGCTGGCGACGAAGCCTGCCCATTGTCGCGGAGCGCGGCTACCGGGCCATCGCCTATGATGCGCGCGGGCATGGCGACAGCGACTGGGATCGGGATGGTGACTATCATCTGGAAAGCTATGCTGCCGACCTTGCGGCTATCGTCACGCAACTCGATCGTCCCCCGATTTTCGTGGGCGCCTCGCTTGGCGGCCTGACCGCGTTGCTGCTCACGGGCGAGGCGCGGCATCGGGTCGCAGAAGCACTCGTGCTCGTCGATGTGGCGCCCCGCGTCAATCAGCAGGGCATCGATCGCATTCTCAAGTTCATGGCCGCCAACCCCGATGGCTTTGGTTCGCTGGACGAAGCCGCCGATGCGGTGGCGTCCTACAACCCGCATCGCGCGCGGCCAGCGAGTTCGCATGGACTGGCGGCCAACCTGCGCCAACGCGGGGAACGGCTATACTGGCATTGGGATCCGGCATTCCTGAACAATCGGCGAGAAGATCGGTTTGCACTGAGCGAGCGAATTGAAAATGCTGCGCGCAATATCGCCGTACCCACGCTGCTCATCCATGCCGGCAAGAGCGACGTCGTGACGGTGGAAGAGGTTGCCCACCTTCGCCAGATAATGCCGAATTGCCACCATAACGAGGTTCCTGCGGCGGGTCACATGATCGCAGGCGACGCCAATGATGCGTTCAACAGCGCAATCCTGGAATTTTTGGCCACGCCGCCATTGTCCCAGACGGCGCCTCTGCAATAAACGCCGCCTGGGTCCTGGCGGTCAGCGCGTCGCCGCGTGCCGCCGGATTGCCGCTACCATCGGGTCTTGCCGGACTTTTCAGCCAGTGCGATGGCTGCCGTGGTCGAGATTTCCTTGCCATCGCCCCCAACGAAATGGATATCGAAAATTCCCCCCGTTACCAAAGCCATGACGCACGCTTCCTTGGATTCGCAGCGGAACCGGTGAACATGTTTGCTGGGTAGCTGCGAATAGGATCCCAGCTTGAGGATGACCGGCCGTTCGCCACGCATCTGACCCAGAGGGGAGCCGCGCAAGATGATGAGTTCTTCGGACGGCGTGTGCCAGTGATAGGGCACGACGCATCCCTGCGTCATCCGGACCATCACTGTCGCGGGACCCGTCGCCAGGCTGCCCCGCAATGATGCCATCGTTACGCACGGCGGAACGCCCGGCACGGCGCCGAATTTCGCGAGGGTGGGATCTTGCAACAGGGTTACGGTGACCGGGGCTTTTACAGGAGCGGCAGATGCCAACGTCCCGGCCGCAATCATCAAGCCGAGCGCAGTGAAAGCAAAAATTATTGGTTTCATCGTTATTTCTCTCCGGTGTACGTCAATGCAATATCAGATATATCAATATGGGCAACTGCAAAGGCCTGTCAGGTCCATGCAGTATGACACCTCAATACCAGCGGCCTGATGCGTTGACCGTTGCCCGATCGCGGGTAGCCATTGAGTCGCCGTCACATCTCGACGCCCGACCCAGATCGCGCGAACCACAGCCGTGCTCCTCAACCAGAACGTCCATAAATTCAGATCCTGCGCAATTTGCAAATCACCAAACGGTGAAACATCGCGCCAGGCAAATCGCACTATTGGCGCGGCGTGACCCGGCAGGAAGGAACCGAAACGCTGCCAGTGGCTTTCTATCGGGTAAGCCGCATTACAAGTGGCGCAGGCAGGAGATTCCCCATGGCCGCAACTCAATATCCCCCAAAACCCGAAATCGAAAACTCTGGGCCGGTGCCGGTGGTGATCAAGCCCGGCGATGAGCGCGCCTCCGATCGGCATGATGTCCCGCCACCCGAAACGGTCAACCTGTCGCAGGAAGACGAGAGTGAGCAGAGCCAGACCTTTGCCGATGCGGCGCTGCATGACGGTAACGACATCGGCCTGTCCGATACCACCAAGGTGTCATCGGGCGTTGAGGGCGATGACGTTCAGGATCTGGTCGATCATATGAACGCCATGGTCGCCTCTGGCCGCATCGACATGGACGCCTATCGCGGCGAGCGGAATGACGACGACGAGGAGGGATCGTTGGGGCCTGCTGCCGCCCGCGAATAGATGTGCTTCGCCGGCGGCCTCTGGCTATAGCTTTGCCATGGACATTGTTTCGCCCCCCGCAGCACATTCCTCCCCTGCGCCGCTAGAGCGTGATGACAAAAAGTGGCCACTGGATTTTGCCAAAAAGTCACGCGGAAACAAGGGCGCCAGAGCACGATGCGGTCCTTTGTTATCGCATCGCGCTCTGGCGCGCGGGCTACCCTATCTGGCGCTCGCGGGCGCGATGCTGTCGTTCTGCACCGGCGCCTCTTTCGCCAAACAGCTTTTTCCGCTGGTTGGCGCGCAGGGTGCGGTTGCTTATCGCGTCGGTTTTTCTGCGCTGATTTTGCTTGTCATATTCCGCCCGTGGCGCGCGGTCCTGTCTCGCGCCGACCTGTTCGCGACGATGCGCTACGGTGCGGTGCTGGGACTGATGAACCTTACCTTCTATATGGCGCTGCGCACGATCCCGCTGGGAATTGCCATAGCGATCGAATTCCTGGGGCCGCTTGCCGTCGCCCTCCTGCATTCACGCCGTCCATCCCACTTCGCAATGGTCGGACTGGCGGCGGTCGGACTGGCACTGTTGCTGCCACCGGGCCGGGTCAACCATGCCCTCGATCCGGTCGGGGTGGGTTTTGCCCTGTGTGCGGCGCTGTGCTGGGGGCTTTATATCATCTTTGGCAAGCGCACCGGGCATCTGCCCGGCGGTCAGGCGGTTGCCATGGGCATGGCGACGGCTGCGCTGATTGTGGTCCCCATCGGTATTTACCACGCGGGCCCGGCACTGCTTTCGCCGACACTTGCCGCGGTCGGGCTGGTCATCGCCATCCTGTCGAGCGCCATTCCCTATTCGCTGGAAATGGTCGCGCTTAAGCACATTCCGGCGAACCGCTTCGGGGTGTTGCTGAGCGTCGAGCCAGCCATCGGGGCCATCGCCGGAAAACTGTTGCTCGCCGAACAACTCTCGGCGCTGCAATGCCTGGCGATCGGGCTGGTCATGGCCGCATCGATCGGTTCGGTGCTTACCGCTGAAAAACCGGTCGAGGTTTAGGCATCTCCCCTTGGCGGCTCGCCCGCAGCGGCCAGCAACGCGGCCTCGGCATCGCTGAACAGGCTACTGCGCACGATGAACCGCACGCCCTCGGGCGCTTCCAGGCTCATGCCCGCACCGCGACCGGGCACGACGTCGATGGTGATCCGGGTATGGCGCCAGTATTCGAACTGCGCCGCCCCGATCCACACCGGCGTATCGCCCGCGATGTACCCCATCAGCACATCCTGCCCGCCGACGCGAAATTCGCCACGCAGAAAACACATCGGTGCCGACCCGTCGCAGCAGCCGCCCGACTGATGGAACATCAGCGGGCCATGGCTTGCTGCCAGTTGCGTGATCATATCGGCTGCTGCCGGCGTGACCAAGATGCGCGCAGGCAGGTCCATGTCGCTCAGAAAAAGCCCAGCGCTTTGGTGCTGTAAGATACCAGCATATTCTTGGTCTGCTGATAGTGATCGAGCATCATCTTGTGGTTTTCTCGGCCAATGCCCGATTGCTTGTATCCGCCAAAGGCGGCGTGCGCCGGATAGGCGTGATAGCAATTGACCCAGACGCGGCCTGCCTGGATCGCCCGGCCAAAGCGGTAGCACGTGTTGGCATCGCGGCTCCACACGCCTGCGCCCAAGCCATACAACGTGTCATTGGCGATGCTGAGCGCGTCATCGTGGTCCTTGAAGCTGGTCACCGACAGCACCGGCCCAAAGATTTCTTCTTGGAATATCCGCATCTTGTTGTGGCCCTCCAACACTGTCGGCTGGACGTAATAGCCACCGGCCAATTCACCCGGAAGGATCTGCCGCGCGCCACCGGTCAGCACCTTGGCGCCCTCCTGCTTGCCGATGTCGATGTAGGACAGGATTTTTTCGAGCTGGTCGTTCGACGCCTGCGCGCCAATCATGGTTGCGGCGTCAAGCGGGTTACCCTGCCTGATCGCCTCGACCCGGGCGATGGCCTTTTCCATGAACCGGTCATAGATCGATTCATGCACCAGCGCGCGGCTTGGGCTCGTACAGACCTCGCCCTGATTAAGCGCGAACATGGCGAAACCTTCCAGCGCCTTGTCGAGATAATCGTCATCCTGCGCCATCACATCGGCAAAGAAGATGTTCGGGCTCTTGCCGCCCAGTTCCAGCGAGCAGGGGATCAGGTTCTCGCTGGCATATTGCATAATCAGCCGCCCGGTGGTGGTCTCCCCGGTGAAAGCAATCTTGGCGATGCGCTTGTTGGCGGCAAGCGGCTTACCGGCCTCGACTCCGAACCCGTTGACGATGTTCAGCACGCCATCGGGCAACAGGTCGGCGATTAGCTCAACCCAGACCAGGATCGACATCGGCGTCTGCTCGGCGGGCTTCAGGATGACGCAATTGCCCGCTGCCAGTGCTGGCGCCAGCTTCCATGCGGCCATCAGGATAGGAAAGTTCCACGGGATGATCTGCCCGACCACGCCCAGCGGTTCGTGGAAGTGATAGGCGACGGTGTCCCGGTCGATCTGCGAGAGCGAGCCTTCCTGCGCCCGGATGCAGGCGCCGAAATAGCGGAAGTGATCGATTGCCAGCGGAATGTCAGCAGCAGTCGTTTCACGGATCGGCTTGCCGTTGTCGATGGTCTCGATCATCGCCAGCATATCGAGATTAGCCTCCATCCGGTCGGCGATCCGAAGCAGGATGTTCGAGCGTTCGGTTGCCGAAGTATGGCCCCACGCGTCCCGGGCAGCGTGCGCCGCGTCCAGGGCAAGCTCGATGTCCTCGGCCGTACCGCGTGCCACCTGACACACCACCTTGCCGGTGACCGGCGAAATATTGTCGAAATACCGCCCCCTGACCGGCGCCACCCACTTGCCGCCGATGAAATTGTCGAAGCGGTCGCGGATCAGCGTCTTGCCCGCAAATTTGCCCATGGCTTCCTGCAACATGATCTCTCTCCTTGGCGCTTTATAGTACCGGCCGCCGCCGTCACCGCAAGCCGTGCGTGGTTGCTAGCCAAGGTAGCTCAGGACAAAGCTATCGTCGATATGGCCTTATCGCGGATGTCTCGCGGCCAGCGCGATGCCTGCCAGATTTTGTTCGCGCTTGATCCAGCGTATCCGCGCAGGCGGAGCCTTGGCAGCCAGGGCGGCAAAGCTGGCTGCGTGTCCCCGCAGAGCGTCGTGGCCAGTCAAGGCCCGGTTGGCCTGCTGGACGATTTCGGCGGCATCGCCAAGCAAGACGACGCTGCTCAGGTATTGCGATTGCGCCAGTTCCAGCGCGCGGATCAACGCCAGCCATTCGGCGTCACGGCTGGTGCCAAGCCCCAGATCCTCGAACAGATGCGCAACACCGCGCACCACCACAGCCGCCTCCATTCGTCCGGGATTAGGGCGACAGCCACCGTCGAAGAATATTTTCAGTCGACGACGCACCAGATGATTTCCACTTGCTATCGTTGCCATATTGTCAGCATCGCAATTCCATCAATCCCACGGGTAATTATCGAATGATGCCAGACCTCGATCGTTTTATCATCGGCCTGCCCAAAGCGGAGCTGCACCTCCACATCGAGGGTACGCTGGAACCCGAAATGATGTTTGCGCTGGCCAGGCGCAACGGCATCACCCTGCCGTTTGCCTCAGTCGAGGAGGTACGCGCAGCTTATGCCTTTTCCAATCTCCAGGACTTTCTCGACATCTATTACGCTGGCACCGAGGTGTTGCAAACCCAACAGGACTTTTTCGATCTGGCGCTCGCCTATTTTACCCGCGTGGCAGCAGACGGTGTGGTTCATGCCGAAATCATGTTCGACCCGCAAAGCCACACCGCCCGCGGCATTCCTTTTGCAGTGGCCATCACAGGCTTGTCGGCGGCTATGCGCGAGGCCGAGCACAGCCTGGGCTTGACCAGCCGATTGATCCTGTGTTTTTTGCGCCATTTGAGTGAGGAAGACGCCTTCGCGACGCTGGCTTTGGCGGAGCCTTGGCTGGATGGGATTACGGCAGTCGGGCTCGATTCGTCCGAACTGGGCCATCCGCCCGAAAAATTCGCCCGCGTGTTCGCGGCAGCCGCCGCCAAGGGGCTGGCCCGTGTCGCCCATGCCGGCGAAGAAGGGCCGCCCAGTTATGTATGGCAAGCGATCGACGTGCTGAACGTCGATCGCATCGATCACGGCAATCGCGCGCTGGAGGATACCGCGCTGGTGGACCGGCTGGTGCGCGAAAACATGGTGCTGACCGTTTGCCCGCTGTCCAACGTCAAGTTGTGCGTGGTCGAAACCATCGCCGCGCATCCCATCGACCGCATGTTGGAGCTGGGGCTGCGCGCGACGGTCAATAGCGACGATCCGGCCTATTTCGGCGGTTACATTGCCGATAACTACGCGGCGGTGGCGCGGGGGCGCGGACTGAGCAAGGCGCAAATCGCCACGCTGGCGCGGAACAGTTTTACCGGTTCCTTTTTGGCCCCCGACGCGATCACTGCACATCTGACCCGGATCGATGCCTATATGGCAACGCAATGATGGGCAGCTGGCAGTCAGTATCGCCTATCAGGCGATCTCACCGATAAAAAATGTGATGGTCGATCTGGGCGACCCGCGTCATCCGCCAGTTCGTGGCTATCCGGGCAGCGTGAAAGAACAACGCGCCCTCGGCGGGGCTCTGCCAGCTGCCGGCATCGGCAATCCTGGCCATGGCCACGGCCTTTTGCCACAGCGGCGACTGCGCATTGACGCTGGGCATCGCTTGGCCGTGCATGAAAGAGAATTGCGCGGTCTGATAGACCACGCCGCAATAGCTGGCGGGAAAGCGGCCCGATCGGGCGCGTGCTATAATGACCCGACCCACGGCTAGCTGGCCTTCCAGCGATTCGCTGCGGGCTTCGAAATAGATTGCACCAGCCAGGCATTTCAGCTCGCCGGTCAACTCACCGGCATCGTCGCGGGTTGCGACAAGCTGTTCGAGCGAAGAGGCGGCGACGGCCACCGGGACGTTGGCGGCGGGTACTGGCAAAGGCTGGGTCTGCAAAGGCTGGGCCAGTAAAGGCTTTGCAGCGTCATTAACGACGCTGGCCGAGCGAACATCAGTGCCCAGCTGCGTGGCGGCTGGAATGACGGCGCTGAAATCGCCTGCAAATGGGGAGGCTACGGTATGCTCGGCAGCGGCGCTGGAACTGGAAGTCCCCAACAACGTTACCAGTAAGGTTGCAGCCAGTGAAATTATACTGGCTCTGTTCAATATTCGATTCATGCGCTCAATTTCTAGAGCGGTGGACGCACCTGACGCAGGCCGGGCGAAAGACAAGCTCAAAATCGAGCTCCAAAATCACCTCAAAAGCCTGCCGGCTGCCCCCCGGCTGCGTGCTTGCCTATCGACCGGATCGTCGATTGGGCTGCCTGCGCATTTGTTGAGCCACTCCTTTTATGACGCAGTGCAGCATGTCAATCTTTCGGGACTGTTATCCCGATGAACCGTTCCCCATGCGGGACGTCCAGTTCGATTATCCATAAATCATCATCCTGCGCGCGGCGGCGAATCAGATAATTTGACAAATCCTGAGGGTTGAGCGCGTCCTCCCGTTTGGTCAGATGCCAGATACGGTCACCGTCAGCCTGCGGCATGCGCTCGTAAAGCCGTGAATTGGCGCCGTTGGTCATAATGACGACCAGGATTGCGCCTGAGTCGGGATTACCCTTGGCCAGTACCATCGCAAAGCCCCCGGCGGCGGCTACTTGCCGGGTGAGCGCGGAAACCTCCAGCGCGGCGGGCAGTCTGTCGGTCACTGACCAATGACCGCTTTACGCCCTGCCCCGGCGGCCCGCCAAAACAACCAGACCGTCATGGCGTAAAGGTGCGGGCGTAACCATCTAGCCCCGACAGGGCGATGTGCGAACGCATGAAGGTGCCGGTACCGCGCCCGACTTCCTCCTCATCGCCGTCGATCAACCGCGCTTCGGCGACCAGCACGCGGCGTCGGCCACTGATCCATCGGCCCTCGGCATAGACCCGGCCGGCCCTGATGGGCCGGGCAAAGTGCAGGTTGAACGATGTGGTCAGCAGGAACCGGTCGGATACCAGGGTATTGGCGGCGTAAAACGCGGCGTCGTCGAGCATTTTGAAATAGATTGTGCCATGCGCCGCGCCGGCGGCGTGGAAACAGCTTTCATCGACGTCGAACGCGATCCGGGACTGGCCCTCGCCGGCGATCATCAGCTCCGAACGGAACAGGTGGTTGATCGGCGCAGAACTATACAGGCTTTCCAACGCTCGCCAGTGCAACTGCGCACCTGCAGCGGGTGCAGCACCCGCGACAGAAGCCTTTGGGGCGGCGCCGGCCCGCTTTAACTCAGGCGGCGTCAAGGTCGATAACATTGGACAACAGGCCGTACAGTGCCTCATCGCTCAGCGCCTCGCTCAACGCCAAATGCATGCGATCATCGCGCATCATCCGCGAAATCGCCGCCAGAGCGTGCAGATGAGCGGCACCGGCCTGTTCTGGTGAAAGCAGGCCGAACACCAGATCGACCGGCATATCATCGGCCGCGTCAAAAACGACCGGCGACTTCAGGCGTAGAAAAACTGCGACCGGCACAACGAGGTTGGCTAGGCGGGCATGGGGAATGGCTACGCCTCGACCGAAACCGGTACTTCCAAGCTTTTCCCGCTGTTCGATGCCCGCAAACACGGTAGCGCGATCAAGCCCATAAACGCTGGCGAAACGCGTAGCCAGGTGATCAATGATAGCAGCCTTGCCATCTACACAGATGGTGCCAACCGCTTCAGGCAGGAGTGTAAAAAGCGCCGTCATCGCAAATCGTCAAATCGCCTGTTATCGCGCGCACCTGGCCGTTTGCGCGCCCCCCTGGAGCATCCAGTGCCGTCATGCGCCGGATGGTCCAGTAGATCCCGAAATTCAAGTTATTCCTGACGAGCGGCAGCCACTCGTTTCAAGCTGGTTCGACCCAGCCGATCGAACCGTCGCCACGCCGATAGACCATATTATGCCTGCCGGTGCCAGCATTTTTGAAAAGCAACGCGTTGGTCTTGCGCAAATCAAGCATGACGACAGCATTGGACACCGTTGCCTCGGGCACATCGACGCGCATTTCGGCAATGACCAACGGCGCGTCATGCGAAATTTCCTCGGCATCGGGTTCAGCCTCGGCAAAGATGATATAGGACGCATCGTCATCGCGCCCGCCATGAAAGCCCTGATCGTGATGATCCTTGAGGCGCCGGTGATGCCGCCGCAATTGAGTGTCGATCTTTTCCGCAGCCTGGTCCAGCGCCTGGTGCGCATCGCCCGCCAGCCCGGCGGCTTTCAGGATCAGCCCATGGCGGACATGGGTAATGATATCGCAGCGGAAAAAGCCCGCCGGCGCCTTGCCGAAGGTGACGACCGAGGACAGCGCCCGACTGAAATGCTTCTCCACGATTGTCGCCAATCGCTCTTCCGCATGGCTGCGCAGCGCTTCACCGGTGTCAATCTGGTGGCCTGAAATGCGAATGTCCATGGTCGGGTACTCCTTTGATCCGGTAACAATCAGCCAACGATGATGTTCAAAAAAGTGCAAAAAATGTTCAGATCGGCGCTACTCCATCTTTGCTCCGGCCGTTCTAGCCGGCAGCGTTTAACTGTTCCACAACGGATTGCTGACCGTTTCCAAAAACGCGGCATGAGCGATCAACTCCGCGTCGCTGGCAACAAACGCCCGCGCGGCACGAAACGGCCTGGCGCGCGCCGTCCCGACCGTATTGGGCAAAGATGCCGGGCTGCGATCCGCCGCCAGTTCAAGCCCGATCTGGCGCCCGCCGGTCAATTCGACATAGACCTGCGCCAGCAGTTCGGAATCCAGCAGCGCGCCGTGCCGCGTGCGATGGCTGCGATCTATGCCATAACGCGTACACAAGGCATCGAGCGACAGCTTGGCGCCCGGATGACGCACCCGTGCCAGCGCCACCGTGTCGACCATCCGGCTCTTGCACACCGGCGCCATGCCGCAAATCGCCAGCTCCTTGTTGAGAAAGCCAAAATCGAAACTGGCATTATGGGCAACCAGCGGCGCTTCACCCAGAAACGCCAGCAATTCGCCGGCACGCTCGCGAAAACGCGGTTTATCCGACAGGAAAACCTGGGACAAGCCATGCACCGCCTCGGCCGCCGACGGCATGTCGCGCTCAGGATTGAAATAGGCTTGGAATGTCGCCCCGGTCGTCACGCGGTTGACCATCTCGATACAACCGATTTCCACCATGCGATCACCATTCTGGGGGTCCAGACCAGTCGTCTCGGTGTCAAAAATGATCTCACGCATAGCCATTGATATTCACCCCATGGTGGCGCGACGCAATAGCGAAATCGCAGGGTTTCGTTTTGAGACAGGGTTGCAGAATCGCAGGTTCTGGGACCAGAGGCCCCAAAACCCGTCATTTTGCGTTGCGCCTTATCTCGTCATAGCGCGATCCCTGAGCGCCGCAGGCTTTATCGCCGTTTCACGGCAAGGCGCGACCACGACGAGATAAGCCGCAACGCAAAATGACAGGGAGCTCGAGGGATTTTCCCCTCGAACCTTACCTTTTCAACCGCTCGACAAGTTCGCAAACCGCCGTCGTAGTGTCCTCCAGCGATGTCCCGGTATTCACCACAAAATCCGCACGTGCGCGCTTTTCCGCATCGGGCACTTGCAACCCCAGGATCGCCTCGAATTTTTCCACGGTCATTCCATGCCTGGCCAGCACGCGTTGGCGTTGGGCGGCAGCGGTTGCAGAGACGACCGCGACGCCATCGACGTGTTGCCAGCCGCCTTTTTCGTACAGCAGCGGAATATCGAAAACGATCAGCGGGGCGTCGGCGTGACTTTGCAAAAATCTGGCACGAACCACCGCTACGGCGGGGTGGACAATAGCTTCGAGCCGGGCAAGCGCCTCGGGATGGCCGAACACGGCGGCACCCAGTTTAGCGCGATCGACACCGCCGGGCCCGGTGGACCCGGGGAAGGCCGCTTCAATTGCGGGCAGCAGCGCGCCGTCCGGTCCCTGGAGCAGGTGCACTTCGGCATCCGCGTCAAACACAGGCACGGCCAATGCGCGAAACATCGCCGCCACTGCGGATTTACCCATGCCAATCGAACCGGTCAGGCCGAGGATGAAGGGTTTTGCGGTCATGCGGTGAGCATACGCCGCAGTTCTTCATCATCGTCGCGCGGCGGGTCCGCGCCAAAGAATAATCGAAAGGCCACTGCCGCCTGCCCGATCAGCATGGTCAGCCCGTCCACCGCAACCAGCCCGCGCGCCCGCGCAGCCGCGAGCAGTGGTGTTTCCAGCGGTGAATAGACGATGTCGTAAACGATACCGCCGGGGGCAACATGCGACAGGTCGAAGTTCAGCGGCGGCTGCCCGGTCATGCCAAGCGGGCTGGCATTGACCACCAGATCGTAACGCGGCGCAGCGCCGGCGGCGGGCATCGCCATTCGTGCAAGATCGACGACGATATGATGCTTGCCCGGCGTCAGGTCGCGCAGCAGCGCCTCGCCTTTCGCGAACTCGCGTACTGCCAGGGCAATCGCGCCCGCGCTGTCTTGTCCCGGCTGAATGGAGGTCGCGCGAGCATCGTCAAGGCGGACAAGAATGGCCCGGGCTGCGCCGCCATTGCCCAGGATCAGGGCCCGTTGCTGCAACGCGAAGGCAAACCCGCGCAGCGCTAATGGCTCGAAAAAACCCGCATAGTCGGTGTTCAAGCCGTGGAGGCTACTGTCTCGGCGAACCACCGTATTCACCGCGCCGATACGCCGCGCATCCCGCTCCCCGACGACTGACCCCGGCTCGGCCAGCAGCGCCAGGACAGCCTGTTTGTGAGGCATCGTCACATTGCAGCCGCGCCACAATTCATCGTCGCGCCGACTTGCCAAATACTCCGCCAAATCGGCCGGGCGGACATGGCGGGTGTGATACTCGCCTGCGATCCCCAACTTTTCCAGCCAGAAATTGTGAATCAATGGCGATTTCGACTGGGCCACCGGATCGCCGATGACTTCGGCAAAGCAACGCGTCATGCTGCCAGCATACCAAGATCGCGCAATGCCCCCAGCACCGGCAGCAGTGGCATCCCCAGTACGGTGAAGTGGCTGCCGGTAATATTTTCGAACAATTGCGCCCCCATGGCCTCGATCCGAAACACGCCGACACAGCCCGCCACTTGCGGCCATTCGGCGTCGAGATAATCCGCAATGAACGCCGGCGACAGGGCGCGCACCTGTAATACCGCGCGGTCGGCGAATTGCCACAACACGACCGCATCACACAGCAGCGCGGCCGCACTGTGCAGTTCCATCTCGCGGCCCGAGAACCAGCGCAGATGGCTCGCCGCCTCGTCACGCGAACCGGGCTTGGCAAAGCGACGCCCGCCGACAACCACCAGCGAGTCACTACCCAGCACGACCCGCCCCGGCTGCGCTTGCGCAACAACAGCGGCCTTGGCGCGGGCCAGCGCCAGCGCGACCTCGCCCGGCGCAAGATCGGCCATGCCTGCCTCGATTGCCCGCTCATCGATGTCGGCGGGGCAAGCGTCATGCGGTACACCTGCCGCATCCAGCATGGCCCGGCGCGAGGCGCTTTGGGATGCCAGGACAAGCTTGGGCGATGGCGGGACAAGTGTGGGGATAGTTTGGGGCATAAGATTCAAATCGGCTTCGTTCCCGAAAAATGATCGCCGGTCGCTGGCCTGCGCTCCTGGAGGAGATTTATAATGGCGGCGGCGGTTTCCTCGATCGACCGGCGCGTGACATCGATCACGGGCCAGCCGTTGTCAGCAAACATCCGCCGGGCATATTGCACTTCACTGTTGACGCGCGTGACATCGACATAGGCAGTGTCGGGCGTCTGGTTCAAGGTCAGCAGCCGATTGCGCCGGACCTGAATCAGCCGCTCGGGCGCAGTGGTCAACCCGACCACCAGCGGCGAGCGCAGGCCGTACAGCGCTGTCGGCGGCGGACTTTCGACAACGATCGGAATATTGGCGACCCTGTACCCGCGGTTGGCGAGGTAAATGCTGGTCGGCGTCTTGGAACTGCGCGAGACCCCGGCCAGAACGATATCCGCCGCTTCCCAATCCTCCCAACCGACGCCGTCGTCATGGGCGATAGTGAACTGGATCGCCTCGACCCTCGCGAAATAAGCAGCATCGAGTGCATGCTGACGCCCCGGCCGGGCCTTCGCCTGCTGGCCGAGCATATCCTCCAGCGCGCCCAGCACCGCATCGAGCGCAGGCACCGCGGGCAAGCCCATGGCGCGGCAGCGATCCTCCAGCATTCCGCGGATTTCATGGCTGACCATGGTAAACAGCACGAGCCCCGGATTGGCCGCGATTTCGGCAAGAATCCGGTCAAGATGCTGCTGCGAACGGACCATCGGCCAGAAATGGCGGATGACATCTGCATCGTCGAATTGCGACAGCGCCCCCTTGGCGATCATCTCCAGGGTTTCGCCGGTCGAATCCGACAAAAGATGCAGATGCAAACGGGTCATATCCGGTCTTCGGCGCTTTCGAGCAGGCTGTGGGCAAGGCGGAGTTGTGGAGAAGCTGGGCATAAACCACGGGAGAGCCGCGGTGACAACTTTATCCCCAAAATCGCTACCCACTGACGGCGAAGCAATCTGCTGTTTTTGGACAAGTGGACAAACCCGTCCACAGGCTGGGGATAGCGCGGACAGTCTGCGCTTGACGCGACTCTGTCACGATTCGTCTGCCCGTTTGACCTGTTCAGCCCGGCACAAATCGGGCAAGGCGATGCAACCCGCGCTATCCACAGCACAACTACCACCACCATCCTTTAAGATTCTAAATAGTTGTTTGAAAAGGACCAACCCGATGCCCGGCCTGCTGCTTGACACCCTGCGCGGCGAAAATAGTGTCCGGCGACCAATCTGGTTGATGCGCCAGGCTGGCCGTTATCTTCCCGAATATCGCGCGTTACGGGCAGAAAAAGGCGGGTTTCTGGCGTTGGTCTATGACGAGATTGCCGCCGCCGAAATCACCTTGCAGCCCATCCGGCGGTTCGGCTTTGATGGTGCGATCCTGTTTTCCGACATCCTGATCGTGCCTTATGCCATGGGCCAGGATCTGCAGTTCCTGGCCGGCGAAGGTCCGCAACTGTCACCACGGCTGGTGGATGCCACGCTGGTCAGCCTGGAGGCCGTGCCAGAGCGTCTTGCGCCAATCTACGCTACCGTTGCCAGGGTGCGGGCCGGATTGGATCCCCAGTGCACGCTACTGGGCTTTGCTGGCAGCCCGTGGACGGTGGCCACCTACATGGTCGCCGGGCAAGGCAGCCGCGACCAGCATGAAGCGCGGGCGATGGCTTATCGTGATCCGGTGGCCTTTCAGGCGATCATCGATGCCATCGTCGAGGTAACGATCCATTATCTGGTTGGCCAGATTTCGGCCGGGGCAGAGGCCATACAGTTGTTTGACAGCTGGGCCGGAACACTGGCGCCGGCGGAATTTACGCGCTGGGTCATCGCGCCCAATGCCGCCATCGTCGCTGCGCTCAAAGCGCAATTTCCGAACGTCCCGGTGATCGGTTTTCCGAAAGGCGCCGGTGAGAAATTGCCGGCCTATGCCCGTGAAACCGGGGTTGATGGTATCGCGTTGGATGAAACAATCGACCCGCTATGGGCGGCGTCTATATTGCCCGCAGGCTTGCCCGTGCAAGGTAATCTCGATCCGCTGCTGCTGCTTGCCGGCGGTGCGGAACTTGATCGACAGGCCCATGCCATCCTTGAAGCTTTCGCCGATCGTCCGCATATCTTTAATCTCGGTCACGGCATTGGCCAATTCACCCCGATCGCGCATGTTGAGCAATTGCTCGACACAGTGCGGGGCTGGCGGAATTAAGTTACTGATATGATGTGGGTGCTATCGATGACCTATTTGTGGCTCAAGTCCGGCCATGTCATTTTTGTCATATTCTGGATGGCCGGGCTGTTCATGCTGCCCCGCTATTTTGTATACCATCAGGAATGCGCGCCAGATTCACCAGAAAACGCGCTATGGATCGATCGCGAGCGCAAATTGCTCAAGATTATCCTGTGGCCAGCGCTGGTGATCGTCTGGATTTTGGGCTTGTCGCTGGCAGTGACAATCGGCGCTTTTGCCCAACCGTGGTTCCATCTTAAACTGGCAGCAGTGCTGGGGCTGACCTTTTACCACGTCTGGCTGGCGCGCTATGCCCAGGGTTTGGCGCGCGGTGAGCGGCGGCTGACCGGCAAGAAATTGCGTCTGCTGAACGAAGTTCCGGGTCTTGCGGCAGCGGTGATCGTGATTCTGGTAGTGGTTAAGCCGTTTTGATATGATCACATGCTACCGCCAGTGCCCACCGTTCTGTACCAATTGCCGTTCGCTGGCGAGGATGAGCGGCAAAGGGGCCATGGTCATTGTTTGAACGGTCCAACAAAGTCCCGCAGGCAGCAGTAAAAACCTCCGGGAGCTATTTTCAGGGGGCAATATCAGCGGGATTTCGCATAAGCTTTAAATTGCCTGCCCTGCCGCCCGTCCGCTGGCCCATGCCCATTGGAAATTATACCCGCCCAGCCAGCCGGTGACATCCACCGCCTCGCCAATCGCATAAAGGCCGGATACCCGGCTCGATTCCATGGTTTTGGACGACAGTTCGGCGGTGCTGATGCCGCCGGCGGTTACTTCGGCCTTGGCAAAGCCCTCGCTGCCGTTGGGCGTGAAACGCCAATCGGCGAGGCGAGCTTCAATGGCGGTGAGGGTCTTGTCGGTGATCGTACCGACCTCGCCGTCAAGTCGCAGCTGGTCGCACAGTGTGGCGGCCAGCCGGTCGGGCAGCGTTTCAGCGACCAGTTTGCGTAGCGCAACGCGCGGGCGGGCCTGTTTGGCCGCCAATAACCAGCCGCGCGGTGCATCGGGGTTGAAGCGGATGGCAATCGCCTCGCCGCGCCGCCAATAGCTCGAGATTTGCAGGATTGCCGGGCCGGACAGGCCGCGATGGGTGAACAACGCCGCTTCGCGAAAGGCCACCTTGCCGCAGGAGGCGATCACCTCGGCCGCCACGCCAGACAATTCGCGGAACAGTACCTCGTCTCCGCCCAGCGTCAGCGGCACCAGCGCCGGGCGCGGCTCGACCACCTTGAGGCCGAAGCGCCGGGCGAGATCATAGGCAAACCCGCTCGCGCCCATTTTGGGAATTGATGGCCCGCCGGTGGCAATGACCAGCGCGGGCGCAGTAGCGTGATGCGGGCCATACGCCACCCGGTATAGCCCATCGGTGTGCGTCACCTCGCCAATGCCATCACCGCAATGCAATGCTACGCCCCCTTTGGCACATTCCGCCTGCAACAGCACCACGATCTGGCGCGCTGAGCCATCGCAGAACAATTGGCCTAGCGCCTTTTCATGCCAAGCGATGCCATGCGCCTCGACCAGCGCCAGAAAATCCTGAGCGGTGTAGCGTCCAAGCGCAGATTTCGCGAAATGCCGATTTTGCGAGAGAAAGCGGTCGGGCGCGGTGTGTAGATTGGTGAAATTGCAACGGCCGCCACCCGAGATCAGGATTTTTTTGCCGGGCTGCTCGGCATGGTCGAGCAGCAGCACGCGCCGCCCGCGCTGGCCAGCGGTGGCGGCGCACATCAAGCCTGCCGCACCCGCCCCCAGCACGATGGCGTCATAATCACTCATCCACTGGTGATCTGCAAGGCCAGCGCCTCGGCCACGCGGATACCATCGACCGCCGCCGACAGGATGCCGCCGGCATAACCCGCACCTTCCCCCGCCGGATAAAGCCCGGCGGTGTTGAGGCTCTGGAAATCGCGCCCTCGCGTGATCCGGAGCGGCGAGGAGGTCCGGGTTTCAACGCCGGTCATCACTACGTCGGAATGGTCATAGCCGGGGATCAGGCGGCCAAAGGCAGGCAGCGCTTCGCGGATCGCCACGGTCACGTAATCGGGCAGGCACTGCGCCAGATCGGTGGGACGAACTCCCGGCTGGTAGGATGGCGTCACCGTACCGAAACTTGTCGATGGTCGGTCCGCCAGAAAATCGCCGACCGTCTGCCCGGGCGCATTGTAATTCGCGCCGCCCGCGACAAAAGCCTGTTCCTCCCAATGGCGCTGGAAAGCGATCCCTGCAAGCGGGCCGCCGGGATAGTCCCGCTCTGGGCTGATATCGACAACGATACCCGAATTGGCATTGAATTCGGCGCGCGAATACTGGCTCATTCCATTAGTCGCGACGCGCCCGGCCTCCGAGGTCGCTGCGACCACTTTGCCGCCCGGACACATGCAAAAACTGTAAGCGGTGCGGCCATTGGCGGCGCTGTGTGACAGCGAATAAGCAGCTGGCCCCAGGATTGGATGCCCGGCCGCCGGGCCATAACGAGCTTTGTCGATCCAGCCTTGCGGGTGCTCGATCCGCACGCCGATCGAAAAGGGCTTGGCTTCGCAATACACCCCCCGTGCATGCAGTTGATGGAAAGTGTCGCGCGCACTGTGCCCGACCGCCAGGATGACCTGTTCGGCGGGCAGGAATTCGCCCGTCGACAGGTGCAGCCCGCGCAATCGGCGGCTGCCATCGGCGCTCTGGGAGATATCGAAATCGTCCACCCGCGTGCTGAAGCGATATTCGCCGCCCAGCTTTTCGATGGCCTCGCGAATGCTCATGACCATGGTGACGAGGCGGAACGTGCCGATATGCGGGTGGGCTTCGGTCATGATTTCGGGCGGTGCCCCCGCCTTGACGAATTCCATCAGCACTTTGCGGCCGAGATGGCGCGGATCCTTGATCCGGCTGTACAGCTTGCCGTCGGAAAACGTGCCCGCGCCGCCCTCGCCGAACTGCGCGTTGGATTCAGGATCGAGCACGCCGCGCCGCCACAAGCCCCAGGTATCGCGCGTCCGTTCCCGGACCGCCCGCCCGCGTTCGATGATGATCGGCCGGAAACCCATCTGCGCCAGCACCAGCGCGGCCAACAGTCCACACGGCCCCGCCCCGATGACCACCGGGCGCAAGCCGTTATGCCCGGCGGGTGCGTGGGTGGGGAAATTATAGGCAGTGTCCGGCGTCACGCGCAGGTTGGCGCCGCCCGCCATTCGCGCCAGCACTTCGCCCTCGTCTGACACCGCGACATCAACCGCGTAAACCAGTTGGATCGCGCTCTTGCGCCGTGCATCATTGCCGCGCTTGACGATGGTCCAGCGCTCCAGTCGCGCGGCTGCAATACCCAGCGCGGCACAAATCGCGGGCGGCACGTCTTGGGCGGCATGGTCGAGCGGCAGGCGTAGTTCGGTGAGGCGGAGCATGGGCTTTGCCTAAAGCGTGATGACAAAAAGTGGGTACCGGTTTTTGTCGTTAAATCACTCGAAAATAAAGACCCGCGGTGCAGAAAGAGTGCGCTCGGTCAGGTTGCGCGGGCTGGCGTAGTGATCGCAACGCAGTCGGATTGGCGATGGCTGCCCAGCAGCGTGACCGCCAGGAACCCTGCCAGCACCAGCGCCAGAAATCCGCCGACCGCCCAGCCCAGATAACGGTCGATCCACGCCTTGATCGGTGCACCGAACAGGCGAAACAGCACGCCCACCGACATGAACACGGTCCCGCGCGAAATGACGCTGGCGAGCAGGAACGGCGCAATCGGCACTGCAATGAACCCGGCAGTAATCGTCACCAGCTTGAACGGGATCGGCGTCATCCCTTTGAAAATGATGATCCAGAACGCATTTTCGCGCAGCATGCAGGCCATGCGTGGAAAGCTCTTGGCCAGCCCCAGCGCTGCCAGCAGCGGCGTGCCGAACGCGTGGAACGCGTAGTGGCCGATGGCATAACCGACCAATCCGCCCGCAACCGAGGCCAGCGTGGTAATAACCGCGAAACGCACCGCCTTGCGTGGTTCTGCCAGGCACATCAGCCCCAGCAGCGGATGCGGCGGGATGGGGAACATGCTCGATTCAAGAAAAGCAAACAGCCCCAGCCACCATTCGGCGCGGCGATCTCCCGCCTTCGCGATCGTCCAATCGTATAGTCGGCGCAGCATGAAGCCCCCTCGAGAATTCTGGCGCCGCCTTATGGCAGGATGCAGGAAACCCGGTACTGATTTTTATCGAGAGCACTGTTCGCCAGCAATTCCGACATCGCAGACGAATGATGGCAAAATTGGTATGTGCGGAACGGTCGAAGCGTTGCAATTGCGATGCGCGCGGCGCAATTTGGCGATGACAGGGGTGGGGAGCGGCCTTTTTTCACCGTTGTTTGTGGCATTTTATTCGACGAAGTCCGCGAAAACGTGGCATTTTTGCAACAGTCTTGGCAAATGGCAGGTTGCACGGCTCATGCGATGGCGTTAAACCTGAAGGCCAAGATTATTGTCCACGAATACAAACAAAGGGGAACCTTTTATGCGGAAATTGATCATAGGGATGGCACTGGCCTCTACGGTCCTGGCTACTCCGGCGCTGGCGCGCGATAAATCATGGTATGTCGAAGGCGATGCCGGCGGCACCATCATGGAAGACCAACATATCAAGAGCACACCCAAGACGGGCAGCGTTCCGCTTGAAACCTTCAAGACTAGGGCCGGCTATGACGTCGGCGGTACTGTCGGTTACGATTTTGGCCAGTTCCGTCTTGAATCCGAAGCCAGCTATCGTCGCGTCATGAAGAAGCACCTGACCGACGCCAACGGCAATGAGTTCAGTGCTGGACCGGGCGCTCTGGGTGGTAGCACCCGTGTCCTCGCCTTCATGCAAAATGCCCTGCTCGATTTCGGACCCGATAATGGTCTGCAGGGCTTCATCGGCGGTGGCGTCGGTGTCGCGCGCGTACAGACCGCAGTGCGCACCCCGATCATGTCCGACAACATCAGCGGTTCTTCGACTGGTTTCGCCTGGCAGGCGATCGCCGGCGTACGCATGCCGATCTCCGATCATTGGGATGTCGGCCTGAAATATCGCTACTTCCGGGCCCAGAACGCGAACCGCTTCGTCAGTGACAGTGGCATTGCGCTGCGTGACCAGGTCAGGACGCATTCACTGCTGGCGACATTGACGTATAATTTCGGTGGACCGGTTGCCCCGCCGCCGCCGCCGCCGCCGCCGCCTCCCCCGCCGCCTCCGCCGCCTCCCCCGCCGCCTCCCCCGCCGGTGGTATGCAGCAAGGGTCCGTACATCGTGTTCTTCGACTGGGATAAGTCGAACATCACGCCGGAAGCTGCGACCATTCTCGACAGCGCGGTCCAGGCATATGGCAATTGCGGTTCGGTGCCGATCATGCTGGCCGGCTACACCGACTTGTCGGGTACGCAGAAGTATAATCTGGGTCTTTCGGCTCGCCGCAACGAGTCGGTTACCTCTTACCTGACTGCGCATGGTATCGCCGCTTCGACGATCTCCAGCCAAGCGTTTGGCAAGCTCAGCCCGCGTGTGCCAACTGCCGACGGTGTGCGCGAACTGCAAAATCGTCGTGTGGAAATCACATACGGTCCGGGTTCGGGCAGCTAAGCTCGAAACCATCGACTTGACGAGGGGCCGGAGAAATCCGGCCCCTTTTCTTTGATTATCGCTGAGATTTAGTACGATAGACTTGGGACCAAGCGCCCGAAACCCCGGTTACGCTGGACTGGTGCGCAAATTGGCATGGTGCGAAATCAGGCGCCGGAAGCTGTAAATACGCTTCGCAGTGAGACACGCCAAAGTGCCATTGCGCGCCTCAGGACCAGAACGGAAACGCGAGGGCACTGCCCCTGGCGCCGTTGTCTTTAGCCTGCGGCTTAAACTGCGATCGGGAACTTTCGCGAGCAGAAGGCACAATCGACAGTAATCATCCCGTCGTCGCCTCGCATCGACGCCCGCTCTTCATCTGGAAACCGCACCAGGATGCTCTGGTAATATTCCGGGGTGCAGCGGCATCCCCGGGTTAACTGGGCGGCGGGGGTCACGCGCACATCGTCTTCATGGAACAACCGCCAGATCAGATCTTCAAGC
>JAYUBN010000165.1:0-12189 GCA_043740855.1 Sphingomonadales bacterium | reverse complement strand
TACTCCCACTCGATCGTGCCCGGCGGCTTGGAGGTATAATCATAAACGACGCGGTTGATGCCCTTCACTTCGTTGATGATGCGCGTGGCGACGCGGCTGAGGAAGGCGGCATCGAACGGATAGATGTCGGCAGTCATGCCGTCGGTCGAGGTGACCGCGCGCAGTGCGCAAACGTTATCATACGTGCGGCTGTCCCCCATCACGCCCACCGTCTTCACCGGCAGCAGCACCGCAAAAGCCTGCCAGATGGCGTCGTAGAGCCCGGCATTGCGAATTTCCTCGAGATAGACCGCATCCGCCTTGCGCAGCACGTCGCAGCGCTCACGCGTCACTTCGCCGGGAATGCGGATGGCCAGGCCCGGTCCGGGAAAGGGATGCCGCCCGACGAATATCTCGGGCAGGCCCAGCTCGCGGCCCAATTCGCGCACCTCGTCCTTGAACAGCTCGCGCAGCGGTTCGACCAGCTGCATGTTCATCCGCTCGGGCAGGCCGCCGACATTATGGTGGCTCTTGATGGTCACCGACGGTCCGCCGGTGAAGCTGACGCTTTCGATGACGTCAGGATACAGCGTCCCCTGCGCCAGGAACGCGGCGCCGCCGATTTTCTTTGCCTCGGCCTCGAACACATCGATGAAGGTCTTGCCGATGAATTTGCGCTTGGCCTCGGGGTCGGTCAGCCCCTCCAGCCCGTTGAGGAATAGCGTCGAGGCATCGACATGGATCAGCGGGATGTTGTGGTGGCCGCGAAACAGGCTGACCACCTGCTCGGCTTCGCCCAGCCGCATCAGCCCGTGATCGACGAATACGCAGGTGAGCTGGTCCCCGCCTGTATCCTTCAGCGCCTCGTGGATCAGCACCGCCGCCACGGCGGAATCGACGCCGCCGGACAAGCCGCAGATTACTCTGCCATCACCGACCTGAGCGCGGATATCGGCGATCTTGGCCTTGCGAAATTCGGCCATGGTCCAGTCGCCGGCAAGGCCGCAGACATGTCGCACGAAATTGCTCAGCAGCTTGCCGCCGTCGGGGGTGTGAACCACCTCCGGATGGAACTGCATCGCATAAATTCGCCGCTCGTCATTGGCGATGACAGCGTATGGCGCGCCCGAACTGGAGGCCACAGCGCGGAAGCCGGGGGCCAGGCTAGTGACCTTGTCGCCATGACTCATCCACACCTGATGCTTTTCGCCTTCCGCCCAAAGACCGGCGAACAGCGAACAGCTCGCCGAAATGTCAATGAAGGCGCGCCCGAATTCACCCAGATCTCCGCCAGAAACCTGTCCGCCCAGTTGATGCATCAGCGCCTGCTGGCCGTAGCAGATGCCCAGAATCGGCAACCCGCTGTCAAGAATTTCGGCGGGAATCAGCGGCGCATCATCGTCGAGCACCGAGGCTGGCGATCCCGAGAGGATAATTCCGCTTGGTCGCAACCGGGCAAAGGCGGCCGCTGCGCTGGTATATGGGGCGATCTCGGAATAGGCGCCCGCTTCCCGCACGCGCCGCGCGATCAGCTGGGTGACCTGGCTACCGAAATCGACGATCAGGATAGTTTCTGAAGGCTGTAAACTCATTCTTGCCCGATAAGCGCGCGGTCACCGCGAGTCCAGTCGGACCCGCTTGCGCATCGCGGCAGTTTGAACCGCACTGCAGCCTATCCGGCTCTAAGTTGCGTTTTGCGCAACTGCATTTCGGGGCTTTGCATGTGCAATTTAAGGTTCCGTCCACTATTTTGCGTTAGCGAACTGGCTTCGCAGATACACAATTTGCGAAGTCGAGTTACCAGCAAGAGGCAAGTTTCATGTACGTCTGCAAATATCAAATCGTCGCAATGGCCGCCGCTCTGGGCCTGAGCAGCCTTATCTTCGCGATTACGTTGTCCTCCTGACCAACTGGCTCCCGGCACTTGTCACTCGGATCGCAGATCGGTGTGGCGGGTGCCGGTCTGGTTAGCAGTACTTGGCGCCCGCTAGCCTGCACTCCAACCTCATGGCCGATTGCAAAACCCGCGCAAATGCTGTGGACACTCGCCGAAACCTGTTTCGCAAAACTGCAGCAATGTCTATAGATTAGGCATGGTCAGTACGAACGAAAATATTCCCAATACCAACAGCTATGGCGCGGATTCGATCAAAGTCCTGAAGGGCCTCGATGCGGTGCGCAAACGCCCCGGCATGTACATCGGCGACACCGACGACGGTTCCGGACTGCACCACATGGTGTTCGAGGTTTCTGACAACGCCATAGACGAAGCTTTGGCCGGGCATTGTGACCTGGTCCTGATCGAATTGAACCCCGATGGCTCGGTCAGCGTCGAAGACAATGGTCGCGGCATCCCCACCGGGATTCACGCGGGAGAAGGCGTATCGGCAGCCGAGGTCATCATGACCCAGCTGCACGCTGGTGGAAAATTCGAAAATACCTCGGATGACAATGCCTACAAGGTATCAGGCGGTCTGCACGGTGTCGGCGTCTCGGTGGTCAACGCGCTGTCGGAATGGCTGGAACTGACGATCTGGCGCGACGGCGAAGAACATTGGATGAAATTCTTGCACGGCGATGCCGTGGCGCCACTCATGCTGCGCGGACCGGCGCCGGCCGATGGCAAGGGTGCGAGCAAGAAGGGCACGCGCGTAACCTTCGTCCCGTCGACCGAAACGTTCAAGAACGTGCTGGAATTTGATTTCGACAAACTCGAGCACCGCTACCGGGAGCTTGCCTTCCTCAACTCGGGCGTGCGTGTGATGCTGCGCGATCTGCGCCATGAGGAGATCAAGGAGCACGATCTCTATTATGTCGGCGGGATCGGCGCCTTCGTCAAATATCTCGACCGCAACAAGGTGCCGCTGCTGCCCGAGCCGATCGCCATCGCATCGGAGCGCGAAGGCGTCGCCATCGAAGTCGCGCTGGAATGGAACGACAGCTATTACGAAAACGTGCTGTGTTTCACGAACAACATCCCGCAACGCGACGGCGGCACTCACCTGGCCGCGTTCCGGGCTGCGCTAACCCGCACGCTGAACAATTATGCCGAGAAATCGGGCCAGATGAAGAAGGAAAAGGTCAGCCTGACCGGGGAGGACATGCGCGAGGGGCTGACCGCAATCGTCTCGGTCAAGCTGCCCGACCCCAAGTTTTCCAGCCAGACCAAGGACAAGCTGGTGTCCTCCGAAGTGCGCCAGCCGCTGGAAAGCCTGATGGCCGACAAGCTGGTCGAATGGCTGGAGGAAAACCCCGCCTATGCCAAAGCGGTGGTCGGCAAGATCATCGATGCCGCCGCCGCCCGCGAAGCGGCGAAACGCGCGCGCGAATTGACCCGGCGCAAGGGGGCGATGGATATTGCCAGCTTGCCCGGCAAACTGGCCGATTGCCAGGAGCGTGATCCCGCCAAATGCGAGCTGTTTTTGGTCGAAGGCGACTCGGCAGGCGGTTCGGCCAAACAGGGCCGCGACCGCAAATATCAGGCGATCCTGCCGCTGAAGGGCAAGATCCTGAACGTGGAACGCGCGCGCTTTGATCGCATCATCGGTTCCAAGGAAGTGGGCACGCTGATCCAGGCGATGGGCACCGGCATCCGCGAGGAATTCGACCTGGCCAAGCTGCGCTATCACAAGATCGTGATCATGACCGACGCCGATGTCGACGGTGCGCATATCCGCACGCTGTTGCTGACCTTCTTTCACCGCCAGATGCCCGATATCATCCGCAGCGGGCATTTGTTCATCGCCCAGCCGCCGCTTTACAAGGTCAACAAGGGCCGGAGCGAGGTCTATCTCAAGGACAATGACGCCCTCGACCGCTATCTGGTCGAGGCCGGACTGGCCGGGCGCGTGCTGGAGACGGCCGGTGGCGCACGTGGCGGCGCTGAGCTGCAAGCCTTGGTGCATCACGCCCAGCTGATGCGCAAACTGATGGCCTTCGTCACCCGCCGCTACGACCCGGCGATCATTGAGGCGCTGGCGTTGTCGGGCGTGTTCGATCTGGATCTCGACCGCGCCGGTCGCGAGACAGCGCTGGCACGCACCGCGCTGTGGCTCGACACTGGTGACCGCGAGGCCAGGTGGACCGCCTCCATGACCGGCGATGGCGCGGTCACGGTGCAGCGGCTGTGGCGCGGGGTGACCGACCATCACGTCATCGAGGCGGGCTTTTTGACGAGTGCCGAAGCGCGCAAGCTGGCAAGGCTCGCAGGCGAACAAGCTGATGTCTATTCGGCAACCGCGCGGCTGGTGAAGGTCAGCAGCGCCGTCGAGGAAACGCTTGAAGCGGACAGCGAGCCCGGCGATGAAACCGGCGAGACCGATGCCGCTCCGGCGCCGCGCATCGCCGCGCAGGATGGCCGAATCACCCGGCCATCCGAGCTGCTCGATGCGGTACTGGCCATCGGCCGCAAGGGTTTGTCGATCGCACGATATAAGGGGCTGGGCGAGATGAACGCCGAGCAGTTGTGGGAAACCACGCTCGACCCCGATAATCGCGCGCTGCTGCAGGTAAAGGTGGAAGACGCCGATGTGACGGACGAGATATTCACCCGGCTGATGGGCGATGTCGTGGAACCCCGACGCGAATTCATCCAGGAAAACGCGCTGAACGTGGCGAATTTGGACGTTTGAACTGCACGTGACTGATCATCCCGGCGGCGCGGCACGGTCTGGCAAAGATTTACGTACAGGCCTGCAGGTTTATCGGGCGCCTCAGAAAAGCGTCGGTGGCTGTTACTCCGCCAGCAACGCCCGCACCGCCGCAATAGCTTCCGTCGCCTTGGCACCATCGGGACCACCGCCCTGCGCCATGTCGGCCCGTCCGCCGCCGCCTTTGCCGCCCAGCGTTTCCACACCGGCGCGCACCAGATCAACCGCGCTGAACCGGTCCTTCAGATCATCGGTCACCGCCACCGCAAAGGCCGCGCGGCCTTCGTTGACTGCGCAAATCGCCGCCACGCCCGAACCGATGCGCTGTTTGGCCTGATCGAGTAATCCGCGCAATTCCTTGGCATCCAGACCCGCAATGACCTGGCCGGAAAAAATGACGCCGTTCACCTTCTCATCGGTCTGCGGCGCTGCGGCACCGCCACCGTTGCCCAGTGTCCCCCCGAGCGCCCCGCCAAACGCCCCCCCAAGCGCCAACGCCTTTTTTGCGTCTGCCAGCTCGCGTTCGAGCTTGCGGCGTTCATCGAGCAAGGCGGCGACGCGCGCTGCCACGTCGTCAGGCGCGGTGCGCAGCAGCGCCGCCGCTGCCTTCAACGCCTCTTCCCGGCCCACCAACCATTGCCGTGCACCTTCGCCGGTCAGCGCCTCGATGCGCCGGACGCCGGAGCTGACCGCGCTTTCCGAGATGATCCGCAGCAAGCCGATATCGCCCAGCGCATGGACATGCGTGCCGCCGCACAATTCCACCGAATAATGGCCGCCATCGCCAGAAACTGTTGAGCTGTGGCGACCCATGCTCAGCACGCGCACTTCCTCGCCATATTTTTCGCCGAACAGCGCCATCGCGCCCGCCGCAATGGCATCATCGGGGGTCATCAGCCGCGTATCGACCGCAGCGTTGGCACGAATTTCGGAGTTCACCTCGGCCTCGATGACGGCGATATCTTCGGCGCTAAGCGCGATGGGCTGGGAAAAATCAAACCGCAGGCGATCGGCGGAAACCATCGAACCTTTTTGCGTGACATGGCCGCCCAGCCGATGGCGCAGCGCTGCATGAAGCAAATGCGTTGCCGAATGATTGGCGCGTGTCGCGTCGCGCCGCGCAACATCGACCGCAAGCTGCACACTGTCGCCCACGCGAATCGTGCCCGATTCTACCTTGGCGAGATGAGCATGCAGTCGGCCCAGTGGCTTTGCCGTATCTTGCACAGCCAGCCGCAACCCTTCCGCCCCTGAAATGATGCCAACGTCACCGGTCTGGCCGCCACTTTCACCGTAAAACGGTGTCTGATTGGTAAGGACGATGACCTCTTCCCCCGCACTCGCGACAGTGATTTCGCGCCCGCCCTGCACCAGCGCCACCACCTCGCCTTCACCGCTGGTCGAACTATAGCCGGTAAATTCGCTGGCCCCTTCGCGCTCGGCGATGTCGAACCATACTTCGCTGGCGGCGGCATCACCCGAACCTTTCCAGGCGGCACGCGCTGCCGCCTTCTGCCGCGACATGGCCGCGTCGAAACCTTCGCGGTCGACAGTGATGCCGCGCGGGCGCAGCGCATCCTCGGTCAGATCATAGGGAAAGCCAAAAGTATCGTAGAGCCGAAAGGCGGTTTCGCCGGGCAGCCTGCTGCCTGACCCGAACTCCGCAGTCGTCTCATCCAGCAGCTTCAGACCGTTGACCAGCGTCTGGCGGAACCGCGCCTCCTCGCGCAGCAGCACATCCTCGATCAGCGATTGCGCGCGGCCCAATTCAGGATAGGCCGCGCCCATCTCGGCGACCAGCGCCGGGACCAGGCGATGCATCAACGGGTCCCGCGCACCCAGCAAATGGGCGTGACGCATGGCGCGGCGCATGATTCGGCGCAGCACATAGCCCCGGCCCTCGTTGGCGGGCAGCACACCATCGGCCAGCAGAAAGCTGGTCGAGCGCAAATGATCGGCAATCACCCGGTGGCTAGCCTGAGTTTCGCCTTGTGCCTTTACCCCGGTCAATAGTTCCGAGGCGGCGATCAAAGCGCGGAAGATGTCCGTATCATAATTGTCATGGACACCCTGCATCACAGCGGCGACGCGCTCGAGCCCCATGCCGGTGTCAATCGAAGGCTTGGGCAGGGCCTCGCGGGACCCATCGGCCTGCTGTTCGAACTGCATGAACACCAGGTTCCAGATTTCGATGAAGCGATCGCCATCTTCATCGGGCGACCCTGGCGGGCCACCGGGAATATTGGCGCCATGATCATAGAAAATTTCCGAGCACGGCCCGCATGGGCCGGTGTCGCCCATCGACCAGAAATTGTCCTTGGTGGCGATCCGGATGATTTTGTCATCAGGCAAACCGGCGATTTTCTTCCACAAGGCGAAAGCCTCATCGTCGTTGTGGTAAATCGTAACCAGCAGATTTTCCGGCGGGAGGCACCATTCGCGGGTCAACAAGTTCCAGGCATGGAGGATCGCCTGTTCCTTGAAGTAGTCGCCGAAAGAAAAATTTCCCAGCATCTCGAAAAACGTATGGTGTCGTGCCGTATAGCCAACGTTATCCAGATCGTTGTGCTTGCCGCCCGCGCGAACGCATTTTTGCGACGACGTGGCGCGGGGGCTGACGCGGGTTTCGAGGCCGGTGAAGACATTCTTGAACGGGACCATGCCCGCATTGGTGAACATCAGCGTCGGATCGTTGTAAGGAACCAACGGCGCAGATGACACCACTTCATGCCCATGCGAGCCAAAGTAGCTCAGGAAAGACCGGCGAATTTCGTTAGTCGAAGTCATGCTTTGGCCGATAAGCCAGCCAGCCCGACCCGACAAGACACAAGCCGCTTTTCATTCACCTTACGGCAAATTAACGGCGCGATAATGCAACAGAACCGGCGCGGTACCGGGAAAAGGGCACCGCGCCGGTTCCGTGGATTCGAAGGATGCCGGGGGGGAACATCCTTCCTTGGGATATCAGATGTCGTCGTCCGCGTCCGGACCTGCCATCATCACCCCGGCAAGACCGTCGGTTTGGCCGCGAATGGCAGCCTCCAGACGATCGCAAACTTCAGGATTTGCCTTGAGATAAGTCTTGGAGTTTTCGCGGCCCTGACCGATCCGGATCGAGTCATAGCTGTACCAGGCACCGGATTTTTCGACGAGGCCGGCCTTGACGCCAAGATCAAGGATTTCACCGATCTTCGAGATGCCTTCGCCATACATGATGTCGAATTCGACCTGCTTGAACGGCGGCGCGACCTTGTTCTTCACCACCTTGACGCGGGTCGCATTGCCGACGATTTCATCGCGATCCTTGATCTGCCCGGTGCGGCGGATATCGAGGCGGACGCTGGCGTAGAACTTCAGCGCATTGCCGCCCGTGGTCGTCTCGGGATTGCCGTACATCACGCCGATCTTCATGCGCAGCTGGTTGATGAAGATCACCATACAGCGCGAGCGGCTGATCGAACCGGTCAGCTTGCGCAGGCTCTGCGACATCAGCCTGGCCTGCAGGCCAACATGACTATCACCCATTTCGCCTTCGATTTCAGCGCGGGGAACAAGCGCCGCGACGGAATCGATCACCAGCACATCAATGGCATTGGAACGCACCAGCGTATCGACGATTTCCAGCGCCTGCTCACCCGTGTCGGGCTGCGAGACGATCAAATCGTCAATATTGACGCCCAATTTCTTGGCATAACCCGGATCGAGTGCATGCTCGGCATCGATGAAGGCAGCGGTACCGCCCCCCTTCTGCGCTTCGGCAATGACATGGAGGGCCAGTGTAGTCTTGCCCGAGCTTTCCGGGCCGTAGATCTCGATGACCCGGCCACGCGGCAATCCGCCTACGCCCAGCGCAATGTCGAGCCCCAGCGAGCCCGACGAAATCACCTCGACCTGCATCGTCTCTTTCGAGCCAAGCTTCATCGCCGAACCTTTGCCGAACGCACGCTCGATCTGGGCCAGCGCCGCTTCCAGCGCCTTTTGGCGATCCATGTCCCCCTTGGTCAAATTCTTGCCTTCCTGTATCAGCTTGAGCTGCGCAGCCATTGTCCGTCCCCTTGCCTAAACTGACGACCCGAAAGGTCAATGGCGCTCTTGTATCTGTTTTGTTCCACCAGAACAAGAACAGAACAATAATTTGATAAAATTTATTATAAATTATTGAAATAATTGGATATTCCAATAATTTCTTTTCGCCATGCGGCAAATCTGCTGCGGTTTATTGCACCGCCGACAGCAACTGTCCCACTTTGGCGCTGATCTGCAGAACCGAAAACGGCTTCGCGAGGAACTGGGCGTTTTCAATATCGAGCTCGCGACGCAGTTGTTCCTCGGCATGACCCGACATGAACAGCACCCGCAAAACAGGCATTTTCTCGCGCATCTTGCGGATCATGGCCGGGCCATCCATACCGGGCATGACCACGTCGCTAAGGACCAGATCGAACATCGGCGTACCCGATTCGGCTCGCTCGGTGAAGATTGCCAGCCCTTCCTCACCGTCGCGGGCAGGCGTGACCGTGTAGCCGGCGCGGGTCAGTGCGCGTTCGGCAACCAGCCGCACCGTGTCCTCGTCTTCCACCAGCAGGATGTCGCCACCACCGGCCCAACTGGCCGGTTCCTCGCGGGTGCGGGCCGGCGCCAGCTCGGCCGCGCTGGCGTGATAAACCGGGAGATAGATGGAAAAACGCGCGCCCTCGCCCGGCTGGCTATCGGCAAAGATGAAGCCGCCCGACTGTTTTATGATGCCATACACGGTCGATAGCCCAAGACCGGTGCCCCTGCCCTGTTCCTTGGTAGTGAAAAACGGCTCGAATATCTTGCCGATATGCTCGGGGGGAATGCCACCGCCGCTGTCTTCCACCACCATCGCGGTATAATCGGCCACCGGGATGAATTCGCTGCGCATTGCGCGCACGTCGGCGACGCTGACCCGCCGCGTCGCCACGGTAAGCCGTCCGCTACCGTCGCCGCCACGACGCTGGCTATCCTCCTGGATGGCATCGCGCGCGTTGACCACGAGATTGACGATGACCTGTTCGAGTTGCGTGGGATCGGCGCGCACCGGGCCCAGGTTGCGATCATGGGTCACCACCAGCTGGATTTTCTCGCCGATCAGGCGCTTGAGAATCTGGGAAATCTCCGACACAACATCGGGCAATTGCAACACCTCGGGCCGCAACGTCTGCTGGCGCGAAAAGGCCAGCAATTGCCGGGTCAGCGAGGCGGCGCGGTTGGAACTGGCCCGGATCTGCTGGATATCGTCATAATCCGAATCACCCGGCATGTGGCGCAGCATCATCAGGTCGCATGTGCCGATGATCGCGGTCAGCAGATTGTTGAAATCATGGGCGACGCCGCCCGCCAATTGCCCCACCGCCTGCATCTTGGTGGCTTGTGCCACTTGCCGTTTGAGCCGTGTTTCCTCGGTCGAATCGATCAGGCCAAGCAGCACCGCAGCGTCGCCCAGTCCGCGCACTCCGGCCAGACTCAGCGACACCGGCTCGTCTGGTTGCGCCGCCAGCCGCACCGCGACATCGCCGGCGCTGGCCGATCCTTGCGCATATCGGCGCACCGCATCGGCCATCGCCGATTTGTCCTCGCGCACCACCAGATCGGTAGGGTAAAGCGGCGGTGCCTGGCCCTCGCGGCCGGCGGCACGCATGAACGCGGCGTTAGCGAACAGTAACCGTCCGTCCCGATCGGCCATAGCCAGCCCCAGCGGCAGTTGGCCCAGCAGCGCCTCAAGATGCGGCGCTGCCGACGACCTCGTGTCGCCGCCAACCCCGGTCCCCGCATCGATCAACAGCATCAGCGACGGTGCGGTCTCGGGACCGGGACACGGTATCCTGCCGAGGTCGGCGCCCTGGCCGGGATCGGCCGACAACATGTCATTCGGGTCGGCCAGCGGCAGGTAATAGAGCGTCACCGGCGCGGCGCGGACCTCATCGCGCGCCCAGTAAAGCCGGTCGTTTTCATCTTGCGCCAATGCCGCGACGAAGTCCTGCCCCGCCATCGCCGCCAGCGGGTTGCCCGTGGCTCTTTCGGCAAAACCGCCCGTAGCGCTGCGGATCAAGCCATCGGGATCGACGATGGCGGCAGCAAAGCCGGCAGCAGCCAGAACCCGGCCCAGCTTGCCATCGAGGTACCCCACCAGCTCGGCCACAGGGTCGATGACCGCTTGCGGGGTCAGTCGCCAAATCAGGAAATCCTCGCCGCGCCCAGCCCTCTCTGCCTCTGCGGTCCAGTTGCTGCCGGCAAATCGATCATGGGCTTCAGCGCTGCGCTGCAACCCTTCGGCGCGGCCCGAGCCATCGCGCCAGGCGGCCCGTGCGGCGTTGGTCAATCGGGCCAGCGAGACCGGTTCGAGGGGCAAGCGCGGCGGTGCGTGATCGGAGCCGAACCAGGCGTCAAAAACGGCATTGGCGCACACCAGTCGTCCGGCGCGATCGGTCACCGCCACCGCGCAATCCGGCCGCGCGATGGCCACCACCGTCACCGACCAGTCGGGATCGCCCAACTCCGCCAGCACGGCCGGCGCCTGACGCAAGGCGCTGACCCGGGCTAATGCCGCCAGCAATACGGCGCCGCCCGCAAAGCCGGCTACCACCAGCGGCTGACGGGTTACCAGCCAGACCAGACCCAGGCTGCCCGCAAACGCCGCTGCCACCAGCATCCAGTCCAGCCCCGCCCCGTTCAGACGCGAGCGCACGGGGGCTCGGGCCGGCTCCATGACAAACTCTCCGCTGGTGCCAAGCCCGTCGCTGCGAGATGTCATTCCGCGCTCATGCCGACGCCGCGGCGCGGTGCGGCACCGGCGGTGCGCTGACGCCGCTTGCGACCGATCCACCAGCGCCAGAACACGCTCGATCCCAGATAGCCCATCAGCGACAACGCCGTTGCAATCACGAACAACCCCAGAATGACGCTGGGGCCCTTGCCAACCGCCCAATGGGCCCAATGCATGCCATGCTCCAGAACGCGATGGATCCCGGAGCCGTCGATCGCCTGGGTTAGCGGTTCGCTGGCGGTAATCGTATCGACACGCAGCAGCAGGCCACCGATCTTTGCCGCCGCCGCCAGCAAGCCAACGTAAATAACCGGAAAACCAATGAAAGTCGCCAGCATTGCCGCCGGAATATTGGCGCGAATCAGGATCGCGATGAAGGCCGCCACCACAAAATGGGCCAGCGGGATCATCACCCCCACGAACAGCCCCAGCGCGACACCACGCGGCACCGATCGTCGTGTCAGACGCCACAGTTCGGGTCGCAGGAGATGATGGGCAAAGGGTCGCACCCAGCGATTATTCTCAAGCCGTTCACGATTCGGCACATGACCCTGCATCCAGACGACTAATCCGGCCCGGGCTCTGCTCATTTGCCAGCTCCGCTCACTTGTATTCCCTCATGATCCGGGCCTGATCCCGCTTCCATTCCCGGTCCTTGGTCGTTGCCCGCTTGTCCGCGTCATTCTTGCCCTTGGCCAGTGCCAGTTCGACCTTGGCACGCCCGCGTGAATTGAAATAAACCGCCAGCGGTACCAGCGTCATGCCCTTGCGCTC
>JAYUBN010000164.1:0-12258 GCA_043740855.1 Sphingomonadales bacterium | reverse complement strand
ATGAAAGGCACGCCGCTGTTTCCTCAGTGCGGATTTTCCAGCCGGGCCGTGGCAATTCTCAACCACCTCGATGTCGACTTCCACAGCGTGGATGTGTTGCAGGACAGTGAAATTCGTCACGGCATCAAGGCTTTCTCGGAATGGCCAACTATCCCGCAGCTTTACGTCAAGGGCGAATTTTTGGGCGGCAGCGACATCATGGCGGAGATGTTCGAGGCCGGTGAACTCAGTGAATTGCTGGGCGAGAAAGGCTTGGCCCGCTCAGCCTGACGGCGCGATTAGCGCTTGCAAGCGCGCAATTCGGTCGCAAAGGGATAGCATGAACCATTCTTTTGCCCCCGAGCTACAGCCCCTATCGTCGCCAAATGTCAAACCGGCAGCCACCGTCGTCATTTTCCGTCATGCCGCGCCGGACCAGCCGCCCGAACTGCTGATGGTGCAGCGTGCCAAGAATATGCGCTTTGCCGGTGGTGCTGCGGTATTTCCCGGCGGCCGCGTTGACCCGGCAGATCACGACCTGGCCGCCAAACTTGCCGAACAATGCGATACCGTCAGCGATCCCGAAGAAGGCGCGGCTCGCATTGCCGCCATTCGCGAAACGCTGGAGGAAACCGGGCTTGCCATTGGTATCGACCGCCCGGTGTCCGCCGCACAAGCCGCACAAGCCCGCAAAATCCTGCTGACCGAGGGCGCCCTCGCGCCAGTGTTGGCGCACATGGGCTGGCAGCTTGCGCCGCACGTGCTGGTCCCGTTCGCGCGCTGGTGTCCGATGCACGAAGGCAGTTTTGACACGCGATTCTATCTGGCTGATCTTGGCACCGGGGCCGTCGATATCACGGTAGATCTTACGGAGAACACGCATCTGTTCTGGGCCAGCGCCATCGACGCCCTGGCCATGGCCGATCAAGGCGAGATCGGCGTGATCTATCCCACACGCCGTAATCTGGACCGGCTGGCGCTGTTCAGCAACTTTGCCGAGGCGACTGCGCAGGCGCTGGCCTATCCGGTAAGAATGATCGTCCCCGCCACTATCGAAGAAAACGGCGAGCGCTGGCTGACCATCCCTGACGGGCATGGCTATCCCGTCACCAGCGAGTCGATGACAACGGTGATGCGGGGGTAGGGGCGTGATTGGCAGGGACAGGTTCCGGCGCGCCAGGCTGGTGCCGGCATGGCCCGCCACCGCTCAGCTTTCGGCAAATCCGAACGGCACTGCCCCGCGCCGATAATCATCGGCCAGAATTTCGCGACCGATCGGCGGATGCGCTCGGGCAGCGCATGCCGGGCGATGGCACAGGCGGCAGGACACCCCGATTGGCGTTGCCGCCACGCGGCGCGGATCGAGACCCGCCGCATACGCCAGTTTCGGCGCATGTTCGGCGGCGCAGGCCAGCGCAACGGCGCGTTCCACCACTGGCCGGTCGAGCCGTCCGCCTCCCGAATAGACCGTGCGCGCGATCGAGAAAAAACGCTGCCCATCGGGCAATTCCAGCCATTGCGTCACGATCCGGCGTGGGCTGGCAAACACCGCATGGACGTTCCACAACGGGCAACTGCCGCCATGTGCCGCAAATGGAAAGCCCGCGCCGTCAAGCCGCTTGGAAACATTGCCCGCCGCATCGACGCGGATGAAGAAGAATGGCACCCGCTCGGCACCCGGCTTGTGCAAGGTGGTCAGGCGGTGCGTCGTCTGTTCAAAACTGGTGCCGAACACCCTGCCGATCGCCTCTATGTCATAGCCGCGCTCCTCGACGATGCGGGCAAACCGGTCATAAGGCATGATTATGGCGGCGGCGAGGTAATCGGCCAGCGTCCGGCGCAACAGGTTTTGCGCGGTGAGCGTGGATAGTTGCGCGTCGCGCACTGTGGCACTGATGTCGCCACGGCATTCGCTGTAGGCCACTTGCAGCGCCACCTGGAACGCCTGGGTCGAATGCGACAGCGTATCGTCAAGCAGCAGTTGCTGGTTGTGGCGATCGAACCGCCGGATCGCGCCCATCATCACTTCGGGTGGCAATTCGCGCGTGCGGATGCCGTGCCGCTTGGCCAGATAGGCGCGGGTGTCCCCAGCCCCATCGCTCGGATCGCCAATCGCGGCGGCCAGCGCCTCTGCCCTGACGTCCAGCCCTGGAAAAAAGTTGCGCCTTTCCGCCAGGTAGCGCCGCGTCTCTGTCACCGGGTCAGGGCCACTAGCGCCCGCGTCATCGCCGCGATCGGCCAATGCTGCCTGCTCGCGCGTGTAGGCGCCATAAAGCCGCAGCAGCGCCTCGCTGACGCCGGGGAATGAAGCCGCGAGATCAGCCACTTCGAGCGCCGGCAGGTCGATATCGTCGAATATCGGATCGCGCAGCACCTCGCTCAGGCGGCGGGCGTGATCGGCCCCCTCGCTCACCGCCAGATCGCTCATTTCCAGCTTGTAGCTACGCACCAGCCGCAGAAGCAGTTCGGCAGTGACGGGCCGCTGGTTACGCTCGATCAACGCCACGTACGAAGGCGAGATATCGAGATCGTTCGCCATGGCCTGCTGGGTAAGGCCCAGTTCCCGGCGCAGACGCTTTAACCGTGGGCCGAGATAGAGGGGCTGGGAGATGCTCATGTCGTGATCATGACATGTCTAGACAACTGTACAAGATTTTTATGTAAAGTTTTACAATCCTACTAAGTCTGCCATTTATTAATGCTGCAACGCAACCTAGAGCCAATGCATCGAGCCGTTTTCGTCAGAGCGTTTCCTCCAAACCGTTTTCAGGAGCCAAATCCATGACCTACATGCAGACCATCGCTGACGCAGGTCAGACCATCGGCAATAATGCCGACAACTGGACCGCGATCAATGCCGAGTCGGTCGCCCGGATGCGTCTGCAGAACCGTTTTCTGACCGGCCTCGACATTGCGCGCTACACCGCTGGCATCATGCGCCGCGACATGGCCGCTTACGATCGGGACCCGTCACAATACACCCAGTCGCTGGGCTGCTGGCACGGCTTCATCGGCCAGCAAAAGTTGATCGCGATCAAAAAGCATTTCGGGACCACCAAGGGCCGTTACCTCTACCTCTCTGGCTGGATGATCGCCGCATTGCGCAGCGACTTCGGCCCCCTGCCCGATCAGTCCATGCACGAAAAGACCAGTGTCCCCGCGTTGATCGCCGAGCTGTATACGTTCCTCAAGCAGGCCGACGCGCGCGAACTGGGTATGATGTTCCGCGATCTGGATGCGGCACGCGATGCCGGCGATGCGGTCAAAGCCGCCAAGATCCAGCACGCCATCGATAATTATGAAACGCATGTCGTACCGATCATCGCCGACATCGACGCAGGCTTCGGCAACGCCGAGGCAACATATCTGCTCGCCAAGAAAATGATCGAGGCGGGCGCCTGCGCGCTCCAGATCGAAAACCAGGTCTCCGATGAAAAGCAGTGTGGGCACCAGGACGGCAAGGTCACTGTGCCGCATGAGGACTTTTTGGCAAAAATCCGCGCCTGCCGTTATGCCTTCATGGAAATGGGCGTGGACGACGGCGTGATCGTCGCGCGCACCGACTCGCTGGGCGCTGGCTTGACCAAGCAGATCGCCTTCACCCGTCAGCCGGGCGACCTGGCCGACCAATATAATGCGTTTCTGGACTGCGACGAGGTTTCGGGCGCAGGCAACCCCGGCGACGTTCTCATCAACCGCGACGGCAAGCTGCTGCGGCCAAAGCGTCTGCCCAGCAATCTGTTCCAGTTCCGCCCCGACACTGGCGTCGATCGTTGCGTTCTCGATTGCATTACCAGCTTGCAGAACGGCGCCGACCTGTTGTGGATCGAAACCGAAAAGCCCAACATCGAGCAGATCGCCGGCATGGTCGATCGCATCCGCGCGGTCGTTCCCGACGCAAAGCTGACCTACAACAACTCGCCCAGCTTCAACTGGACGCTCAACTTCCGTCAGCAGGTCTATGATACATGGCAGGGCGAAGGTCGCGACCTGGCAGCGTACGATCGCGCCAGGCTGATGAGCGTGGACTATGATGGCACCGATCTGGGGGCCGAGGCGGATGAGCGCATCCGCACCTTCCAGCGCGATTCTGCGGCGCGGGCCGGCATCTTCCACCACCTCATCACGCTGCCGACGTATCACACTGCTGCGTTGTCCACCGACAATCTTGCGCGCGAGTATTTCGGCGAGGCGGGTATGCTGGGCTATGTCAAACACGTCCAGCGCGAGGAAATCCGCCAGGGCATCGCCTGCGTCAAGCATCAGAATATGTCGGGTTCCGATGTCGGCGACGACCACAAGGAATATTTCGCCGGTGAAGCCGCGCTCAAGGCTGGCGGCGCGCATAACACCATGAACCAGTTTGCTGCCTGACGGCAGCAGGGAACCAGTTTGCTGCCTGACGGCAGTGGGGAATCATCCTGCTGCCTGACGGCAGCAGGAAACCAATTTTCTGCTTAAGAGGAGAACCGAACATGGCTGAACCAACCCCTGCCCGCGCCGTTCTGTCCAACGAAGACTTCAAACTGTTGAAGGAAGCCGTGTTGTTTTATCTCAAGGAAATTCAGGACACGCCTGAATCAATCAAGTTTTCCAACCTCTATCACCGACTGAGCAGCGCTGGCGGGCGCTGATCCAGCCGCTACCGGGGACAAATAAAGGCTCGTCGCGCACCACAGCGCGGCGGGCCTTTTAATTGGCAGGCGCTGGCTTGGCGGTCGACGCGAATGGTTCCAGCAACTGGGCACTCAGCGCATCGGGCATGGGCGTTGCCGTACCATAGCGCTCGGGCCATGCGCGGGGCAGATAAAAGGTTCCGAACAGCCGGTCCATGACTGGCACCATCGACGCGTAATTGCGATCGATGTGGTCGTCGTAAGTATGGTGCCAGTGGTGGAAGGCCGGGCTGGCCAGCACTTCCTCCAGCAGTCCGAACCGCCAGCGGACATTGGCGTGGATAAAATAGCTCCACAGCGAACCAATCAGCAGCACGAATGCGGGCACCAGCGCCGGGTGCGGCCCGACGGTCGTCGCCAGGCCGGTGGCATAGAGCAGCGGCAGGCCGCAGAGGCGCGTGAACACCATGTCGAGCGGATGCGCCCTCGCGTTCACCAGAAAATGCATATGCTCGGCGCTGTGATGCACGGCGTGAAACCGCCACAGCAGGGGTATCTCGTGGGTCCAGCGATGGCCCCAGTAAAAGCCGATTTCGCCGACGACCAGCGCCAGTATCATACGCAGCCACAGCGGCAGCATCTGCAAGGCATCCGGTATCGCGGAGGGGACGATCGCGTGCATACCCCAGGCGATCAGAACGGTGGGTGGGCCGAGCAAGGCCGTCGCTGCCACACCATTGATAAAATACCACCCCAGATTGGTGGCCCAGCCCTTGTAGAACAGCTTGGCCTGGCGCACCGCGAAAAAATGCTCAAGCGGCACAAAGATCACGATGATGAGCACCAGCGTAGTGCATGCTGCAGCAACCTGCGTCAGGTACAGCAGCAGATGATGGTGAGATGTCAACAAGCCTTGCATCGATTTTCATTGCCTTCCGAGCGGTGCGAGATTGGCTATAGAAAAGGGGCCGGAACGGAAAGCTTTCCGGCCCGGCCCGATTTCATTTACCTCAGTTCAAGCCTCAGGCGGTGGCGAGCACCTGACGACGGCGACGGGCAACAGCACCGATCACACCCAGGCCGACAAGCATCGTCGCCCAGGTAGCAGGTTCGGGAACCGCCGACGAAACGTCAAGGTTCGCCAGCAGGGCGAACGGCGGAAGTCCCTGGGACGTGCTGAGCGCCTGAAGGTTGAACGCCTCCGAGGTCGCGCCCGCGACGAACGAGAACGAGGCATGCTCCCAGCCAGTGAAACCATGGCTGGCGACCTGGATTACATTAGTCACCTGGGTCGTACCGCCCGTGAACGACTGGCTGCCGAAGCCGTTGTATGTGCCGCCTTCGTTCACCTGCCAACGCTCGTCCGTGGCGCCGTTCCAGTTACTGCCATCGGCGCTACGCAGCTGCACGCCGGCCCAGTCAAATGACACGTTATAGGTAGAGCCAACGGCTAGGCCGGTCAGCATCTGGGTGATGTAAGCGTCGTTTTCTTGGGCGCTGTCCTGACCAAGGACATAGACGGCGCCACCTGGGGGTGCCGTAATTGTGCTCTGACCGCCATTGGTGCTGTTCCAGAAACTGAAGCCGCCCTCTTGGGCACCTTGGCTTGGCGTCGAATTAAGATCAGCGGAGCCGACGATATCAATGATTCCGCCATTGCCGAAACCGAACACGGCCCAGCCTGGCGCGATATTGTTATTCACGTCACGTGAGAACGATTCATAATTGGGGTGGGATGAAAAATCGGCGTTGGTCAGGAGGTTGGTGTTGGCTCGTGCCGACGTAGCCGCAGTCATTGTTACAGCGAGGGCTACAATTTTAATCAATGTTTTCAACATTATTCCATTCTCAGAAGGTTACAATAGGACATATTACACTCACTCCGCTTCTGTGTCGGAAGAAAGATATGGCGCGCAGCGCAAAATTCATGCCAGTTACATTAGTAATTGAATTTTATGATATTATTCATCGCGAACGCCTAGGCGATCCCGATAGTGTAACGCTGAGTGACACATTGGCGGGAATATGGCCGAAAACCGTAATCGCTGGCGACACCTCGGTCAGGATTAGCCCGCCCCGTCCGCTGAAGTCAGGCTCTGCGGCAAGCGCAGCGCATCACGCGGTCAATTTTGCGGAGGTGCCTTGCGCCGCAAAATGGAGGTTGCGCGCCGGGCAAAACCTTCATGTGGCAGAAATAGCGTCAAGCCAGCCCCTGCCGTCAGCCCTGCGAACTGACACATCGTCTAAAGGGCAGCATTGCAATGAACCAGATTAGGCGCTTTTCGTCTGCCATCGTCATTTGTCCTTCGGACGGCCTCACACATTTGCGTCGATTGGTCCTTCGCTGCCGCCGCTGACAAACTGGCGGACATACGGATTGTCGGTGCTGTCCAGCTCGCCCGCCGGGCCGCGCCAGACGATGCGACCCTGGTGCAGCATCGCCACCTCGTCGGCGATGGTCCGCGCCGAAGCCAGATCATGCGTGATCGACACCGCCGTACAGCCAAGCGACCGCACCTTGTCGACGATCAGCTCGTTGATCGCGCCAGCCGTAATCGGGTCAAGCCCGGTGGTCGGCTCATCGAAGAACAGGATTTCGGGCTGGCCGACAATGGCCCGCGCCAACCCAACGCGCTTTTGCATGCCGCCGGACATTTCGCCGGGATAAAGCTGCGCGACGTCGGGGCTCAGGCGGACCAGCTGCATCGCCGCGATCGCGCGCTCTCTCGCCTCGGGGCGCGACACGCCATCGGCATGCACCAGGCGAAAGGCGACGTTTTCCCAGATCGTAAGGCTGTCGAACAATGCCGCGCCCTGAAACAGCATGCCGATGCGCGCAAACAGCGGTCGGCGCGCGTTTTCAGACAACGCTGTAAGGTCGACACCGTCAAGCAGCACTTGCCCGGCATCGGGCTGCATCAGCCCCAGCGCAATCTTCAGCGTGACCGACTTGCCCTGCCCCGACCCGCCGATCAGTACCAGCGATCGGCCCGGTGCCACCGCCAAGTCCAGCCCGTCGAGCACCGGCGCCCGCGCGAAACGCTTGCATACGCCCCGCCACTCGAGCTTGGGCACGGCTGTCCCGCCAACCATCACAGCCGCGTAAACAACGAGGTAATCAGATAATCGGCGGCCAGGATCAGTATCGCCGAGGACACCACCGCCTGCGTCGTTGCCCGGCCCACGCCGCGCGCGCCGCCCACCGCAGTCATTCCGTGGTAACAGCCCAACAAACCGACGATGAAGCCGAACACCGCCGCTTTGATCAGCCCCGATTCAACATCCCAGGCGGTCAGGAAACTGGCGGTATTGGCAATGTAGATCTGCGGGCTGGTCCCCAGCAAATGTATCGCGACTTGCCAGCCGCCCGCCACACCGATGATGTCGGCCACCAGCGTCAGCAGCGGCAGCGCGATGATGGCCGCGATCAGCCGGGGCGCGATCAAATAGCGGAAGGGATCGGTGGAAAGCGTCACCATCGCATCGATTTGTTCGGTCGCGCGCATCGCGCCGATCTCCGACGCAATCGCCGCTGCGACCCGCCCCGCCAACATCAGTGCCGCCAGCACCGGGCCCAGTTCGCGGGTAATACCCAAGGCGACGATCTGCGGCATGACTTGTTCAGCGTTCAGCCGGTCGCCGCCGCTGTAGATGTTCAGCGCCAGCGCCGCCCCGGTGAACCACGCGGTCAAACCCACAACGGGCAGCGACAAAAAGCCGATGGTAACGAATTGCCGCAGGATCTGTTGCGAAAACCAGCGCGGCGTTACCGCCGCATATATTCCGCGCCCGGCAAAAATAGCGACGCGGCCAACCGCCGCTGCCATGTCCAGCGTCGTGCCCCCAATCGCGGATACCCAGCGCAGCGGCATTGGCACTGCGCCGTTACCGTCAATAGCCATTGGCAGCCGCCCCGGCGCCGGCTGGGTCTGCACCAGCGGTTGGCCCGGATGCCGAAGTACCGGCAGCAGGCGCCGGGTTCGCGGCATGGGGCCGGATCATTTGCCCGATCAAGCCGAACAGGTCGACCGAACCCTGGGTATTGGCGATCTCTCCGCCCGGCTTGAGGTCATCTGCGGCACCACCGGGCGTCAGCGCAACATGAGCGCCGCCCAGCAGGCCATCGCTGGTGACCTTTGCCGTCGAATCCGAGGGAACATGGATGTCACTATCGAGCGACAGTTCAACCACCGCCAGAAAATTTTTGGGATCGACCCGCACGGCTGACACGCTGCCGACCTTTACGCCCGCCAGGCTGACCTTGGCGCCCGGCTGCAACCCGCCGACATCGCCAAATTTGGCCGAGACCTGATAGCCGCTGTTCATCCGCCCGGCCCGCGCCACATTCAGCGACCAGATCAGAAACAGGGCCGCCAGCGCCAGCACCGCAAAGCCCATGGCGGTTTCACCCCGATGCGTTCGCATATTGTTTTCCTGTCAATCCGTTCCGGTGAATGCGCAGATGAAAAATTCAGGTCTTGCGATGGATTTCCCCGCCCTTGGCGTTCTGCAACTGCGTTATCAATGCATTGATATTACCACCGGAATTGTCGATCGTCGAGACGAAGTCCTGCTGCTGGGTGATGGCCAGCCACACCCCGCTGACTTGCACATCGACCACGCGATAGTTGCCGACACCCCCCAGCACGCGCCATTGCACCGTTGTCGGGGTCGACATCTTGCCCCCGAACAGCGTAGTCGTGACGATGACATCGCCGGGCTTGCGAACGACCGAACCGTTCACGGTGAATTTTTCGCCGTGATAATCGTCGATGCGGCTCTGGTACACGCCCTCGACGTATTCGCGGAACACCGCGGCAAACCGCTGATATTGCTCGGCGGTAATGCTGCGCCCATATTTTCCGAGCACGAAATGGGTGACGCGCGGAACATCGACGACCTGATTGATCAAGATGCGAAAGTTCTGATCTTTGGCAGCCTTGCTTTCACGGTCGTTGTTGAGGATCGCCAGGACCCTGCCGCCATTGGCTTCGACGAATTGTTCGGCCTGCACATCGCGCGGCCCGCGCTGTTGCGCCAGCGCCGCACCCGGCACCATCATGGTTGCGGCGGAAGCCATCGTGACAGCAGCGATGGAAAATAGCGGGTTGGAAAATCCTGGCATGTACAAACCTTCTGCTTGGAAGCGCAAATGGACCAGCAGCCTAGCCGCCCGGCAATTGCTGGCGGATGAACCCGCCAACGCGCTATGGCGTTCCGGGCGATGCGTCGAAATCGGGCAGCGCCACCTGTTTGCCCGTCGCTTCTGCAATGGCGGCAGCGCGCGATTGGGTATAGGCCGAACGCACGAAGGCATAGGGATCGGTGGCCGAATAGACCGCTTTAAGCGTATCGTCCGAGCGCGCGCGCCAATCTACGCCCTCCAGCACAAACAGCGACAGGCCCTCGGGCGAGGTTATTCCACCGACAAGCAATGTCACTGGATCGATGAGACCGTCCACCAACCGGCCAACCGCGTCGCGTACATCCGACGGCCCCAATATTGGCAACATGACGTAGGGGCCCGGTTTAATTCCATACCGGCCAAGCGTCTGACCGAACAGCGAGAAATGGATCGGGACGCCGCGGGTTTTGGCAACATCGAACAATCCGGCAATGCCGAACGTGGAATTGACGACGAAACGAAATACAGTCTTGCCCAGCGCGCCGATCCGCAGTTGCAGCAAATCGTTTACGCCGGTCAGCGGTTCTTCCAGATTGAAGAGGGCAGAGGTCAGGTGAAATCGCACCACTTTTGGTACGACATAAACATAACCGTGAGAAACCGGAGCTAGTAGCTTGCGCTCAAGCGCCGTATCAAACGAAAAAATGGCACGATTTGCCTTGACCCATGGGTCACGTGGCTCCGTTGCATAGCCGGATTGAGTGGTATCGGGGCTTGCAATGGGCAGCGCCGGTGAGGCGGGCGTTGCCAGGCCGGTTTCTGGAACAATGCTTGGTACCGGCTGGGCAGCGGCGGATTGAGCAGTGGCGGACGGGACAGTGGCGGGCGTTTGGGGCGTGGGCGCGACAGTTGAGGCCATCGATGCGATGGGCATTGCGGACCGGCTCGTCCCGGATATCGTATCGGCCATTGCCAGAACCAGCAGCAGCATGCATTTTCCTTTTCAAGCCCGCTATGACAACGGAACACCTTGCACCCTTACGCCCGGCGACGCCCAATAGATCCACCGATCATGCGAAAGTGGCCAGCCATACGGACGACGACTGCTGCTACAACCGACCTGCCACATCAACGGTCTGGGTGCAAACTCTGAGATAAGCGCGGCTGATTGCAGGATGCAGGCGGCGGGTGCGTCAGAGCATATTGCGAACAAATAGATGCCGGTTTTTTGATTTTAAGCGGTGCGGCAAAAAACTCAGCCCCTGAGCAGGCGCGACAGCGCGGTGTCCAACGCCTGCAGAAATTTTGAACGGTCAGCCTTGGTAAACGGGGCCGGCCCGCCCAGTTGATCGCCACCCGCGCGCAAGTCGGCCATGATTGCCCGCGTGGCGATCGCGCCGCCGATCGAACCGGCGGTGAAGGGCTTGCCCGTGGGCGACAACACCGTGGCACCAGCCTTCAGGCAACGATCAGCCAGCAGGATGTCGGACGTGATCGCCACCGCCGCCGGGTCCGCTGCCTCGGCAATCCAGTCGTCAGCGGCGTCAAAGCCATCGCCGACCACGATCCGCTCGATCAGGGGATGATCGGGCACCCGCAGGCGGCTGTTGCTGACGATGCTGACCGGCACGCCCAGCCGCCATGCGACCTTGTATATTTCATCCTTGACCGGACAGGCATCGGCATCGACCAGGATGCGAACGGGTGCGCACCCCGCCGCATTCACCGCGCGCGCGGGCCTTTGCTCGGGCCGGAATATGCGCCCTTGCCGCCCGCGCCGCCCTTGTCGAACTTGCGCGGACCAAAGCTCTTGCCACCGGGCGCCTTGCCGGCGTTGCCTTTGAATGGCTTGCCCGCAAAAGGCTTGCCTGCCGGTCGCTTGGCGCTTTCGTAGGGGGCGCTGCCAGACGGCGCTTTCGAAAGACGCGCACGCGGCTGGTCTGGCGAAACATCTACCGGGCTGTATGGCTTGGCTGGCTCAGGATGTGGGGCATCAGCGGGGGTCGCCCGTTCGAAATTGCGCTCAGGTCGGTGGGCTGGAGCGTGGTGATCTGCCGGGGCGTGACGCGGGGCAGCTTGCGGTCGGTCGCCTGAACCGCGGGCTTCTGAGTCGCGGTGTTCGCTTGGGCGAGGCCGGGCTGCCGGCGCATGCCGTTCGCGATTATCCGGGCGATCACGGTTATCTTCGCGGTCGCTGTGGCTGCGGCGGTTTTCGCGTGCTTCCTCACGCGGGCCGCCTTCCGACTGCTCAATGCGAATGCTGTCTTCCGGGTTTTCCGATTCCGCGGTACGCGCGGCTGCCGCGCTGAACTTGGCGGCGACGGCAGTCTGCACCTGGAAATAGGTTTCGTTGGCTGCGATGCGGATCGCACCGATTTCGGTACGGGTAATGTGCCCGCGCCGGCACAGCAACGGCAGAATCCAGCGTGGATCGGCATTCTGGCGCCGACCGACATCCATGCGGAACCAGACGATGTCCTCAAAGCCGGGGCGATGCCGCTCGACTTGCGCCGCACGCTGCGCTTCAGGGGTGTTGGC
>JAYUBN010000163.1:0-3879 GCA_043740855.1 Sphingomonadales bacterium | reverse complement strand
GAAAATTCTACCCTGTGCTGGTCCAGTTTGCCAAATAGGTCGAGGCGCCGGAAACGACATCAAGTTCCTGCGCGATTGCCCCCCCCCCGCTGCCGCGGTGACGAAATCGCCGTTCAAGATCAAGTTCGCGTCGGATACCGACGCGCACATCACCAAACTGCAGAGCAAGGATGCCCCAAAAATGGGACGGCGAATATCCACAATCAACTCCAGCGTCTAAAAATATAATATATGTCCAAATAATAGGCCCATTGAACGCACGATACCAGCAAAATCTTTCAAAATTGTCGCAACCCCTCCGCGGCAACGCCAAGGTCGTTGAAGGCGCGCTGTCAGGCGACAACGTTGCCCCGCCCAATATGTCTGGTGTGCGCATCCATTAAAGGCGTCCCCCATGCGAGGTTTGAGCAGGTCGGGCTCTCAGGCCGGCATGCGGTCGAATGCATAAACCGCAGCGCCGCGACCTGTGAACCTGACCCGGCGATCGCCCACACGCTCCTGGCCGGGAGGTTGACACGTGCATCGGCGACCGGCACGTTGGCGATAAACGGACACCTTACCGCATTGCGGACAACAGGGTTAGCTTGGGGGCAGCGAGCAGCAATATCATGGCGCAACCCATTTATCGGCGCTTAAGGGCCAGCCTTTGCGCCCTCGTCATCATTGGCTTTGGCCTGACGGCCCACGCAGCATCGCTGGTGATCGCGCTGGATGTCACGCCCACTGCGATGGACCCGCATTATCATTACGTCGGCCAGAACACGAGCCCGCTGTCGCACGTCTTCGAACCATTGATTGGCATGGACGGCGATCGAATCCTCAGCCCGGCGCTGGCAGTTTCTTGGCGTTCGGTTGATGACACGACCTGGCTATTCAATTTGCGGCGAGGGGTGAAGTTCCATGATGGCACGGACTTCACGGCCGAGGACGTGCTGTTCTCCCTGAAGCGCATCGCCCTGGTGCCGAACAGCCCGTCTTCATTCGCACTTTATGTCAGCAATGTCGCTGCGATGCGGGCGATAGATCCTTATACGATTGAAATCAAAACCAAGACCCCGGAAGCTGAGTTCGCGATCGGGTTGAGCCAGGTGCTCATCATGTCGCACACAGCAGCTGCCGGCCCGGCAGCGGAAGGCAAGACCACCCAGCAGCTTAATGCCGGGGAGGGGATGATTGGCACCGGACCCTACAAGTTCGTTCGCTTCGTCTCCGGCGAGCGCGTAGAGCTGATTGCGAGTCCGACTTACTGGGGCACCTCACCGGAATGGGACCAAGTGACGCTGAAAGTGGTCAACAACGCGGCGTCGCGCGCCGCCGCGTTGCTGTCCGGCGATGTTGATGTCGCCCACGTGACCAGTGAAAGCCTCGATCGTTTGAACGCCAGTCCCAACGTCGCGGTCCATACTGGTGACAGTTGCTTTTTCACCTATCTGGCGCTCGATCAGCACGAAACCTCACCGGGGATTTCGGACGCCGGCGGACGCAACCCGCTGCTCGACAAACGGGTTCGCACCGCTTTGTCGCTGGCTATCAACCGGGGCGCCCTCGCCGAGCGCATCTTGGGCGGATTGGCCAGCCCGGCTGCCGAACTTGGCGCCCCGACATTGTTCGGCGCGAATGAAACCATGGCAGCCGAGCCGTTTGATCCCGCCCAAGCCAGGCAACTGCTAACTGACGCCGGCTACCCCAATGGTTTCGGCATCAAATTGGCCACTCCGGCGGGGCTCTATGCATCCGACACCGACATCGCCCAGGCGATTGCCGCGATGTGGACGCGGGTTGGGGTGCGCACCACAGTCGATGGCATGGTCAGCTCGGTCTTCTACGCCCGCCGCAACAAGCTGGAGTTCAGCGCCTATGTCACGTTCTTTTGTGATTATAACGGACAAATGTCCTATCCGCTGCGGCTGCTGTCGATGACGCGAAACCTGCCACAAGCCTATGGGCAGGTGAATTTGTCCGGCTTTTCCGACCTCGCCTTCGACCGGTCGCTGATCGAAGCACTGCGCACCCTTGACGACGACAAGCGCCGGGCGCTGGAGCAGCAGGCGAGCCGCTTCATCGTGCGGGAGCAACATCAGGTGCTGCCAATTGTGCGTCTCCGCTACGCCTATGCGACGCGGCGCGGGCTGATTTTCCACCCCCGGCTTGATACATTCCTGACTGCGATGCAGATCAGTAGGACGAAATAAGATGGCGCGACTTTCCGGCAAGGTTGCAGTGATCACCGGCGCCAGCCGCAGCATGGGCGCGCATGAAGCGCGATTATTCGCCAGCGAAGGGGCGGCTGTCATTGTTTGTGACCTGCTCGATGACCGCGGCCAAGCGGTGGCGGACGAAATCGTGGCAAAGGGTGGCCGTGCCATCTATCGGCACCTTGATGTCACCGATGAAGCCGGCTGGAACGCTGTCGTATCGTCTGCACTGGCGTGGCAGGGACGGCTCGATATTCTGGTCAATAATGCCGGCATCAATATCCGCGCCACTATTGCAGAATTAGTGCCGGCGGACTGGAACCGGGTGTTGTCGGTCAACCTCACCGGCCCGTTGCTCGGTATCCGCGTGGTTGCCCCGGCCATGCGCCAAGGCGGCGGTGGATCGGTGGTCAATATTGCGTCCGTCGCCGGCATAAGGGCGAGCCGCTCGGCGGCCTATACCGCGAGCAAATGGGCGCTGCGTGGCCTGACGCGGGTGGCGGCGGTTGAATTCGCTGGCCATCGCATGAGGGTCAACACGATCTGCCCTGGGGTGGTGCCGACTGAGCTGAATGCCGGCCAGCCCTATCTCGATCTGGCCGCGCGACGCACACCGATGCGCCGGTTGGCCAGCCCTGATGATATTGCCAAAGCCGCCTTGTTCCTAGCGTCCGATGATGCAACTTTTATCACCGGGACCGATATGATCGTTGATGGCGGCATTACCGTGCAGGACCCGGGAAGTGCGCAGTTCGATGCTACGTGAAAGTAAAATATCATGACCCAGTCTGACACTGCCACCAAGCGGGCACCGATCGCCGCCGTCACCGGCGCACGACGCGGCATCGGGCGGGCGATTTCGTATGCGCTTGCCGATGCCGGCTTCGATATTGTTGTCGTTGACCTCGAAGCCGATGCCGACGCCGCCGAAACTCTGGCAGCGATCCGTGTGCGGGGACGTCAGGCAATGTTCCTGACCGCTGATCTGGCCCGGGTCGAAGATCGCAATGTGCTGGCGGACAATATCTTCGCCGCGTTTGGCACCCTCGATTGCCTGGTCAATAATGCCGGGGTGGTCCCGTCGGTCCGACGGCTCGACCTGCTCGATGTCACACCGGAAAGTTTCGATCGGGTGATGGGCGTCAATTTGCGCGGCACGTTCTTCCTGACCCAGGCGATTGCGCGGCGCATGGCGGCCGATACCGCTGAAGACCGGCCGATGCGCAGCATTATCACCATCACATCGGGCGTTGCCGGTCGGCCGCGCACCGACTGGCCGGAATATGCCTTCTCCAAAACCGGGCTGTCGCTGATGTCGCAAGCCTTTGCGCTGCGGCTGGCCCCGTACGGGGTGCGGACCTACGAAATCCGTCCGGGGGTGAACCGAACCGCGATGAGCCGCGACGTCTGGGAAGCGTATGAGGGGGTGATCGAGGATGGCCGCCTGCCGCTTGGCCGCATCGGCCAGCCCGAGGACATTGCCCGCGCCGTCACCATGCTGGCGACCGGACAGCTCAGCTACACCACCGGCGAACATATTTATGTCGATGGCGGCAGCCATATTCCGGTCTCGCAAACACCGAAAGCAAAATCATCATCGTGATGGTTCGTTGACACGGCCCGTGGGTGAATCATAGACAAGCCAGCCCAACGAACCGATGAGAGCCGCCATGCCAATCGATGA
>JAYUBN010000162.1:0-33252 GCA_043740855.1 Sphingomonadales bacterium | reverse complement strand
ATTCTCGTGCAATGTCTGGTCGGCCTCATGCTGGGAGGGGGCCGTAAAAATCCGAAAAGAAACATGCAGGAGTTCTCCCAGAGGGCAAATTTTGCCTTCTGATTTCAGGGGTGAACTATGACCACTTTTTCCAAGCTGAATTTTCTGAAGTGCGGCGTCGCGCCGATCGCGCTGGGCGCCGCCTTGCTCGCCGGTGCGCCGGAAGGTTTTGCTCAGGCCGCATCCAGTCCGACAACCACCACTTCGCTGGCCGCGGACAATCCCGCATCTGAAATTATCGTCACAGGGTCTCGCATCGCGAGACCGCAGACCCAGGCGTCGGTTCCGGTCGCGGTGGTTTCGGCGTTGTCGATCCAGGACGCCGGCCAGACCAACCTGCTCGATGCGCTACGTGACCTGCCGATCGCCGGCCAGTCGGCGGACCGTTCGGCGTCCAACTTTACGACTTCGGGCAATGGCGAGGCCACCGTCAACCTCCGCAACCTTGGCATTGCCCGCACGCTGGTACTGATCAACGGGCGACGCAGTGTCGGCATACCTGGAAACTCGGCGGTCGATCTCAACAACATCCCAGTCGATCTCATCGACCACGTTGAAGTGGTCACCGGTGGGGCCTCGGCGGTCTATGGATCGGACGCGGTGGCGGGTGTGGTCAACATCATCCTGAAGAACAATTTCACCGGCCTCAACCTCCATGTCCAGGACAAGATCACGTCCCGGGCCGATGGCAACGCGCCGCTGTTCTCGGTGCTGGCGGGCAAGGATTTCGCAGGCGGCGCCGGCCATGTCACCGCGAACTTCACTTACACCAAGGAAGACAGCATCTCTTCCAGCGCGCGCGACTATTCGGCGAAAGATTCTCCGTCGGGAAGCTCCTATACGCCGCGCGGCATTTTCTTTGACACTGCAGGTGATGGATTTACCTTCGACAATAATAACAACGCAGTTCCGTATACAGGCGCGGCGTCGCAGCGCTTCAATCGCGCGTCACAACGCCTGTTGACCACCCCGGTCGAGCGTTTTTCGGCTTCAATGCTTGCCCATTATGATTTTAGTCCTGCCGCCCAACTCTATGCCGAACTGATGTATAACAAAACCAAGGCCAGCGGACATATCGAACCGCTCGCGGTGGACAATAACGGCAAGCAGGGCCAGTCCGTGATTAATTTCGACGGATCTGCCTACCCCGGTATTTCGACCAATAATCCGTACGTGCCTGCACCCATACTGGCGGCTGCCGGCCCAAATTCCTTTCTCAATTTCCGCAAGCGTTCCACCGGAATCTTTGACCGCAGTCCGCACGACGACCGCGACTATTATCGCGGCGTCATTGGCCTGAAGGGCGATGTCGGCTCAAACTGGAAGTACGACCTTTCTTACGAGCACAGCAAGGTTCGCGACGAAACCCGAAACGATTCAATCCTGCTGACCAATTACGGCGCAGCGCTTCAAGCGATTACCCTGAACGGGCAGATCGTTTGCGCCGATCCCGTAGCGCGGGCGGCGGGCTGTATGCCGGTAAACCCATTCGGGGCCCCGAATTACACGCCAGCGCAGCTTAAATTTCTGAGCACCTACACCGGGGCCGGCGTGATCATCCCCGATGCCACTCCTGGGCAGCAAGTGAAAGCAGACTTCCTGCAGAAGAACTATCAGGATGTGGTGACTTTCGCGCTCACCGGATCGCTGTTTCGCCTGCCCAACGGCCCGCTCGGCATTGCTGCCGGTGGCGAATACCACCACGAGAAGGTTTCGGAAGTTTACGATCCCTTTACCCGGTCCGGATTAAGCTCGCAGCAGTTGAACGGCAATGAAGTCGGCAAGATCAATTCTGAAGAAGGTTTTATCGAATTCAACGCGCCGATTTTTGGTGGCCATCGCGGAATCTACGCGATCACGCTGGAAGGCGCGGCACGCTACGCCCATTATTCCACAGTGGGCGGGGTGTGGACCTACAAATATGGCGGTACTTTCGCGCCCACGCCAGACTTGCGCTTCCGGGCAATCTACGCCCGGGCCGTGCGCGCACCCAACCTCAACGAGCTGTACTCGCCCCAGGCCAACACTGCGCAGCAAGTGGTTGATCCCTGCGACCAGAATCAGGGCTTGGGCGAATCTGTTCCGACCCCACAGATTCCGCTGCTGATGAAGTGCTTGGCAGTTCCGGGGATTTCAGGTTACATTGCGAACCCAAGACACCCGAATTTTTCCTATTCGCTGGCGCAAGTTCAGACCATTTTTGGATATTCCGGTGGCAATCCCAATCTGTTGGCCGAAGCAACCAATACCTTCACCGCCGGCGCAACCTTCACCCCCCGGTTCATTCGCAATTTTATACTGACTGCCGATTATTACTCGATCAAAGTCAAGAACGCCGTCGCCACCGTCGACCCCCAAATCTCGGTTACCCAGTGCTTGCAAACAGGAAATCCCGATTTTTGCGGCCTTGTCCGTCGTGACAGCAACGGTTTCATCACTCAAGTCGATCAGGTCAATGTCAACGCCGCCTCCTATCAAGTGGCAGGCTTAGATATACAGGCACTTTATGGGTTCAAAACCCATTTCTTCGGTGCGCATGAAAAAGTTAATCTTAATTTATACTACAACCACAAGTTTAAGCAGGCGCAAACGCCGTTTGCCGGCGGGATTGTCTCGAATGAACTTGGTGTAGCGGATACTTATGCCAGCCAGCAGCTAGGCACCGGCTTCAAGGATCAGTTTACCTTCAATGCCACTTACGTCGCTGGGCCGGTCTCGCTCAGCTATCGGCTGAAGTATCTTGGACCAGTCTCCGCCGCTTTCGGCATTACCAATATTCCGATACCGGCGTATACTTACCATGACCTCCAGGCGAAATTTGAAGTGGCGAAGAGGTTTGAGTTCTATGTCGGCGCCAACAACCTGCTCGACAAGCAGCCGCCCTTTATCCGCGGTGGCAACAACCAATGGCCGGGTACGAACACAGTTGCGGACACATACGACCTGCTGGGGCGCATGCTGTATGCGGGCGCAACCGTGAAATTTTAAATCAGTCCGTTCGGTTTTGAATGCCCGGTGGAATCCGCCGGGCATTTTTTCGAGCAACACCCTCCGCGGATTGCATCGAGAACAGTCAGAAGTTCCCAGACTTTGCCTACACCGATATGTTGAGCGTATCTTCGCGGAAGTTTGTGCTTCTGCCAAAGCAGCCGCCGCAGCGATTGCGCCAAGCACGTTCGTAAAAGGCGCCGATGTTGATGCGATCGCGGGGATAAGGCTTTACGGTCGCGGCGTATCTAGGGATTGCTCATCCGGAACGAGACGTTCTTGACGACGGTGTAGGACTGGACGCCTTCCATCCCCCCTTCGCGCCCATAACCGCTGTCCTTGACGCCGCCGAACGGCGTTTCGGGGAGCGAGGCGACGAAGTGGTTGATCGACAGGTTCCCGCATTCCAGCCCATCCATCAGCCGGTCGGCATTGGCTGCGGAATCGGTGAAGGCGTAAGCCGCCAGCCCGAACGGCAGTGAATTGGCCATGGCAATTGCCTGGTCGAGATCGCTGAATCGCTGGATCAGCAACAACGGGCCAAAGGGCTCCTCATGCAGCACCCGGCAGTCCGCCGGCATGTCGGCCATAATCGTGACGGGGTAAAAGCAGCCATCACCCTCGGGCCGATTTCCGCCCGCAGCAATCCGCGCCCCGCGTACACGCGCATCCTCGACCAGTGCCGCGATGGCCTCCACCCGGCGCGGGTTGGCCAACGGGCCGATGTCCGTGGCGGGGTCGATGCCGCTGCCCATGCACAATTCGGCGGCGCGTTTGGCGGCGGTTTCCACAAAGCTGTCGTAAATGCTGTCGTGGACGATCCAGCGCGTCGGCGAGACGCAAATTTGCCCGGCGTTGCGGGTCTTTATCATGACCGAGGTCAGCGCAATTGCGACCGGATCGGCGTCGGCGCAGACGATCACCGGGCTGTGCCCGCCCAGTTCCATGATCGCGGGTTTCATATACTGCCCGGCCAGCGCCGCGAGGTGCTTGCCCACCGGCACCGAGCCGGTAAAATGCACCAGCCGGATCGAGGGATGCGGAATCAGCGTCTCGGAAATCTGCGCAGGGTTGCCGAACAGCAGGTTGAATACCCCCGGCGGCAGCCCCGCGTCGATAAACGCCTGCGCCAGCTGGATCGCGCCCGCCGGGGTTTCTTCCGAAGCTTTGAGAATGATCGCGCAACCCGATGCCAGCGCGCCGGCAATCTTGCGCGAGGGCGCGCTGACCGGGAAATTCCACGGCGAAAAGCCGGCGACGATGCCGATCGGTTCGCGCAGCACGATGTGCCGCAGGCCGCGTTCACCGGGGATCACGCGGCCATACAGGCGCAGCGCCTCGTGGGCGTCCCACTCGAAAACACTGCACGACCGCAGCACCTCCTGTTTCGATTGCGCCAGCGGCTTGCCCTGCTCCAGCGTCGAGCTGTAGGCGATGTCATCCGCGCGCTCGCGGATCAGTTGAGCGGCCCGCAGGATGATTTTCGCGCGCTCGCCCGGCGCGGTCCGGCGCCACAGGGCAAAGCCACGCTCGGCCGCAGCGATGGCATCGGCGATATCATCCGGTCCAGCGCAGGGCAACATGCCCAGCACGCTCTGGTCGGCGGGGTTGACCACGGCAATGCGGGTTGCGGGCCGCCGCCATTCGCCATCGATCAACAGGCCAAGTTCGGGATAAGCGGTCATAGGGCTTCCAGGCAAACTGAGGGCATCCGTCCCATATTATTGCATAATAGTCGGACGAAGGCGCCCTGTCACGGTCAACAATGGTCTGTCGCGGCATTCGGTTACAACTCGCGGGTTGAGAAGCGACGCCGCAGTCTGTACGCGCTGCCCCGATGGATCCAGCGCTGCTTCGGCATCGAACCTATTTAAGCCACCCGACATGGCGCAACCGGCTGGTATCGTTCCTGCTGGCGGCGGCAACGACAGTGCTGATTGCGCTGCTAATGCTGGCGATGGGCGCAATGTTGCCCGGCGACAAAGGCAAGGTGTCGCCGCTGGTCGCCATCCAGTTTCCTCAGCAATCCGGGTCTAAGGCCACGCATCCGCATACCGCCAGACATGCGTCAGCGACGCCCCGCACCCAGCCACCTGTGCCGCAGCCGCAAGTGGTCAAGCCGCCCGTGCCGGTGACGCAGCTGCTGCATCTGTCGCAGGCAGAATATGCCGCCTCCGACATTTCCAAGCTCCCCAGCCACGCGGAAGAAGGCGGCAGTGACAGCGGCGGCAGTTCCGCGACGTACGGGCCGGGTGAAGGGCCAGGCGGCGTGCATCTTTACAACGCAGAATGGTACCGCGAACCAACCCATGCCGAACTGGCGACTTATCTTTCGCAAACCAACGCGCCGGGCGAGTGGGCAGTGATCGCCTGCCGGACGATCGAGCATTACCACGTCGAAAATTGCCAGGAACTGGATGAATCGCCGCCGGGGTCCGGGCTCGCCCGGGCGTTGCGTCTGGCCGCCTGGCAGTTTCTGGTCCGTCCGCCGCGCAAAGACGGTCATGTCCTGATTGGCTCATGGGTGCGGATCAAATTTACCTTTACCAAGACACCGAGCACTGAACCGGCCAATGCCACACCGGGTGCCGATAATGGACGCTGAATCTGGCGATGCCGCCGGGCCTGCCCCGCTCCGCGCGCAGAAGCCGGCCCGTTTGCCCGGATTGGAACTGCTGCGCTGGATCGCGGCGGTTTGCGTGCTGCTGCTCCATACGCCAGTGATTTTCGGCCTGCCGCGCGTCTTCGCCAAGGGCTATCTGGGCGTGGACCTGTTTTTCATGCTCAGTGGCTATGTCACGGCGCGCAGCTTGCAAAGCATGACGGCTGCCGCGCCGGGCGTGGGCAGGTTTCTGTTCGACCGCTACTGGCGGATGTGGCCGATGATGGCGCTGGGCGGATTGATCGGGTTGCCACTGCTGCATGGCCGGGCGCCCGATCCGATGCAGTTTCTGCCGATTGCGCTGGCCAACCTTGCCCTGCTACCGGTGGCCTTTCAACATGAAGTCTATCCCCTCAACGTACCCGCCTGGACGATCATTTTCATCCTGCTGGGTAATCTGCTGCACCGGGTGGTGCTGTTCCGCCTGCGCGGACCGGCGCTGGCGCTGGCCATCGCCATCGGCGCGGTCGCGATGGGCGCGGCGGCGGCGCAAACCGGCAGCTTTGATGTCGGCTCGCGGCCGGAAAACATGGCGCTGGCGCTACCGCGCCTGATGCTCGCCTATTTGATCGGCATCGCGATTTGCCGGGCGTGGGGCGACATGCCGCCGCTGGCGGTGCCGCCGGCGCTCGCGCTGGCCGCGATGCCGGGTTTGCTGGTGGTGGCCTGGTGGTTCGGGCTGACGTCGTGGCTGTTCGACATGGGCTTTGTGGTGATCGCCTGCCCGCTGATGATCGCCGGGGCCATGCGGCTGCGCACCGATGCGCGCTGGCCCGGCTTTGCCGGGGCTTGGTCGTTCCCGCTATACGCGATCCACTTTCCGCTACTGATCCGGCTGCGCAATGACGGCGCCACGGCGTGGCAGGCTGGCTTAATCGCGCTGACCGTTTCGGCGCTGGCCACATGGCTGGAAATGCAGCTAAGAGGTCGGTTGAAAAAGGCGGGAGGCTGGCGGGCAATGATTGGCCGCACCCCCGCAACGTAATCAAACCGGCGCCGGCAAGGAAAACACAGCTCATGGCCAGATTTTGCATCGTTGAAGCGCGCTATTATGATCACCTCAACGATATGCTGATAGCCGGCGCCACGGCGGCGTTGAAGGCGGCGGGCCACACCTACGATGTGATCACTGTGCCCGGGGCGCTGGAGATTCCGGGTGCGATCTCGCTGGCGGAGGCCAGTGGCGAATACGACGGTTATGTCGCCATCGGCGTAGTGATTCGCGGCGAAACCTGGCATTTCGAGATCGTCGCCGGGGAAAGCGCACGCGGCCTGATGGCACTGACTATGGACGGCATCCCTATCGGCAACGGCATCCTGACCGTCGAAAACGAAGCGCAGGCACTGGTCCGCGCCGACCCCGCCCAAAACGACAAAGGCGGGGGAGCTGCCAAAGCAGCGCTGGCGCTGTTAAAGCTGAAGGAGCGGTTTGGCGCCTGAAGCACATCTACAACGATGGAGTTGGCACATCGGGGGTGAGCCCATGAAAAGCCAGCGTCTTCCCGGTCCATCCTGAACCGGGAAGACGCTGATTTTCGTGTCATAAGGGTGAGAACGGCATTCCAAATTGGGCGCAGCCTCAGCGGACCGCCAACCCGTACCCCGACGATCCGGCATATACCGCCGAGCTTCCCAGTTCTTCCTCGATCCGCATAAGCTGGTTGTACTTGGCCAGCCGGTCCGAACGCGCCAGGCTGCCGGTTTTGATCTGGCCGCAATTGGTGGCGACAGCGAGATCGGCGATGATCGAGTCTTCGGTTTCACCCGAGCGGTGCGACATCACGGCGGTATAGCCGTGGCGCCGGGCGATGGACACCGCTTCCAGCGTTTCCGTCAGCGTGCCGATCTGGTTGACCTTGACCAACAGCGAGTTGGCCAGCCCCTTGGCGATGCCCATTTTCAGGCGCTTGGGATTGGTGACGAATAGATCGTCACCGACCAGCTGCACTTTGTTACCAATCTTGGCCGTCAGCGCGGCCCAGCCGTCAAAATCGTCTTCGCTCATGCCGTCTTCGATTGATACGATCGGATAATCCCGCGCGAGCTCGGCCAGGTAATCGGCCATGGCTTCGGGTGCCAGCGACAAGCCTTCGCCGCTGATCTCGTACTTGCCGTGCTTGAAGAACTCGGTCGCCGCACAGTCCAGCGCCAGTGCCACGTCGGCGCCGGGCTTGAACCCGGCCCGTTCGATCGATGCCATGACGAAATCCAGTGCAGCGCGGGTGCTGGCAAGATTGGGGGCAAAGCCGCCCTCATCGCCGACCGCCGTGGCCAGACCCTTCTCTTTCAGGCCCGCCTTCAGGGTATGGAAGATTTCCGAACCCCAGCGCACGGCCTCGGTCAGGCTGGGTGCGCCGACCGGGACGATCATGAATTCCTGAAAATCAATAGGATTGTCAGCATGTTCACCGCCATTGATGATGTTCATCATCGGTACCGGCAGGACATGCGCAGAGACGCCGCCGACATAAGCATAAAGCGGCAGCCCGCGCGCATCGGCTGCGGCCTTGGCAATCGCCAAACTGACGCCCAGGATCGCATTGGCGCCCAGCCGGCTTTTGTTCTCGGTGCCGTCCAGCGCGATCATGGCGAGGTCGATGTCGCGCTGGTCCTCGGCGTCAAAACCCTCAAGCGCTCCGCCGATCTCGTCGTTGACTGCGGCCACCGCTTTGAGCACGCCCTTGCCCAGGTAGCGGCTACTGTCGCCATCGCGCAGTTCCACCGCCTCATGCTTGCCCGTTGAGGCGCCGGAAGGCACCATTGCGCGACCGAAGCTGCCGTCCTCCAGCAGCACATCCACTTCGACCGTGGGATTGCCCCGGCTGTCGAGGATCTCACGCGCGTGGATGTCAATAATCGCGGTCATAACAGCTCATCTCCTAAGGATTGCAAATTGCGTGCCCGCTCGTGGTTTTCACCGATGCCGGTGATTTAGCAGGGGAACCTTGGCAGGCAAGGTGCATTGCAGCATACAGGGGGATAGTGCGATAGCAGTCACCATAGCAATTCTCGATTTTTCGGGAACCGGAGAAAGGAATTCATCATGCCCGAAGACGAAAAGCTGGCGCCCTCACCCCTGGCAACCGTCGATGCCTCCGTGAGCGAGGATCAGGTGCTCGAAGCCAAGGCGCGCTTTGCCAAGGCGCTGGAGGAAGCCAAGGGCGGCGCGCAAGCGTTGGGTAACGCGGCGCAGGACCGCGCCGGCGCCTATGCGGAGCAGGCCTCCAAAAAGGGCAGCGACCTAATCGAGAGCGCCAAGGATCGCGCAGCGGCCCTGGCCGAAGATGGCAAGACCCGCGCCAGCGGTGCGCTCTCCGGGCTGGGCAAGGTCGTTGCCGACAACGCACCCGCCATCGATGACAGGCTGGGGCCGCAATATGGCGATTATGCCCGTACCGCAGCCCGTTCGATCCAGGATGTCGCCGCGCGCCTCGATGCCAAGGACCTGAACGAAATCGGCGAGGACGTCGCCACCTTCGTGCGCAAAAGCCCTGCCCTGGCGGTCGGCATTGCCGCAGTCGCGGGCTTCATGCTCGCCCGTATGTTCAAGGGCTCGGACGACTAGAGGGTGTTGCCGAGAAACGGGCGACGGATACTCGCAGTTGGATACGCCATGACAAAAGCAGACCCGATAAGTGCATGGCACCTCGCAGGTGCCTTCGATGGACGCTGGCATGGTTGATTTTGGTAAAAAATCCGGATTGGCCGAGGCGGCGGCGCTATCCTCGGCCCGGCCAGATGAGCCGTCGATCGTTGATGAAATTCGCCTGCTGATTGCCGCCGCTCGGCAGTCTGCAGAAGCCGAACTTGCTTATCAATCGGCGCGAGCCAAATTGTTTGTCAAGGCGACGGCGTGGATCGCGGGCGGCGGAGCGCTGGCGCTGGCGCTGTTGTTTTTCGTGTTGATGGCACTGGTGGTCGGCCTGTTGCTGGCATTGGCGCCAATGCTTGGGCCGTGGGGCGCGCTGGGTGCCGTAGTCGGAGGCCTGCTGATCGCAACGCTGATGGCCGGGCTGGTCGCATGGCATGGCCTGCGCAAGTTCATCGCATTGCTGCGCGACGGGAAAGACCCGGCATGAGCAAGTCCGATCTCCGGCTGGCAGAACGGCGCGCGGTTCGCAACCGCACCCGCGCGGAATTTGCCCGCAGGCTGGGGCAAGCCAGGATCGACCTTGCCCCCGCTGTGCTGAAGCGCCGCGTCGTCGCCGAGGCGCAACGGACTGCGCTCTCGGTGGCGCATCAGGCAATCGATATTGCCAGTGACAGTCGCGGCGTCGTCGCGGCAACAGGTGGAGCGTTGGTCCTGTGGCTGGTCCGAAAACCGATTTTGGTGGGAGCCAACACCTTGCTCAACCGTTTCCAGACACACCGGTCAGCGCGCCGGTCATTTGGCGACCGAACCAAACTGCTGATGGTCGATTATTGGCGAAAGCTGAAGGAATATGCAGATGGATGACGACACGACCTTGAGCGCGATCGATGAAACGGTCAGTTTTGCCAGCGAAAATGTTGGGCTGGTGATCGTCGGCGGCCTTGCCATCGGTTTGCTGGCCGCCGCGCTGATGCCGCGCTCCAAGAAAAAGAAACTGGCAAAACGGTCTCGGAAAATTTCGGCTCTTGTTGGCGAACTCAGCCAGGCGTTGACGTCGCAGGCCGGCAATGCAGCCAGCGAAGGGCGCGATAAACTCGATGGACTGAGCAAGTCGATCGGCGAAACCGTGAGTGAGCATGCGCAGGAGGCGAGGAAACAGGCCGGGAAGATAGCCATCACCGCTGCCGACCAACTGAACGACAGCGGCAAGGCTATCGTCCGAAAGCTGGTGAAATTGATCGAAAAAGCTCGCGGCTAGGCTGTAAAACGCCGGAGAAAAGACTCCCTTGCATGCTGCGCCAGCGAAGAGCTAATAGCGTCAGTATCAGCCCCTCAAATTTGGTATCCGATGCAAAAACTTCATCTCGTCATGGGCGGGCGCGTGCGCGATCCGCAACATTTGGAATTCACAGATTTACGCGCGCTCGACCTAGTCGGAATTTATCCGGACTACGCCAGCGCGGAAGAAGTGTGGCGCGCAAAAGCGCAAGGCAGCGTCGATGATGCCGAGATGCGGTATGTGATCGTGCATCTGCACCGGTTGCTTGAACCCGGCATGCCTGCCGACTGAACTCGTGGGGGTTGCAACAGGTTGCAACCCCCAACGGGTCAAACGAATTCAATCTTTTTTACGACATAGCAACGGTCGCCAGAGGGCACTGTCACTTCAACCTCGTCGTTCGCCCGGCGGCCGATCAAAGCCCGACCCAGCGGTGACGCATAGCTGATCCGTCCACGTTTGGCATCGGCTTCATAAGGCCCGACGATCTGGTATTTTACCGGCTTGTCGTCATCATCGAGCAGCGTGACGGTCGCGCCAAAGATAATTTTTTCTCCGGACAAGGTCGTGGGATCGATGATCTGGGCGCGACTGACGCGATCTTCCAAGTCACCGATTGAAGCCTCGACCTGACCCTGACGCTCCTTGGCGGCGTGATATTCGGCATTTTCCGACAAATCGCCATGCGCACGCGCTTCCTCGATCGCCTCGACGATCAGCGGGCGTTCCTGGCGAAACGCCTTTAGCTCAGCCGTTATCCTCTCATAGCCTTCGGCCAGCATCGGCAGTTTTTCAATACTCGCCATTCGGTTCTTTTCCTCGGGGCTCTTCTATGTGGTGACCAGCAAGCCTTCCCGTGGCTTTTTACCAACGGGCTGGGTTGATCACGAACACGGGGAGCAATTGATCGGTGGGCTATAATAGTCTTGTAACGATTGAACTTCAAGTTTTGCGCGTCTTAAAGCGGCAATCGCCGCCGTCGCCGCCACGCTGGCGGCCGCCGTGGTGAAATAGGGCACCTTGGAATTGAGTGCCGAGGCGCGGATCGATTGCGAATCCTTCAGGCTCTGCCAGCCTTCAGTAGTGTTGATGATGAAGGCCACTTCGCCATCGACGATCTTGTCGACGATATGCGGCCGCCCTTCCGCAACCTTGTTGATCCGCGTCACGACGACGCCTGCGTCGGCCAGATATTTCTGGGTGCCGCCGGTCGCGATGATGGTGAAGCCCAGTTCGACCAATTGCCGCGCAGCGGGCAGGATTACCTTTTTGTCGCTGTCTTTGACCGACATGAACACAACCCCGCCTTGTGGCAAGATCGTCCCCGCGCCTAGCTGAGACTTGGCGAAAGCGGTGGCAAAATCTACAGCGATTCCCATAACTTCTCCAGTAGACTTCATCTCCGGGCTCAGTACCGGATCGACGCCGGGGAAGCGCGCAAAGGGGAACACCGCCTCCTTCACCGCCATATATGGCAGTTCGCGACGGAACGGCGGGAAGGTGGACAGCTTTTCGCCGGCCATCACCCGCGCCGCGATTTTCGCCACCGGCTGGCCGATCGCCTTGGCCACGAAGGGCACGGTCCGGGAAGCGCGGGGATTGACCTCGATCAGAAAAACCTCGCCTCCCTGCACCGCGAACTGGATATTCATCAGCCCCTTGACACCCAGTGCCAGCGCCAGCATTTCGGTCTGGCGTTCCATCTCGGCGATGATCGGTTTGGGCAGATCGTAAGGCGGCAGGGTGCAGGCGCTGTCGCCCGAATGGATGCCCGCCTCCTCGATGTGCTGCATGACCCCAGCCACGACCACGACATCGCCGTCGCACAACGCATCAACATCGCATTCGATGGCGTCACGCAGATATTGGTCGATCAACACCGGGCTGTCGCCCGACACCTTCACAGCGGTGGCAATGTAATCGTCGAGCTGCGCAAAGCTGTCGACGATTTCCATCGCACGCCCGCCCAGCACATAGGACGGCCGGATCAGCACCGGAAAACCGATGCGGTTGACCACTGCGACGGCTTCATCGCGACTGCGCGCCATGCCGTTTTCGGGTTGCTTGAGCCCGAGCCTTTCGACCAGCGCCGCAAAACGCTCGCGGTCTTCGGCCAGGTCGATGGCATCGGGCGAAGTGCCGAGAATGGGAATGCCTGCGTCTTCCAGCGCCTGCGCCAGCTTGAGCGGGGTCTGCCCACCGAACTGGACGATAACCCCGACCAGTTCGCCGGCCTGCTGCTCTACACGCAGGATTTCCAGTACGTCTTCGGCGGTCAGCGGCTCGAAATAGAGCCGGTCGGACGTGTCATAATCGGTGCTGACCGTTTCCGGATTGCAGTTGATCATGATCGTCTCATAGCCTGCCTCGGCAAGTGCGTAACAGGCGTGGCAGCAGCAATAATCGAACTCGATGCCCTGGCCAATGCGGTTGGGCCCGCCGCCCAGAATGACGATCTTGCGGCGATTGGTCGGCGCCGCCTCGTCCTCGGGCCCACCGAATAGCGGCGCCTCATAGGTCGAGTACATATACGGGGTAATTGCCTCGAACTCGGCGGCGCAACTGTCGATGCGCTTGAACACCGGAAATACGCCGAGCCGATGCCGCAGTGCGCGGACATCGTCCTCGCTCGACGCGCCGGCCATGGCGGTAACGACATCGTGCAGCAGGCCCGAACGCGTTGCCGTGGTTTCGCCCATGCCGCCCGCAACATGCACTGAGCGCACGGCCAGCGTGGCAAGGCGCCGATCGGAAAAGCCCATGGCTTTCAGGCGCCGCAGCCCCGCCGCATCATTGGGCAAGCCATCGGCGATCACGGCAGCCTCTGCTGCTAGTATTTCTGCGATCTGGGCAAGAAACCACGGATCATAATGGGTAATTTCGTGAATAGACTCGATACTAAAACCCTCGCGCAGGGCTTGTGCGGCAACCAGCAGCCGGTCGGGGGTGGCACGCGACAACGCGGCTGTGACGGCGTCGCGCCCGGCGCCCGCCAGTTCCTCGACCTCGTCAAAACCATCGAGCCCGGTTTCCAGACCGCGCAGTGCCTTTTGCATCGATTCCTTGAAATTGCGGCCGATCGCCATGACCTCGCCCACCGATTTCATCGCGGTGGACAGCAGCGGCTCGGCGCCCTTGAACTTCTCGAAGGCAAAGCGCGGGATCTTGGTGACGACGTAATCGATACTCGGCTCGAAACTCGCCGGGGTAGCGCCGGTGATCTCGTTGGTGAGCTCGTCAAGCGTGTAACCCACCGCCAGCTTGGCAGCGACGCGAGCGATCGGAAAGCCGGTGGCTTTCGACGCAAGCGCCGACGAGCGCGACACGCGCGGGTTCATCTCGATGACGATCATGCGACCATCCTTCGGATTAACTGCGAACTGTACGTTGGAACCACCTGTTTCAACACCGATTTCACGCAACACGGCAATGCTCGCCGAGCGCATGATCTGGTATTCCTTGTCGGTCAGCGTCAGCGCCGGGGCAACGGTGATCGAATCGCCGGTGTGGACCCCCATCGGATCGACGTTTTCGATTGAGCAGATGATGATGCAATTGTCGTTGCGGTCGCGCACGACCTCCATCTCGTATTCTTTCCAGCCGAGCAGCGATTCCTCGATCAGCACTTCGGTGGTCGGCGAAGCATCCAGCCCGCTGCGCACGATCTTCTCGAACTCGGCCTTGTTATAAGCGATGCCGCCGCCGGTGCCGCCCATCGTAAAGCTTGGGCGAATGATCGACGGCAGGCCAATGCGCTCCAGCACCGTGAATGCTTCCTCGACCGAATGCGCAATATCCGATTTGGCCGATTCCAGCCCGATCCGGTCCATCGCATCGCGAAATTTGATCCGGTCCTCGGCCATGTCGATCGCCTCGGCGTCAGCACCGATCATGATGCAGCCATATTTCGCCAGCGTGCCATCGTTGAACAGCGCCAATGCGGTGTTGAGCGCGGTCTGCCCGCCCATCGTCGGCAGTACCGCGTCCGGGCGTTCCTTCTCGATGATGCGCGCGACGATTTCGGGGGTGATCGGCTCGATATAGGTCGCATCGGCCATGTCGGGATCGGTCATGATCGTCGCCGGATTGGAATTGACCAGCACGACCCGGTAGCCCTCCTCCTTCAACGCCTTGATCGCCTGCGTCCCCGAATAATCGAACTCGCAGGCCTGGCCGATGATGATCGGACCGGCGCCGATGACGAGGATCGAGGAAATATCTGTACGTTTGGGCATTATGCGCCTTCGGGCTGAGGGGGCGTCAAGACTATCGCTGCGCCAATCAAGATCTGGTCAGTTTCGTGAAACGGTCCGTCCACAATGCCTCATCCGCATCGCGCAATTTCAACAGGACATGGGCGTCGAGGGGATTCAGACTCATCGCAGCATCTCCACAAATTGGTCAAACAGATAGAAGCTGTCCATCGGGCCGGGGCTCGCTTCGGGATGGTATTGCACGCCAAACGCGCGCTTGCCGGCGATAGCGATGCCGCAATTGCTGCCATCAAACAGCGAGACATGCGTTTCGACGATATTGGCAGGCAGCGCAGTATTATCGACGGCAAAGCCGTGGTTCATGCTGGTGATCTCGACCACATCGTCGCTCATCCGCTTGACCGGATGGTTGGCACCGCGATGCCCCTGGTCCATCTTGATCGTCGTGGCCCCGGCGGCGATCGCCAATAGCTGGTGGCCCAAGCAAATCCCGAAAACCGGGATATCGCGGTCGAGTAAACCGCGAATCACCGGCACCGCGTAGCGCCCTGTCGCTGCCGGATCGCCGGGGCCGTTGGACAGAAATACGCCGGCAGGCCTTAGAGCCAACAGGTCTTCCAAGGAAATTTCAGCAGGCACAACAGTTACTTGAGCACCATATTTCACTAAATTTCGGAAGATATTGTCCTTCGCCCCATAGTCGATGGCCACAACATGCGGACGGGTCGCGTTCGGGGTTGCGCCAAAGCCTTTGCCCAACGCCCAGACGCCGCCTTCCCAATCGTGTTGGCCCGGCCGCGATACTACCTTGGCGAGATCCATCCCCAGCAGGCCCGGCCAGTCCCGCGCCTGCGCCAGCAGCCGGGGCAGGTCAAAATGCCCCCGCGGATCATGGGCGATCACGGCATTTGGTGCTCCGCCGGAGCGAATGCGCCGGGTGAGCGCGCGGGTATCGAGGCCCGACAGGCCGATCTTGCCATGCGCCTCCAGCCAATCGCCATAGCCGCCCTGGCTGCGAAAATTCGACGGTGCGGTCGGCCCCTCGCGTACGATGCAGCCCACCGCGCCTTCCGCCCGGGATTCGATATCTTCGTCATTGACGCCAACGTTGCCGATGTGCGGAAAAGTGAAGGTGACGATCTGGGCGGCATAGGAAGGATCGGTCATCACCTCCTGATAGCCGGTCATCGCGGTGTTGAAGCACACCTCGCCCACCGCGCTGCCGATGGCGCCGAAACCCCTGCCCCAAGCGACATGGCCGTCGGCAAGAACCAGCACGCCGGTGGCGCCGTTCGGCTGTGGCGCATGCGAAAAGGCGGGGTCGGCCATAAGTGGCGCTCCGTACAGAAGTCTGGCGATGGTGCTAAGCAATGGTCGCTAAACCCCGGTTTGCGCGGCGTCAACCTAGGAAACGGCAAAAACGGCGGCTATCAACCAGTACGGCGTAGCGCGGGTTTGTTCGACAGGGCCCAGCAGGCTATAGGGCCGACATAGCTTCAAACCGTCAATGCCGGGCTTGTAAAAACACGGCCTTTCTTCGTGGCAAGCGTCAGAAACAGAAGGACAGTCCTTCGGCAAACTCAGGATCGGCGGGGAAGATTTTAGTGGCGCGCGATCTGCGCTGGTTGCGCATGAATTATAGGAAATGACAAAATTATGATCCGCAACACGATCAAGGCGGCGCAGATTGCCGCAATGAAATCCGGTGACAAGCCGCGCCTCGCCGCGCTGCGCCTGATTCTGGCCAAGCTCAAGGATCGCGATATCGAGCTGCGCACCGCCGTCCAGCTTCCCGAAGACGATACATTGGTGGTCGATGTCCTGCAGAAAATGGGCAAGCAGCGCCGCGAATCGATGGCGGCATTCGAACAAGGCGGTCGCCACGAACTGGCCGAAGCCGAAGCGGGCGAACTGGCCGTGATCGAGGAATTCCTGCCGCAACAATTGAGCGAAGCCGACACCACCGCCGCGATCCTGGCGATCAAAGCCGAGCTGGGCGCCAATGGCATGAAGGACATGGGGCCCGTGATGGCCGAGTTGAAGGCGCGCCACGGCAGCCATCTCGACATGAGCAAGGCCAGCGGATTGGTCAAAGCGGCGCTAAGCTAAAATGTCGCTGTCCCCGCAATGGCTGGACGAGTTGCGCGCGCGCATCGCCTTGTCCGGGGTGATCGGGCGGACCACGCGGCTGACCAAGGCGGGCCATGAGTTCAAGGCGTGCTGCCCGTTCCATAACGAGAAATCGCCCAGCTTCACCGTCAATGACGCCAAGGGCTTTTACCATTGCTTTGGCTGCGGCGCACATGGCGATGTCATCCGCTGGATGACCGATCAGCGCGGGCTGTCGTTCATGGATGCGGTCAAGGAACTGGCCGCTGAAGCGGGTATCGATTTGCCCGCCATCGATCCGCGCGAGGCACGGCAAGCCGAAACGCGCGCCGGATTGCATGATGTCATGGCGGCAGCACAAGACTGGTTTGCAGAGCAGTTGGCGGGCGTCGAGGGCAAGAAGGCGCGCACCTATCTGGGCACGCGTGGGTTCGATGCGCATACTTTGGCGCGATTCGGCTTTGGTTACGCACCCGACGGGCGGCAGGCGCTCAAACCCGCGTTGTCACAGTTTCCCGAAGCCTTGCTGATCGAGGCCGGGCTACGTATCGCGGTGGACCAGCGCGAGCCATACGACCGGTTCCGGGGCCGACTGATGCTGCCTATCCATGATGCGCGCGGGCGAGTCATCGCCTTTGGCGGCCGCATCCTCGATAAAGACAAAATAGATACTCCCAAGTATCTGAATTCGCCTGATACACCGCTGTTCGACAAAGGGCGCACGCTGTACAATCTGCATCGTGCCGGCCCGGCTTCGCGCCAGAACGGGCGGCTGATCGTGGTCGAAGGCTATATGGATGTGATCGCGCTGGCGGCAGCGGGATTTGGCGAATGTGTCGCGCCGCTCGGCACGGCGCTAACCGAGCTGCAAATCGAGATGCTGTGGCGGTTGGTGGAAACCCCGGTGCTGTGCTTCGATGGCGATGCGGCGGGCCGGCGCGCGGCGATCCGCGCGGCGGTGCGCGCACTGCCGTTGCTGCGCCCGGCGCACAGCCTGCGCATTGTCCGGCTACCGGCAGGGCTCGATCCCGATGATCTGGTGAAGCGCGACGGGCCGCACGCCATGGAGCGCCTGCTGGGGGAGGCGTGCGGGCTGCTCGACATGCTGTGGGAGCATGAACGCGAAGCGGTGCCGCTGCACACGCCCGAGGACAAGGCCGGGCTGAAGGCACGGCTGATGGCGCATGTCGATACCATCGGCGATCCCGACATCAAGGCCATGTACCGGCGCGAATTTCTTGACCGTTTTACCGAATTTGCCTTCCCGCGCCGGGAAAGCCCCGCCTTCGTGCCACGCGCAGCTTTTGTGGGGCGCAAGTTTACCCCCGGTAGCCGCTTTGGCCGTGAGACACCGCCCCCGCATCCCCTGCCCGAAACGTCGCGGGCGTGGCGGACGCAGGAGCATGACGGCCAGCGCGCGCTGATTTGCGCAGTGGTCGCGGGGCTGATCCGCTGGCCGGACGAAATCGCGCGCCATGCCGAAGCACTGGCACCGCTGACCGGCGCGGACCTGCGGATTTCCGCGATGCTCGATCACTTCGATGCGCGAGGCGCGCTTGAATCCAGCGCTATTGCTACCATATTCGAGCAGCGCGGTCTTTCAAATCCAAAGCCGGATGAATATAACAGCATCCGCTATCCTTTCGTTATCGAAAATGGCGACTGTGATGTGGCGTGTGAAGCATTGGCTGCTGCTATAGCGAAGCTGGTCGAGGAGCCGCTGGTGGATGTCGCGCTGGAAGCGGCTACGATGCGGTTTGATATCGATGAGCAACAACGGCTGCGCAAGCGCAAGCAGGATATTAACGCGCGGCTGATGGGACCGGCTTCCCTCGACCGCAGTTAATTTTCGCGCAGCTCAGGATAGATCGAAGAGAAAGCTGGAATTTGCGTCGCGACTCGGGCACAGACCGGAGTTCGCAGTATTTGCAATGCAGGATTCAGTGGAGGCGCTTTGGCGCTTGCCGCGCTGCTTAAACCGATGGCGGAATAATGGACGAAGATATAGCTGGCGTGGAAAAGGGCGAAGGCGATGCACCGCTGATCGACCTGAACGAGGCTTCGATCAAAAAGCTGATCGCGCGCGCGAAACGGCGCGGCGTGATCACCTATGACGAACTGAACGAGGCCCTGCCGCAGGACCAGATGACGTCCGAGCAGATCGAAGATGTCATGGCCGCAATCAGCGAGATGGGCGTCAATATCGTCGAAACTGACGAAGATGCTGCCGATCCCGAAGACAAGGCCGTTGAGGACGAGGCCGAAGAAGTCGATGCGGTTGGCGAACGCCCCGATCTGATCAAGAAAAAGGAAATCATCGAGCGCACCGACGATCCGGTGCGAATGTATCTGCGCGAGATGGGCGCGGTGGAATTGCTCAGCCGCGAGGGCGAAATCGCCATCGCCAAGCGCATCGAGGCCGGTCGCGACACCATGATCCTGGGGCTGTGCGAAAGCCCGATCACCTTCCACGCCATCATCCAGTGGTCCGAAGCGCTGAACGCCGGCGAAATGCAGCTGCGTGAAATTCTCGATCTGGATGCGATGTTGTCCAAGGAGCCGCCACCGGAAAACCTGACCGAAGGCGGCGAAGTCGCGGCGGGGGGCGAGATTAGCGAATCCGTCGCCGGACCGACCTACAAGGAAGAGGACGACGTCGAGGAGCAGGTTGCCGAAACCACCGACGAGGACGAGGAAGGCATTGATCGTCGCGCCCGCCGTCCGGTCGAGGAAGAGGAGGAGGATAATACCCTCAGCCTTGCCCAGATGGAGGCCCAGCTCAAGCCTGAGGCGCTCGAGAAATTCGCGCATATCACTGATCTATTCGGACAGTTTGAGCGGATCCAGCGCGAACGCCTTGATTCGCTTGGCTTGGGGATCGATTTCCCGGTCGGAAAAGAACGCGTTTACCAGCAGTTGCGTGAGGAGTTGACCGCGCAAGTTGAAAGCGTGCAGTTCCACGCCACCAAAATCGAATATCTGGTCGATAATCTTTACGCCTTCAATCGCCGCCTGACCGCGCTTGGCGGCCAGATGCTGCGCTTGGCAGAGCGGCACAAGGTCAGCCGCAAGGACTTCCTCGATAGCTATGTTGGCCGCGAACAGGATGACGCCTGGCTGCCCGAGGTTGCCAAGAAGGACAAGAAGTGGGCGGCTTTCGCCACCATCGAAGGCGATCCGGTAGAGCGCATCCGCGCCGAGGTTTCCGATATTGCCGCCGCCACGGGCATGTCGCTCCCCGAATTTCGCCGCATCGTCAACATGGTGCAAAAGGGCGAGCGCGAGGCGCGCATCGCCAAGAAGGAAATGGTCGAGGCCAATCTGCGGCTGGTGATCTCGATTGCCAAGAAATACACCAATCGCGGGCTGCAATTTCTTGATCTCATTCAGGAAGGCAACATCGGGCTGATGAAGGCGGTCGATAAATTCGAATACCGCCGTGGCTATAAGTTCAGCACCTATGCGACGTGGTGGATCCGGCAAGCGATCACGCGCTCGATCGCCGATCAGGCACGCACCATCCGCATCCCGGTGCACATGATCGAGACGATCAACAAGCTGGTGCGCACCAGCCGGCAATTCCTGCACGAGCAGGGCCGCGAGCCGACGCCTGAGGAAATGGCCGAGCGGCTGTCGATGCCGTTGGAAAAGGTTCGCAAGGTGATGAAAATCGCCAAGGAGCCGATCAGCCTCGAAACGCCGATCGGCGACGAGGAGGATTCGCATCTGGGCGACTTCATCGAGGACAAGAACGCGATCATTCCAGTCGATGCTGCGATCCAGGCCAACCTCAAGGAAACCGTCACCCGCGTGCTGGCGTCGCTAACTCCGCGTGAAGAACGCGTGCTGCGGATGCGCTTCGGCATCGGCATGAACACTGATCATACGCTGGAAGAAGTCGGCCAGCAGTTTTCAGTGACTCGCGAACGTATCCGCCAGATCGAGGCAAAGGCCCTGCGCAAGCTGAAACATCCCAGCCGCAGCCGCAAGATGCGCAGCTTTCTGGATCAGTGAGTTTTTTCAGAACGGCAAACTGCACAATCTTTTGAGCGGCGTCGAATCTTGGTACGACAAAAATTTGGCTAGCCCAGTTGTTACGACGCGCTCCGCCAGTTGATTGAAAATAACCCTGCTGATGACAAGGAATGTCGTCAGCAGGGTTATTTTATGGGACGCTCAAGCAAATTCACGCGAGTTGGGCGCGATGTAATCGTATCCGCTAGCCTTGGCGCAGTCTGATGTAGACAGGGTGGCGCCCAAACCCACGGCGGTCTGGATAAATACGCCACGCCCCGAGTTCATTACATCAGCCCGATCTCTCGGTCGGCGCTTGCCTCAAGCGACCGCCGGCAGCCGATCGAGATGTTTGTCCAGGGTCATTGGGTAGTCGCGCACGCGCACGCCCGTGGCGTTGTAAACCGCGTTTGAGACAGCGGCTCCGACGCCGCACAGGCCCAGTTCACCGACACCCTTGGCCTTCATCGGCGACACTATAGGGTCTGTCTCGTCGAGAAAGACCACATCCTGATGCGGGATGTCGGCATGAACCGGAACCTCGTAACCAGCGAGGTCGTGGTTAACGAAGAACCCGAAACGCTTGTCCACCGCTAGTTCTTCCATCAGCGCGCCACCGACACCCATGGTCATTGCGCCGATCACCTGACTGCGCGCAGACTTGGGATTGAGGATGCGACCAGCCGCGCAAACCGCGAGCATACGTCGCACCCGCACCGCGCCAGTGAAACGATCGACGCCCACCTCAACAAAATGTGCGCCGAACGTCGACTGCTGGAAAGTTTCATCGAGGTCAGTCCACTCCATCTTGTCTTCGCCGACCAGATCGCCGTTGCGTGCGGCGCGTGCAAGATCAACCGATTGATTGCCGCTTCGCACCTGGCCGCCCTCGAACACTGCGTCGGTCGGGTTGAAGCCCAGGCTTTGGGCGACCGCTTCCCTCAACTTCACACAAGCGGCGTAGACTCCGGAGGTAGAGCTGCCGGCACCCCATTGTCCGCCCGAACCAGCCGAAGTGGGAAAGCTTGAATCGCCCAGCTTGACCACCAATTTTTCGATCGGCAACCCCATCATCTCGGCGGCGGTCTGCGCAATGATGGTGTAGCTGCCGGTGCCGATATCGGTCATGTCCGTCTCAACCGTGACGATGCCATCGCGGCCAAGTCGAACGCGCGCAGCCGACGTCACGTTCATGTGATTGCGGATCGCCGCAGCGACACCCATGCCAACGAACCAGCGGCCGTCGCGTACGCTGGCCGGGGTCGGATGACGTTGCGCCCAACCAAAGCGTTCGCTGCCCTCATGCAAACAGCGCACCAGATTTCGCTGCGAGAATTTCCGGCCCGGCTTTTCCGGATCGACCTGGGTATCGTTCCTGACGCGGAACGCCACCGGGTCCATTTTGAGCTTTTCCGCCATCTCGTCCATGGCAATCTCCAACGCCATCAGGCCCGGCGCCTCGCCGGGCGCACGCATTGCGTTGCCCTCTGGCAGATCCAGCACCGCAAGCCGCATCGAGACGAGCCGGTTGGCGCTGGCGTACAGCAGTCTGGTCTGGCTGGTCGCCGTTTCCGGTTGCCCGTTCAACTGATCGCCCGAGCCGCTTTCGTGCGCAATTGCGGTTATCGTTCCGTCGGCGGTTGCGCCAATGCGGATGCGCTGAATGGTAGCGGGGCGATGCGTCGTGTTATTCATGATGAGCGGGCGCTGCAGCGCTACCTTCACCGGCCGTTTTACCGCTTTGGCGCCCAGCGCAGCCATGACCGCATCGGCGCGCAGAAATAGTTTTCCGCCGAAACCGCCACCCACATAGGGCGACAAAAAACGGATTTTTTCTTTGGGCATGCCAAGCGTGGTGGCAAGGTCGGTCCGGCCCCAGTCGATCATTTGATTGGAGGTCCACACCGTCAATGCATCGCCGTCCCACGCCGCGATGGAGGCAAACGGCTCCATCATCGCGTGGCTCTGATCGGGCGTGGTGTAGGTTTCATCCAGCTTCACGGGCGCAGCGGCAAAGGCCGGCTCGAACAATCCAACCCGCAAGATGGCTGGAGACGCGCTGCCCTCGCCGCTAGCCCCACCCACGAGCGGTGCGCCCTTCAACTCTTTAACGAGGTCAAAACGCCCCTGCCCCCGATCATAGTGTGTCCGGATTAGCGATGCTGCGGCTCGTGCCTGCTCGAATGTTTCGGCGACCACGATGGCAATCGCCTGATGATAATGGTCGATCTCGGGTCCGCCCAGCAGCTTGGCAGTGTTGTACTTGCCCTGACCCAGCTTTCCGGCATTTTGTGCGGTGACGATTGCCAGCACCCCGGGTGCAGCTTGCGCCTCGGCCAGATTCATGGACCGGATGCGCCCCTTTGCGATAGCTGAGCCGACTACATAACCGTACGCGGGATTGGCTATCTCCTCGTGATATTCGTAGGCATATGGCGCCGTTCCGGTTGTCTTCAGTGGGCCGTCGATGCGGTCGAGCGGCTTGCCGACCACGGTCATGCGGTCAATCGGGTTTGTGCCTGCAGGCGTGTCGAACTTCATGCAGTCCTCGCTTCGTTCATCGCCGCCGCTATCGTTCGCGCCACGAGTGGCAACTTGAAGCCATTGTCAGGGGTGGGACTGGCGCCTGCGAGCAATTGCGCCGCAACCGCCATGGCGCCACGCGGCATTTCCGCTTCCGCCGCCTCCACCCGCCACGGCTTGTGTGCGATGCCACCGACCGCGATCCGCCCGGTGTCGTCCCTCTGAATGACCGCGGCGACGGAAATTAGTGCGAAGGCGTAAGAGGCGCGGTCGCGCACCTTTTCGTAGATATGCACGCCGCCGATCGGCTTTGGCAAAGTGACTGCCGTAATCAGTTCCCCCGGGCCAAGCACTGTTTCGATGTGCGGATTGGTGCCCGGCAGACGGTGGAAGTCGGCGATCGCAATCGCGCGGGTCTGCCCCTGGGCCGTCATCGTCTCCACCGTGGCATCCAGCACGCGCATGGCCACCGCCATGTCGGACGGATTGGTTGCGATGCACGCCTCGGTCGCTCCGATTACCGCAAGCTGGCGCGAATAGCCGCCAATGGCCGCGCAGCCAGATCCCGGGCTACGCTTGTTACAGGATTGATTGGTATCGTAAAAATATGGACAGCGCGTACGCTGGAGCAGGTTGCCGGCAGTCGTGGCCTTGTTGCGCAACTGGCCGCTGGCACCCGCCAGCACTGCACGGCCGAGTACGCCGTAATCTTTGCGCACGCGCATGTCAGCGGCAAGACTGGTGTTGCTGACGTACGCACCGATCCGCAAGCCACCGCTTTCCGTGTTCTCGATCGTGTCTAAGCCAAGCCCGTTCACGTCGATCAGGTGGCGCGGCGTCTCGATTTCGAGTTTCATGAGATCGAGCAAATTGGTGCCGCCCGCGATGAACTTCGCGCCTGGCGTGGTCGCGGCCTTGATGGCGGCGTCCACAGCCGAGGTTGCGCGTTCGTAAGTGAAGGCCTTCATGCAACGCTCCCGGCAATTTCGGCCATCGCCTCGACAATATTGGAATAGGCGCCGCAACGGCAGATGTTCCCGCTCATGCGCTCGCGCATCTCGACATTGGTCGCCACAGGCCGATCGGTCAGGCTGACCGAGACGTGGCTGGGGATGCCGCGCTTGATCTCGTCCAGCACGCCGATTGCCGAGCATATCTGCCCCGGCGTGCAATAGCCGCACTGAAAGCCGTCATGCTTGACGAACGCCGCCTGCATCGGATGCAGCTTTCCGGGGGTACCAAACCCCTCGATCGTAGTGATCCTGTCGCCTTGATGCATCACTGCGAGGCTGAGGCACGAATTGATCCTCAACCCCCCGGCGATCACCGTGCAGGCGCCGCACTGCCCATGATCACAGCCTTTCTTCGTACCGGTAAGGTGAAGATGCTCGCGCAGCGCATCCAGCAACGTCGTCCGCGGATCAATCGAGAGCTCACGCTGCTTGCCGTTGACCTTAAATTGCAATGGCATCATCACTGGCGTCTCGAGCTGAGCTGAAACCGACCGTGCCGCGCCTGCGGGTGTCGCAACAATCACGGCAATGGCTCCTCCACCGGCGAGCAGGCCGCGACGCGACAATTCAAGTTCAGACATGTTAGACTTCAACCTTGTCGCTTTTCCCGTCCGGCAAAAGGCCGGGCGTCACCAATCTGATCCGCGTGGTCGCCGCTCAGAGCATGTAACGCTGCACCCGCCGGATCGATCCACACACTTTTGGCGAACGCAGACTTGGCCCGTTGTGCATCAAACGCAGGCCATCGCCACGCAGCGTGATGGTAAACCCACGATTGATTGTTCGTAAAGCATGAATGACCTGCGCCACGACCGATATTGCGAGGGGTCAGCGATCGCAAGTCGCTCGTCTCATCCCTGAAGGCGAAGGTATGCAACGCTGAGTGGTCGATGGAATCAAGCCATCGAGAACGCGACCAACCCGGCGCAACCAGAGAATGCGTCGCTGCTCAAAGGGTCGGGGAAGTCTAGAATTCTGAGCAAATATGGCTCGAACGACGTGTCAGCCGGACACCGCCGACGGAGCGCATAGCGCGCCAGTATCACGCACAGATACCGAACCCCAACTACTGTTGGTCGCCGGAACCCGTGGCGGATATTTCGCTGATCAAGACAAGGTTGGCAGCGAGGTCAGCATAACGCTTTCCGAAAAAGCGCTATGCTGATGCTGAATGTCTCAGCGCTGCGCCAGTCGAGTTTGTTTGACAGGATTTGCAAGCGCGGTGGCTGCCGAAATCCGGGCCCGGATATCAGCGAACACATCATCGCGGCAGGCGCGCGCCTGAGCGCCCAGCGCAAGATGAATGGAACTCATGCCTTCGCCGCATACCGAGTTTGCCGCCTGATCCATCCGAATCGCCAGGCGCTGCTGGCCGTCGACAGTAGCCAGATCCAGACCCCGCAGTTCAAGCACCGCGCTGTCCGCCGAAAAGGGGTTGCTGCTGGTTGCGGCAGCGGCAGGCGCAGCTATCAAAATTGCGGCGATCGCCGCCATGCCAAACTTCATCATCAACTCCTGCGTATTTGCTGACCGCTCTTTGGCAATCATCAGACATGCAGGTTATGCTTCAACGAAGGTTTTACAAGGGTAACGATGACTGTCTGATAACTGAAGGTCAGCGGGCGCGTACCTCCAACATGGCGAGTTCGACCCTGCGGCCAAGCGCGCCGGGCGGCAACGCCACGTTTTCCTCGGCCTCAAGGCTATTCCGGGCGTCGAACATGGCGAGTATCAACGCGCCGTCGGCAGATTTTGGCCAAGTTTGCGCAGTCGTGAGACGCACCGTCGCGCTCCAGTTGCGCCCGCCTTCAACCGCAAGCTCGTGTCCGCCAATCCTGACCGTACCCACGGTATACGGCCGATGGCCGGACAAGCGCAGACAAGTCGCTTCGCCGCAGTGAACCAGACGCGCCTGCGGCGGCGCCGCATGTGCCGGCAGTGCCATCAGGACAACGCCGGACAGCAGGCGGATAAATTTCGAGATGGAACAAATGAACCCGGAAAACCGCATCCCCGGCGAATATCCCGCTGATCGCCGGGACGGAATTCGTCCTTTGACGTAGATCGACGACACCGCCGGCCGCATACGTCAAACACCTCATATTCGGCGACCCCGACTTTGGATCAAAGCTGAGGTGCGCGGACAACTCCAGTAAAAGAGGTCGCCGTCAACGGGGTGGTGTCGCGAAAGGAGAAGACGGGTCGGTCGATACATTAGGGGACGTAATGATTATACGATTTTCACGCGCAGGTTTGTTCTGCGCCACCGCGCTGGCAAGCGTGGCCGCTTTGCCCGTGTTGGCTCAGGAAGCGCCCGGTTCGACGCTGGAAGCGCCCGCAGGATCGGTTGCCGCCGCCGAAGGAAACGCGATCGTAGTCACCGGCAGCCCGCGCAGGACCACACTCCAGGATGCGCCAATCAACATCAGCGCCATATCTTCGCAGACCATCGAGACCCAGCGGCTGGACGACATCCGCTCGCTTGCATCGTTCACGCCGGGCATCACCGTTGCGGATACCGGCCCGGGTTCGACTGGCAACATCATCCTGCGTGGCATTTCCTCGGGAAATACCAGCACGTACGGGGCAAGCAGCGCAAACGCCGTCGGGGTCTATCTTGGCGAGGTCCCGCTCTACCTCGATTTCAAACTGATGGACATGAGCCGGGTGGAAGTGCTGCAGGGGCCGCAGGGCACGCTCTATGGCCTTGGCACGCTTGCCGGCGCCGTCCGGTACATCCCTAACCGGCCAGACTCTAATCACTTTTCTGTCGACTTGCACGGCCGAGGCTATGCCGAGTCTCATTCGGATGAATTCGGCGGCGTCGGCGACGTCACCGTCAACGTGCCAATCGTGAAGGACCACATCGCCTTCCGGACCTCGACCGGCTATTACGACAATGCCGGGTTCATCAGCTATAACCATGTTCTGAAACAGCCCGGCATATCAAATCCGCAACCGGTCCGCGCAGCTACGGGGCCCGCTGGATCGTTTGGCAGCGCGGCCGATTACGCCAGCAATTTCGAGCGCCACACGGACGTGAACTTCGAGCATACGTTCACCACGCGCAATCAGGTGCTGCTGGAATACAATCCCAACATCAAGGCGTACCTCACTTACGCGCATCAGACGACTCAGAGCGACGGGCGTCAGGCCAATGGCGCTGGCGTGCTCGGTACCAGCCGATACGAGGGGCCGTGGCGCTATCTGGAGCCAGTCAAGCGGCGATCGGACCTATCCTCTGCCGAAGTGTACATCGGCCTGTTCAACATCGCCCAGCTGGTCAGCACTACGGCCTATACGAAAGAACACATCGACAGTGTCGATGACAATACCGATCTGCTTCTCGACCTGAACTATGGATACGAGGCATTTCCGAACTTTTCCTCCTATGCCAACAATCAACACGATTACCGGCAGTTCAATCAGGAATTTCGGCTGGTCTCCACTCATGGCGGGCCGTTCAACTGGGTGCTGGGCGCGTTCTACAACCGGTTGAAGGAAGACCGCACCCGGCAGGAATATACGCCCGGCTACGCCGAGTTTTTTGCGATCCCCCGTGCCGACAATCTTGAGTATATCTCTGAACTGCATACCAAGACGGTGGAAAAAGCGGCTTACGGCGAAGGTACGCTGCACCTGACCAAGCAATTGCAGGTGACTGGCGGCATCCGCTATTTCAAATATGATTCCGGGCTGACCGGCGGGGCCGATCTGCCGCTGACCGGCGGTGGCATCAGGCGGATGCCATATCCATCGACCACGATCGACCCAAGCCGTCTCGTTACTGGCAGCACCGGCAAGAGCGGCATCGTCTGGAAGGCGAATACCTCTTACAAGTTCAGCAACGACCTGCTCGCCTACTTCACCTACTCGACCGGCTATCGCGTCGGTGGCATCAATCAGGTGGTCCCGTGCTTGCCGGGTCCAAAATCCGGCCAGACGCTGTGTGCCTTGCCCAACGAAGTCGCTTACCAGCCGGATCGCACACGCAATATCGAGGTTGGCGTCCGCGCCAGCCTGTTCGACAAGCGGTTGCAACTCACGCTGGACGGCTATCATATCGTCTGGTCGGGCGTGCAGGTACCCAGTCAAACGGTGAACGGCGGAATTGGTATCACGGTCAACGGCGCAAAGGCCGTGTCGCAGGGTTTTGACTTCCAGGGCACGTTGAAGGTCACTTCGAACCTGAATGTGATCGGCACCTATTCCTACGTCGATGCGCATCTGACGCAGGTTTCGCCTGGTTTGCTGGTCAGTCAGGGGGTTCGCTATGACGCCTTTTCTGGCGACCGGTTGCCGGGCTCGGCCAAAAACTCGGGCAGCGCCCAGTTCATCTACACTTACCCGCTTGGGCAGGGTCGCAAGATCGAGGCGACTTGGGCAACGGTTTACCGTGGCAATATCTTCTCGCGAACCGGTATTCGGGCCTTCGGCGAAAAAATGCCGGGTTATGTAACCCACAGCGCCTCGCTGAACTTCGTCAGCAAGCAATTCGAAGCGGGGCTGTTTGCCGACAACATCTTCGATAAATACGCGGTAACCGCGATCGGCAATGACCGGTCGTCCTTCAATCAGGTCCGCACCGATGTGGTCGAACGCTATTATGCGGCCAGTGTGCTGACCCCGCGTCGTTTGGGTGTTGAGTTCCGCGTCTATTACTAAAGCCTGATGCCAAAAGGCGATGAGTTTGGTTCATCGCCTTTTGGTTCTGCCCGTGCGTCCCTCGGGCAATTGCACAGGCGTGATGCATCTACCCGCCGCGTCATGGCATGGCGCTGCGGGCGGATCCGGGCACTGCGCTGGAATCGCCTCGATTAATCCACGGCGATTCCAGCCGCTTCGAGCACGCGACGCGCTGGCGCCAGGGCCTCTGCGTGCGCGTGCCAGCGGGCGACACCATCGCTGTAGATGGGCCGGCGGACCTGCGCTGCGCTGGGTGTCGACACCGGCGCGGCGTTGGTATGAAAATCGAGACAGCGCTCGGTCCAGTCGAGCCCGCAATGCGCCAGCAGCCGCCGCGTCTGGCCTTCCTGATCGGCAACCAGCGCTTCATATTCAAGTTCCAGCACCCGATTGGGCAGCATCCGACGCCAGACGGCCAGCAATTGGTCGAACCGTGCATAATATGTAGCGATATCGCACAGGTCGTAGCTGTAGTCGTAATATGGCGAACTGATCGCGAACAGATTGCGAAAATTGCCCAGCACCGTGTCGAGCGGGTTCCGGCGCAAGCAAATGATCGTGGCTGCAGGCAAAGCGCGCGCGATCAGGCCGACGTAATGAAAGTTGCCGGGAAATTTATCGATGAACCGCACCGCGCCCATTCGCCGATAGGGTTGAGCGCGCGCAAGGTAGTCGGCTCCGGCCATGGCCAGGTCGGCGTGCGCCGCCGCGCCGATAGTTTCCGGGTCGAGCACGGTGCGCGTCCGCGTGCCGGCGGCTGCCTTCACCGCGAGCGGCATCGCCTGCAACTCACCCAGGCTCTCGACGTCGGGATGCGAGGACAGGATGCGGTCGACCAGCGTGGTTCCGGTGCGCGGCATGCCGATCACGAAAATTGGTGCTGGATCGGTCGGGGCGCCCGGCGCGGCTTTGTCGTTGGCCGACCAATGTGTCTCGATTGCGTCGAACACCGCCGCATCCCGGGCAAAGCTGTACGGCAGGGTCCGTCGATGCGCGCTATTGGCACTGGCCAATGCGGCAAATGCCTCTTGGGCACGGCCGATATCATCCAGCTCTTTGGCCAGCGCATAGCCGAACAGCAGTCGGTCGCGACCAGACCGTGCCTGCGTGGTGAGCGCCCCAAGCCGGGGGATGTGGTTCTGCGCGACTGTCTGCTTGCGCAATCCGGCCAGGAGATGATGCGCCCGGCCATCATCGGGGGCCTGTGCGATCAGCGTTTCAAGCTCTGCGGCGGCCTTGTCCGTGCAGCCCAGAAAGCTATGCGTGGCGGCCAGATTGTAGCGAAAGTCGATCTGTCGTGGTGCCAGCTGCACCGCTGCCGCGAAGTGGGGCAGCGCCGCGTGGTGATCGGCCAGCCGGGCATAGGCGCAGCCGATGGTGTCGCGGCTGAGCGCATCCTGAGGCAAATTCGCCTCGACCGCCGTCAGCACCACGGCCGCCTCGGTGTCCCGTCGCGCCAACAGCAGCAAGCGCGCAAGCTGGGCGCCGTACTCGCCGCGCGGCGCCAGCGCGATTGCGGATTGCAGCTGCTGTATCGCGGCGCCGATCCGGCCGGTCGCCGCCAGCCCCAGTCCCAACAGAAATGGACCTTCCGCGTCGTCGGGCGCGCGCTCAATCAGGGCTGTCGCGTGATGGCGTACGGCAGCCATGTCGCCACTCGCCAGCGCCGCGCGAGCCGCAGTTCGCAGGGCGACATTCATGCCGCCAAGACCGTGCAGATCAGGAGCCCGGCAACTCTGGTGATTGACGACAATATCCGACGGCTCCCTCTGCCTGGTTACCGCGCCGCGATCGCAATATCGCTGCGGCGGTTGAATTGCTGACATCGGCACGGACCGCTCATCCCCCGATGCTCAACGGTTCAAGGTGCTTACCGCAATGCCCGCAGCGGACGCGCGGTTCTCTACACCGATTTTCTGGAAGATTTGTTCGAGATGCTTGTTGACCGTGCGCGGGCTGATATCGAGAATCTCGCCGATTTCGCGGTTTTGCTTGCCGCAACTGATCCACAGCAGGACCTGGGATTCGCGCGAGGTCAGGCCATGCCGCTCCGCCAGCAAGCGCTCCTGATCACCTTCGCGCTTTTCGTGCAGGCGAAAAAGCCACTCGTCCTTGTCCGTTCGCCTCAGCAATACACATTCGAGCCTGGTATCGCCGACCATCAGCGCGATCTGGGTCATTGTCGGCTCGCCAGTCTGCAAGCGCCGGAGGGGCGCTGCCAGTTCGGCGGGAAGGTGCCTGGCCTTGGCGCTCCAACCGGGAAACAGTCGCTCCAGCATGCTCATCGCCAGCGGGGTGAACCAGCATGGCGCGCCGCTGGCATCCAGCGCAAAGGCAGGGCGACCGCTGACATCCAGTGCTGTCTGGCTGCCGTGCGCCGCGCGCCCATTGGCAAGGTGCACCTGCACGCGGGCCAGAAGCTCATTGATGACGATTGGCTTGGTGACATAATCGACGCCCCCCGCCGCAAACCCTTCGACTACATGCTCGCTCTCGGTAAGGCCGGTCATGAAGATCACCGGCAGGTGACGGAAGCGCAGATCGGATTTGATGCGGCGGGTTGTTTCAAACCCGTCCAGGCCGGGCATAACCGCGTCCATCAAAACCAGATCGGGCGTCACATGCTCAAGCAACTCTAGCGCGGCCAGCCCATCGTTGGCGATCAGCACCGTCATATTGACGCGCTCCAGCATGCTGGTGAGAAAACGAAGTGAATCCGGGGTGTCGTCAACGACGAGCACCGTGCCCGATGTTCCGGTGGCAACGGCACTAGTGGAACTGGTTGTCATCGAGCATCTTCATAAGCGACCGCAGGTCGAAATTACTAACATATTCGCGCATTATCGCGACAGTCGGGGCGCTGCCGGGAACGTCAGCTTCCAGCGCCACGAGCGCCGCCTCGACCGCGCGAATATGACCGACTTCGGCAAGTTGACGTATCCGCCGGATGGCTTCCCCGGCTTCTTTTGGCAAAGCCAGCGGCGGGCCCGCGACGGCATGCTTCGCTCGATCCTGCGCTAACTCCCAGCAGAGCTTCAACTCGCGGCCCATCACCGCCAACAGCTTCTTCTGATCGACGGGCTTCAGCAGGTAGGCATCGTGATTTGCAGCACTATCGCCGATGGCACCAGCTTCGTGGGCATTTGCCGAGACCATGACAATGCGGATCGCGTCGCCATATGCCAGGCGGAGTTGAGCCGCTACTTCCCAACCGCTGATCCCGGGCATCTGAATGTCGAGCAGGACGAGAGCCGGTCGGCAGCGTTCCGCCAGCACAAGTCCCTCGGCGCCATTGCACGCTGCGTAAACGACGAAGTCGAGCCGCCGCAACAAACTGCCAAGGATATTTGTCTGCGACAAGTCGTCGTCGATCACCAGCACCGTCCTGGGCACGCATTGATAACCGATCACCTGCCGGTAATCAGCGGCATCGACGGGTGCAGTGAACGGTTCCGGAAGGAAAATTCTGAGCTTGAAGCGGCTGCCGACGCCGAGCGTGCTCGTGGCGACAATCTCGCCGCCCAAGATCCGCGCCAGCGCCCGGGTGATCGCCAGGCCGAGACCGATCCCGGGCTGAAGCGCCGCCTCCGGCGAGCTCCCGCGCTCAAAAGGCTGAAAAATAAGCTCAAGGTCTTCTGGCGCGATGCCGATGCCGGTGTCGGAAATATCCACCTCCGCGACCTGGCTGCGATAGGCAACCGTGAGCGTTACGCCGCCCTCGCGCGTGTATTTGATCGCGTTGGAAAGGACGTTTATCAGGATTTGCGCGAGCCGCTTTTCGTCTGTCCGGACAAATCGCGGCACCCGCCCCGTTTCCACGTAGCGAAGTTCTATGCCTTTCGCACTCGCCTGCATCCGGAACATGTCCATCACGTCTTCGAGCAACGTCGGAAGCTGGACGACCTCGGTGCGCACTTCGAGCACACCGCTCTCGATACGCGATATTTCGAGTAATCCCTCGACGAGATTCGTCAGATGTTCTGCGGCCCGCCTGATGACACCACCCGCCTCAGCCGCGGAAATCGTGTCATCGCGTTCCAGCAATTGGGCATAACCGTAAATGGCGTTGAGCGGCGAACGGATCTCGTGGCTGACCGCTTGCAGGTAACGCGTCTTGGCATCGTTGGCGGCCT
>JAYUBN010000161.1:0-3940 GCA_043740855.1 Sphingomonadales bacterium | reverse complement strand
AAACGCTCGACATGGGCGCGCCGATCGCGCGCACCACGTCGTTCAAACGCTTCATGCTGCAAGCGCTTCGTTTTTATGCGGCGCAAGCGGTCGGAATTTACGGCGAGACTGTCCATAATTCCGTCCCCGGCGACATGCTGAGCTTCACGCTGCGCGATCCGATCGGGGTAGTGGCCGGGATCATCCCCTGGAACGGCCCGCTGATCTCGCAATTGTGGAGCATCGGCCCGACGTTGGCGACCGGCTGCACGCTGGTGCTCAAGCCCGCCGAGGATGCGCCACTGTCGGCGCTGCTGCTCGCCGAGATCATGCAATCAGCGGGACTGCCCGATGGCGTGGTCAATGTCGTACCCGGCTATGGCGCCGATGCCGGCGCACGGTTGGCCGAGCATCCCGGCATCGACAAGATCGCCTTCACCGGATCGACGGGTACGGGGCGCAAGATCGTTCAGGCCGCGGCCGGCAACATGAAACGGGTGTCGGTCGAACTGGGCGGCAAATCGGCGGATATCGTTTTTGCCGATGCCGATCTTGACCGCGCCGTCACCGGGGCCGCCATGGCCTGTTTCAACAACACCGGGCAGGTGTGTTACGCTGGCACGCGGCTGCTGGTGCAGCGTTCCATCCATGACCAGTTCGTGGCCCGGATGGCGGAATTCGCAGGTACGCTCAAGGTGGGCCACAGCATGGACCCGGCCACTCAGCTGGGCCCGATTGTTTCGCATCGCCAACTCTCGACGGTCCTGGGCTATTGCGACGTGGCGCGCAGCGAAGGTGCGGACATTGTGACCGGGGGCACGCGGTTGGCGGGCGATCTGGCCGAGGGCTATTTCGTCCCGCCGACAATCGTTGCCGGGGTGTCCAATCAGATGCGTATTGCCCAGGAAGAGATTTTCGGGCCGGTCGTCTCGGTGATCCCGTTCGATACGGCAGAGGAAGCTGTTGCCATCGCCAACGACAGCCCATACGGGTTGGGCGGCGCAGTATGGACGCGCGATCTGGCGACGGCGCACCGTGTCGCCCGGGCTGTGCGGACCGGCATGATGTGGGTCAATTGTTATGGCGTGACCGAACCGGCGGTAACGTCAGAAGGTGTGCGCATGAGCGGCTATGGCGCCAAGGGTGGGCGTCGACACATCGACGAATATCTCTATGCCAAGTCCATCTGGATAAGGCTCGATTAAGCCAAGGAATAAAGCCTATGCGCGGTGTCGTTTTCACCGGTAATTCCCGTTTGGAACTCGCGCAGTTCCCCGATCCCGAGCCGGGTCCGGGTGAAGTCGTGGTCGCGATGAAGGCATCGGGCATGTGCGGCAGCGACCTCAAATTTTATCGCCCGCCACCGGGGGCCGCGTTTGCTGCGCTGGGGTTGAAGGACGGCGGCCAGATCATCGCCGGGCATGAACCGGCGGGCGTGGTCGCCGCGCTTGGCAAGGATGTCCAGAGCTTTCGCGTCGGTGACCGGGTGATGGTCTATCATTATCAGGGGTGCAGCTATTGCAGCTCCTGCCGCACCGGATACGTCCAGATGTGCGAAAACGGCGCGACCGTCTTTGGGGTCAGCGGCCATGGCGGCCATGCCGATTACATGAAAGTGCCTGCTGCCACGCTCATCCATCTGCCGGACGAGCTGAGCTTTGCGACCGGCGCAGCGATCTCGTGCGGCACCGGCACCGCCTATGCAGCGTTGTTGCGCATCGCTGTCGGCGCGCGCGACACCATCGCCGTCATCGGCCTGGGACCGGTCGGGCAGGCCGCCGTGCAGCTTGCCAGCGCCATGGGCGCGCGGGTCATCGCCGTGGACGTTGCCGCCGATCGCGTCGCGCGGGCAAGCCTGTTCGGAGCCGATGCAGCGGTCGATGCGTCAACTCACGATGCGGTGGAAGAGATCAGGAAATGGTCGGGCGGCCGCGGGGTCACCCGCGCAATCGACACCTCGGGTACTGCTGCCGGTCGGCTGACGGCGGTGCGGGCTTGTGCGCCATGGGGCCAGGTCGTGCTGGTTGGCGAAGGTGGCGAGATGACGCTGGAAGTCAGCCGCGACATTCTGCGCAAACAGCTGACGATTGTCGGCTCATACACCTTTTCGAATGCCGGTCAGGCGGACTGCACGCGGTTCATCGCCGATCATGGCGTGGACGTCGATTTGCTGTTTACCGATCGTTGGGCGCTCGATCAGGCCGAAGAAGCTTACCAGGCCTTTGACAAGCAGGCCGGTGGCAAGGGAGTTTTCGTTATATGATGCCTACCGCGCGTGCCGCTTTGATCGGCGAAAAGATTGAAAATTTCGTTCGCACGGTTGTCGTGCCATATGAGCAGGACCCGCGCCGCGATCACCACGGCGGTCCGACCGACGAACTGGTCGCGGAAATGCGCGACCATGCTCGCGCTGCCGGGGTGCTGACCCCGCATATCCTGGCCGATGGCAGCCATCTGACGCAGCGCGAGACCGCGCATGTCCTGATCAAATCCGGCCTGTCGCCGCTCGGGCCGCTGGCCTGCAACACCCAGGCGCCTGACGAAGGCAATATGTATCTGCTGGGGCATGTCGCCACCGCCGAGCAGCAAAGCCGCTTTCTCGCGCCATTGGTTGCGGGACGCGCACGGTCGGCGTTTTTCATGACCGAACCGGCAGAACTCGACGGCGCGGGTTCCGATCCGTCGATGATGATCACGACTTGTCGGCGCGACGGCAACCAGTGGGTGATAAACGGACGCAAGGCATTCATCACCGGCGCGCAGGGCGCCAGCATCGGCATCATCATGGCGAAGGCTGAAGAGGGCGCCTGCATGTTCCTGGTCGATCTGCCCGATCCGGCGATCCGCATCGACCACGTGCCCAACACCATCGACAACTCGATGCCTGGCGGCCACGCGACGATTACGATCGACAATTTACGCGTGCATCCCGAACAGATGCTGGGGGAGCCGGGGCGCGCCTTTGCCTATGCCCAGGTGCGGCTAAGTCCGGCGCGTTTGTCGCATTGCATGCGCTGGCTTGGCGCCTGCATCCGTGCCAACGAAATCGCCACCGACTATGCCAATCGCCGCCACGCTTTTGGCAAGGTGCTGGTCGATCATGAAGGCGTCGGGTTCATGCTGGCCGAAAACCTGATTGATTTGACGCAGTCGGAACTGATGATCGACTGGTGCGCGGACGTGTTGGACAGCGGCTCGCTGGGCACCGCCGAAAGCTCGATGGCGAAGGTCGCGGTGTCCGAAGCGCTGATGCGTGTCGCTGACCGCTGCGTCCAGGTCATGGGTGGCACGGGCCTGACCGACCAGACGATCGTCGAACAGGTGTTCAGGGAAATCCGCGCGTTCCGCATTTATGACGGCCCGACCGAGGTTCACAAATGGAGCCTCGCCAAAAAGATCAAGCGCGATTGGAAAGCCGCCAATGGCCACTGACGCCGACACCAATCTGGGCGTTGGTGCCATCCGGACAGCGCTCGACCTGCCTGCGCTCAATGCCTGGATGACGGCCAATGTCGCCGGCTTTGCCGGGCCGCTCGACGTCGCGCAGTTCAACGGCGGGCAATCCAATCCGACCTATCGTCTGATTACGCCGGACCGGAGCTATGTGCTGCGGCGCCGGCCACCCGGCCTGCTGGTCAAGGGCGCGCATGACGTGCTGCGCGAGGCTCGGGTAATTGCTGCGCTCGGCGCGACCGATGTCCCCGTGCCGCGCGTCCACGCGGTTTGCGCTGATGAGAGCGTCATTGGTTCGGCTTTTTACGTCATGGCGATGGTTGAGGGGCGGATATTCTGGGACGCGTCTTTCGCTCAGGTGCCAAAGCCCGAACGCGCCGCGTATTTCGACGCCATGAACCGGACGATCGCGGCGTTGCACAAGGTCGATCCCAACGCGGTTGGCCTGGGCGACTATGGCCGGCCTGGTAATTACTTTGCCCGGCAGATCGGGCGCTGGACCCAGCAA
>JAYUBN010000160.1:0-3947 GCA_043740855.1 Sphingomonadales bacterium | reverse complement strand
CGTATCCGGCAGGCTATCGAAGGTCAGGACGCCGAAGCAGCCCGGGTCCGCGTCGAGCGCGATCTACGAGCCTATGCGGTGTATCTTGAAGCGGCGGCAGCAGCTGCCGGGATCGACATTGTCGGAGCCTGATCGGGCGATAAGGGGGGTGGGAGTTGGATAGGCGACGCGAACTTCACTGGGACAGGCTGGTCCAATGCTGCGCGTCGCGGCCCGGCAACCTGCTGACCCGACTGGACGAAGTTTGCGCAACGCGCGGCGACCATATCGCGCTGATCGAAGATGACCGGCGTATTTCTTACCGGCAGTTGTCGGATGAAGCGCAAAACCTTGCCAGTCATCTTGCCAAGGCGGGGATCTGCGCGGGCGACCGCGTTGGCGTAATGTTGGCCAACGGCGTCGATGCGGTGCGCACGATATGGGCGCTGCTGTGTCTGGGCGGCGTAGTGGTGCCGATCGGTACCCGTTCGCGGACTGCCGAAATCGACCTTATCGTCGGAGACGCGGGCGTTCGACTGATCGTCCACGACCCGGTCTTTGCCAGTGAACTCGGCGCGGTCGGTGTTCTGTTGTGGAATGTCGGGGCGAGCGACTGGCCAGCGATGCTCACCGTGTCGGCGGGACCATTCGTTGCCCCGGTGCAGGGCGAGCACGATATATTCGCGTTGCTATATACCTCGGGCACGACCGGAAAGCCCAAGGGGGTGATGTTGACCCATCTCAATGTCATCCATTCCTGCCTGCACTGGATCGACGCCCAGGCGTTGACTGCCGATGACCTGACGATGCTATGCGTACCCTGGACCCATGTCAGCGGATTGTGCGGCGTGGTCATGCCGTTTCTCTACTTGGGTGCCACCATCGTTGTATTGCCGGTGTTCAAGCGACGCGCGGCGCTTGAACTGGCCGCGCGCGAGCGGATCACCCATGCGCTGATGGTTCCCTCGATGTATGCGCTGTGCCTGCTCGAACCGGACCTGCGCAGCTTCGATCTGAGCCATTGGCGGATCGGTGCTTATGGCGGCGCGCCGATGCCCGAGCCGACCATCCACCGTTTCGCCGAGGCGGTTCCCGGTCTGGCGATGTGCAATTGCTATGGCGCGACCGAAACCGCGTCGGCCGTAACCATCATGCCGCCCGGTGATGGCATAGCCCGGGCGGACAGCATCGGCAAAGTGGTATATTGCGGCGACGTCCGGGTAATGGATGAGCGGGGCCATGAAGTTGCGCCCGGTAGCGATGGTGAGCTGTGGATCGCCGGACCGATGGTGGCTCCCGGCTATTGGGGCAACCCGGAAGCAACCGCACAATCGTTTAGCGGCGGCTATTGGAAGTCTGGCGATATCGGTTCGATCGATGACGGCGGCTATGTCCGCATCGCCGATCGCAAGAAAGACATGATTATTCGCGGCGGCTTCAAGATTTATCCTGCGGAAGTTGAAAGTGTGCTGGCCGCGATCGCCGGGGTCATTGAGGCTGCCGTCGTCGGCCAGCCCGATCTGGTCCTGGGCGAGCGCGTAGTGGCGTTCATTTACAGCAACGACGCCAATCTGGACGAGGCCACGGTGCGCCAGTTCTGCGCCGACCGATTGTCCGATTACAAGGTTCCCGGCGTGGTCGTGCTGGGCAGCGAACCGCTGCCGCGCAACGCCAATGGCAAGATCCAGAAGGCCGTGCTGCGACTGCTCGCCGACGCACTGGTCAAGCAGGTGCCCTCATGAACCCGGCGGCGATCGATCCCCGGACCCCGGTGCTGGTCGGGGTCGGTGTGGTCCAGTGTCACGAAACAGACTGGCAGGAGGCGCGCGAGCCGCTTGCCCTGATGGTGGAAGCGGTGCGCGCGGCAGGCGTGGATTGCACAAGCCCCGACCTGCTGTCGCGGGCCGAGCTGATCTGTGTGCCGCGGGGGCGCTGGCAATATCGCAATCCGAGTGGTGCCATTGCCCAAGCCATCGGCGCGACCGGTGCCCGCTCGCTGTTGTCCAGCGTCGGCGTGTTGCAACAAGGCCTGATTGCCGAGGCGTGCCAGCGGATTGCAGCAGGTACGATCGATTGCGCCATCGTCACCGGGGCGGATGCCGGCTACCGGCTGTTGCGCGCGAAGATTGCCGGCGCCGAATTGACCGAGGCCGTGCAGGACGATGATCCTGACGAAATGCTGATGCCTGCTGCCGAGCTGCGCCATCCCGCTGAACTGGCGGCCGGCATGGCTATGCCGGTCGGTCTGTATGCTATCCTGGAGAGCGCGTCGCGGGCCACAGCAGGACTGTCGCCAGCCGCCCACCGTGACCAAATGGCGCAGGAGCTGGCGCGCTTCAGCCAGATCGCTGCCGATAATCCCCATGCCTGGGACCGCGTCCCGCGCTTGCCTGCCGAGGTTCGCGACGATGGACCGGGCAACCCCATGCAGGCGTTTCCCTATACCAAGGCGCATTGCAGCAGCTGGAACGTCGATCAGGGCGCTGCGCTGCTCCTGACCTCCGCCCGGTTGGCTATCGAATACGGGATTCCCCGGAATCGCTGGGTGTTTCCGTTGGTCAGTGCCGAATCCAATCATATGGTTGCGGTATCGCAACGTGCCGAACTAGGCGCCTGCCCGGGTGCCGCGCTGACCGGCGCAGCCGCGCTGGCGGCTGCCGGGCTCGATATAGCCGCCATCGACCTGATCGATTTGTACAGCTGTTTTCCGATCGCGGTGCGCAGCTTTGCGGCCGCGCTCGGTATTGCTGACGGGCGCGACCTGACGCTGACCGGCGGGATGAACTTTGCGGGCGGCCCCTACAACAACTACTTTTTCCAGGCCACGGCCCGAGCCGCGGAATTGCTGCGCGCCGGAGTTGGCCGTTCAGCCCTGCTGTCATGCGTTTCCGGGGTCCTGACCAAGCAGGCGGTGGCGATCTGGTCGACCGAGCCGGGACCGGCGCTTTACCGAACTATCGATGTCAGCGCAGAAGTCGGCCGTTGCCAGGCCCGCCGGGACATCATCGCCGACTACAGCGGGCCGGGCACGGTGGCCGGCTACACGGTCCTGTACGGACGGGACAGCACGCCCACCGCGGTTGTGCTGATCGACACGCCAGCCGGCCAGCGGGCGCTGGCGACATCACCCGATGCGCAAATCGTGCGTCAGTTGGAAACGGACGAATGGGTGGGACGCAGTGTCCGCAGCCATGCCGGAGAATTCTTGATATGAATGGCGACGAAGCGATCGACGGCAAACTTCAGCCGGAAGGCGCTCAAACTGCCCAGGACATCTGCGCTTTGCCGCTGGTTCGCCGGCTGGCCGCGTTGCTCGACCGGGATCCGTTGACGCTTAATGACGGCGATCCTTTGCCGCATGGCTGGCACGTCATCCTGTTCAATCCGCCCACCCGCCAATCGGCGCTTCGCCCTGATGGCGCGGCTGAACTGGGCGTGCCACTACCCGACCTGGGTCTGCCGCGTCTGATGATGGGCGGCCGCCAGATGAGCTTCGTCGCGCCGATCCCGATCGGGGCGCGGGTCACGCGGGTCAGCCAGCTCAAGGCAGTGACTGAAAAGCAGGGACGATCGGGGCGGTTCGCACTGGTCGATATCGAACAGCAACTGACGGTGGAAGGCAGCGCGGTGGCGGCGGTCACCGGGACGACAAGCTACATTCTGCTGGGCGCGCGCAAGGCGGAAGACGCCGCGCCAGTGCAACCGAGGACATTGGGCAATTCGTCGGCGTTGCCGGGAAAAATCCTGGCCCAGCGGGTGATCGTGCCCGATACAGCGATGCTGTTCCGGTATTCGGCGATTACCGACAACCCGCATCGTATCCATTACGATCTGGCCTATGCGCAACAGGCCGAGGGGTTTCCCGCGCTGGTCGTCAACGGCACGGTGCCGATCCTGCTGCTGCTCGAAATGTTCAAGGCAAGCGTCGGTCGCGAGCCGGCGCGGCTGGTCACGCGCAATCTGGCGCC
>JAYUBN010000159.1:0-12537 GCA_043740855.1 Sphingomonadales bacterium | reverse complement strand
TCCGGGCTGTGTGCGGCAGTGCAGTTTGCTGCGGCCAAAATCCCCTATACGATCGTCGAGCGGCGTGAGCATCTTGGCGGGGTGTGGTTCGATAACCGCTATCCCGGCGCGGCCTGCGACGTGCCTAGCCATCTCTATTCCTTCTCGTTCGCGCCTTATCCGTGGTCGCGTTTTTTTGCCGGCAGTCGGGAAATTCACCAATACCTCGAACACGTCGCGGCTGAGTTCGATATCGTTCGGCACATCCGTTTCGGGGTAACGGTCAACGAGGCCCGGTTCGTCGAAAGCAGTGGCACATGGGAAGCCGATGTGCAGACCAAATCCGGCTCGCACGAAACCCTGTGTGCCAATATCGTCATCAGCGGCGTTGGCGCTTTCAACAAACCACGTATTCCCGACGTGCCCGGTCGTACCCTGTTCAAGGGCCCCAGCGTTCATACCGCGCATTATCCCGACGCCGGGCTGGATCTGAACGGGCGTGATGTCATACTGGTCGGCAACGGCGCCAGCGCCATGCAAGTCGCGCCGGCCATCGTCGATGAGGTCGCATCGCTGGTGATCGTCCAGCGCACCCCGCAATGGGTCGCCCCGTTTCCAAAATTTCAGCAGCCCATTCCCGGCCCGCTGCAACAGCTGATGCAGTCGGTTCCGTTTTATCGCCAATGGTATCGGCTGCGGCTGAGCTGGGCGTTCAACGACAAACTGTACGATGCCCTGCAGCAGGATCCTACCTGGGAAGGCGAAGGTCGTTCGATCAACGCGATCAACGACGCCCATCGCCGCCATCTGACGTCCTATATCAAATCGGAACTGGGCGATCGCCAGGACCTGCTGCCGGCAGTGTTGCCCACGTATCCGCCATTCGGCAAACGGATGCTGCTGGATAACGGCTGGTTTCGCGCGCTCGCCCGCGATCATGTCGACCATGTCAACGGATCGGTCGTGGAAGTCCGCGCCGACAGCGTCGTCACCAGCGATGGGGTCGAGCGCAAGGCGGATGTCATCATTTGGGCAACCGGCTTTGACGTGGTCAATTTGCTGGCACCGATGAAGGTCACCGGGATCGGCGGGCGCGATATCCACGAAGACTGGGATGGCGACGATGCGCGGGCCTATCTTGGTACAGCGGTGCCGGGCTATCCCAATTTTTTCTGCCTTTACGGTCCCAACACCCAGTTTGGTCACGGCGGCAGCCTGATCACCGTGCTTGAGCGGCAGATGCATTACGTGATGTCGCTGGTGCAGCAGATGTTCGCCGAAAATCTGGCGACGGTCGATGTCCGTCAGGACGTCCACGATGCCTATAACGCCGAAGTCGACCGCATCCATTCGCGGATGATCTGGACTTTCCCCGGCGTCGAGAATTACGCCCAGAATTCCAAGGGCCGCATCGTGGTCAACAACCCGTTCCGGATCATCGACGTATGGGCGATGACCGAGGTTGCCAATCTTGCCGATTACGACTGCACGCCGCTGGGCGCGGTCAAAGCTCTGGTTGGCGCGGCATGACCGATGCCGTGCAGATCGAAGTGCACGACGGGGTGCTGGTCATTGCCATCAACCGGCCGCGCCAGCGCAATGCGGTCAATCGGGACGTGTCGCTGGCCATCGCTGCGGCGCTGGACAGGTTGGATGCCGAGCCGGGCCTGCGGGTCGGCGTACTGACGGGGCGCGACGGCTGCTTCTGCTCAGGCATGGACCTCAAGGCGTTCGTCGATGGCGAACGGCCCGAACTCAACGGTCGGGGTTTTGGCGGATTGACCGAGAAATCGCCCGCCAAACCGCTGATCGCGGCGGTCGAGGGTTTTGCATTGGCCGGTGGCTGCGAACTGGCGCTTGCCTGCGATCTAATCGTGGCGGCAGAGGATGCCTGGTTCGGCTTGCCCGAAGTCAGTCGCGGTTTGGTCGCCGGATCGGGCGGATTGATTCGTTTGCCGCGTCGCATTCCGCCTGCAATCGCGCTGGAATATGCGCTGACCGGCGAGCGTCTGGCTGCGCCGCTGGCGCACCATTGGGGGCTGGTCAACCGGCTGGCGCCATCAGGCGGCGCACTGGCCGAGGCACTACGGCTGGCCGGGCAGATCGCGGCCAATGCCCCCTTGTCGGTGATGATGACCAAGCGCATCGTCACCGAATCCGAGGATTGGCCGATGGATGGCATCTGGGAACGTCAACGCCCGCTAGCGGAAGCGGTTATCGGTTCGCAGGACGCGCTCGAGGGCGCGGGTGCTTTTGCAGAAAAACGGATCCCGGTCTGGCGCGGCCAGTAGCGCGGCAGATGGCAGACAGAAATTGGAACAGGCACGGGCGATGACTGACAGCATGGTAGAATCGGGCGGCATGGTAGAATTAGGCGGTATGGCAGTATTGGGTGGCGGCACGATGGGTGTCGGCATCGCCTATGTCGCGGCGCAGGCAGGCTATGACGTGCTGCTGGTTGAACCCGACGACCGTCGCTGTGAAACCCTGCATCAAAATATCCGTGACGCGGTGGCTTCGGCGATCGGCCGGGGCAAGCTGGACAATGCATCGGGAGCAGCGTTGATTGCCCGCATCACGCGCGTCGCAGCGATCGCAGCGCTGCCAGAAAAGCTTGATCTCATTGTCGAAACCGTGCCCGAGCGGCTGGATCTGAAGCTCGAGGTACTGGCCCAGGCGGCCGCGCGCGCGCCCCGTATTCTGGCCAGCAATACCAGCGCGCTGTCGATCGACCGGCTGGCTGAAGCTGTGCCCGATGCTCAGACGTTTCTTGGCATGCACTTTTTCAACCCGGTGTGGTCGATCAAACTGGTCGAACTGATCGAGGGCGCGCAGACCTCCGCCACGACCATGGACCTTGCCCGCGCGTTCGTGGCTAGGCTGAGCAAGGAATCGCTGACGGTGCGCAACGTGCCCGGTTTTGCTACCAGCAGGCTGGATCTGATTGCCTCGCTGGAAGCGATCCGGATGCTCGAAAGCGGGGTTGCCAGCGCTGCCGACATCGATCGCGCCGCGGTGCTGGCCTATCGTCATCCGGTTGGCCCGCTGCGCCTGAGTGATATTGTCGGGCTGGATGTCCGGCTGGATATCGCGCGTACGCTGGAAGCAGCGCACGGCGACCGTTTTGCGCCACCAGCGCTGCTCATTCGTATGGTCGAAGAAGGCAAATTGGGTGCGAAATCAGGTCAGGGATTTTTCACCTGGCCTGCGTGAGTAAATCCAAGAAGGGAAGTAGTCGAGATGTCGGGTGAACCGCTGTTTTTTTCGTCGCTAGTCGATACCGCCGATCACCATCGCGCTCTGCGCGAAAGCGTGGGCAGGTTGGTCAGCAAATACGGCCGAAAATATTTCCAGGAAATGGTGGCCAAGGGCACCGAGCCTGCAGCGCTGTGGCAAGAACTGGGTGAAGCCGGCTTTCTTGGCGTGCATATCCCGGAAGCCTACGGTGGCGGTGGCGCCGGACTGGCTGAACTGTATATCGTGATCGAGGAATGTGCCGCACAGGGCTGCCCGATGCTGGCGCTCGTGATCGCCTCGATCTGCGCACCGATCATCGCCGGATTCGGCTCGGAAGACCTGAAGAACAAATGGCTCCCCGGGCTCGCCAACGGTTCGCTGCGGATGGCCTTCGGGATTACCGAGCCGGATGCAGGGTCCAACACTCACAAGGTGACCACCACTGCGCACCGCACGGAAACGGGCTGGGTGCTGAACGGCGCCAAGTACTGGACCTCCGCCATCGACGTATCCCAGGCGGTCATGGTCGTGGCGCGCGACGGTGATATTGTTGTCGATGAAGGTCGGTCGGCGCTCTCGCTGTTCGTCGTGCCGACGGACACGCCGGGCATCACCTTGCAGCCGATCGATGCTGCCCTTCGTTCGACTGAGCGTCAGTTTTTCGTGTTCTTCGACAATGTCCAACTCGCACCCGAAGCGCTGGTGGGCGAACGCGGCGCCGGGCTCAAGCAGGTGTTCGTTGGCCTGAACCCCGAACGCATCGCGGCGGCGGCGATCAACAACGGCATTTCGCGCTTTGCGATCAATCAAGCGGCGCAATATGCCCGTGATCGCAGCGTGTGGAAGACCCCGATCGGCGCACATCAGGGCATCTCCCATCCTCTTGCCGAAGCCTATATCGGGGTCCAGGCCGCCCGCCTGCTGGCGGTTCGCGCTGCCGACCTGTGCGATAACGGCGAGGATGCAGCGGAAGCCGCCAACATGGCCAAGTTCCTGGCAGCCGAAACCTCGCTGAAGGCTCTGGATCAGGCGATCCAGGTGCACGGCGGCAACGGCCTGTCGTTCGAATATGGTCTGGCGGATTTGTGGTTCATCGCCCGACTGCATAAAACCGCGCCGGTCAGCCGCGAGATGATCCTGAACTATGTTGGGCAGCATAGTCTGGGGCTTCCGAAGAGCTACTGAGCATGGCCATGAGCGACCGAAAGTGACGCGGCACCTGATCGACGTGCTGCGGCACTTTGCGGCGGAAACGCCCGATGCGCCGTGCCTGGCTCACGATGCTGCACTGTTGAGCTTCGCCGGGCTTGACCAGTGCAGCAGCCGGCTCGCCAATGCGCTGCTGGCAGATGGCGTAGTGGCGGGTGACCGGGTCGCGATCCTCGATCGGACTTCGTCGGCAACCTACGAGCTGTTCTTTGCTTGCGCCAAGATTGGCGCAATCATGATGCCACTGAACTGGCGACTGTCGGCGCGTGAGATTGCCGGGATCCTGAGCGACGGTACACCGTCGGCGATACTCGTCGCGCCCGACCTGGTGCCGCTGCTGGCCGAGGCACCCGCACTGCCCGGCCAGATTGCACTGGGGGCGCCCTATGTCGCATGGCGCGATGCGGCAAGCGATGTCGACCCTGCAATCCCGCACGCGCCCGCCGATCCCCTGCTGTTGCTCTATACGTCGGGCACCACCGGCACGCCCAAGGGCGTGATTCTGACGCATGACAGCCATGCCTACAATGGCCGGATCGCAGCGGAAGCGTGGGGCTTTACGGCGGACAGCGTGAATTTGGTCGCCATGCCGCTGTTTCATATCGGTGGCATCGGCTATGGCATGATGGCGCTCAGTCAGGGTGGTCATACCGTGCTGCTGCAGCAGCCCGATCCCGCTGCGGTGATGGCCCTGATCGCCCGGCACGGCATTACGCACGCCTTCTTCGTCCCCACCGTGATCCAGCGGCTGGTCGAATATGCGGAACAGGGCGGCGTGGTGGCGACCGGACTGCAACGCATGATCTATGGCGCCGCGCCAATCGGGGAGAGTATCCTGCGGCGCGCGCTGGCGGCCTTTGGCTGCAGCTTCACTCACGCCTATGGCATGACTGAAACGAGCGGCACGGTCGTTGAACTGGGACCCGATGACCACGATCCGGATGGACCGCACGCGCACCGCCTGCGCTCTTGCGGCAGACCGCTGCCGTGGGTGGATCTTGCCCTCGTCGATCTGGCGACCGGAAAGCCGGTGGCCCAGGGCGACGTTGGCGAAATCCGGATGAGGTCCGCCATGAACATGTTGGGTTATTGGAAAAAACCGGCCGAAACCTTGGCAACAATCACCGCCGATGGCTGGCTGTGTACCGGCGATGCCGCGTGGCAGGATGCCGACGGCTACTTGTACATTCATGACCGCTACAAGGACATGATCGTGTCCGGCGGCGAAAACATCTACCCGGCAGAGCTGGAAAATGCGCTGGCAGCCCATCCGCAAATTGCCGAGGTCGCGGTGATCGGTACGCCCCATCCGCGTTGGGGCGAAACCCCCCGCGCCTATGTCGTGACCCGATCTGACCCGGCGCCAAGCGAGACGGAATTGATTGCGTTCACGCGCGAACGGTTGGCGCATTACAAATGTCCGACCTCGGTGGTGTTCGTCTCTGCCCTGCCGCGCAACGCGTCGGGCAAGCTGCTGAAATGCGACTTGCGCATGCTCGACCGGCAAACCCCCGATGCCGTTTTATCCCGAACTGACCCCCGAACCGAACGATGAGGCGCGCAACATGACCGGCACCATCAGCCCAGCCGCCCGTCTGCTGCGCGGCTTTGCAATCGATTTCCTGACGGCACACAATGCCGCGGCCGCCGAATGGGTGATGGACCCCGGCTATTGCCTGTCGATCGGCGGCCATCTGTTCGAGGGGAGGGACGATTCCTACCTTCCCGCGACCTTGGCCCAGCTTGAACAATTTCCGGGCCTGTGTGTCACGGTCCATGATGTCATCCTGGGTACCGACGCGATGGCGATGCGTTTTACCGAGCATGGCATTTCGATCCGGCAACCGGGCCGCGGCGCGGCGTGGGGCGGTATTACGCTGTTTCGGACCAGCGGTGGCCGCCTGCGTCATGGCTGGGCCGAGGAAGATTACTTTGCCCGCAAGCGGCAGTTGAAGACAAGCGTGTGCGACGCCATCCTGCCCCCGCAGCAGACGCCCTGGGATCAGCCGGTGCTGGCCCCGGACGCTGCTACCGAAGCTGCGGCGCAGCGCTGGCTGGCTACGCCGGGCGTGCTGCTTGAGCATCGGCAGGTCAGGGCGATCTGTTCCGAAGGCCCCACGTTCAGCCAGTTGATCGTACCCACCGGGCTAACCATCAACACGCTGTTCACCGCCGGCAACCGTGCCGCTTTCCATGTTGCCTGTCACGGTACCTATGCGGGCGGTTTCGTCGATGTCGATGTGGCGCTGGCCGGTCATCCGGTCACGCTGCTGATGGCGGGGATGATGACGGTGGGCGATGACGGGGCCGTTTCAGACGTGCAGCTGTCAGCCGACCGGCTCGGCCTGCATCGTGCGCTTCTTGACGCATCCCGAACATGAGAGAGGGCGCTGCATGAGCAAGATCATCATTACCTGTGCGGTCACCGGCGGGGCGCACACCCCCTCGATGTCCGATGCCCTGCCGGTGACGCCGCAGGAAATCGCCGAACAATCGATCGCTGCCGCTGAGGCCGGGGCCGCTATTCTCCACCTGCACGCCCGTGATCCGGCCACCGGCGAGCCGACCGGCGATCCGGCAGTCTATGCGCAGTTCCTGCAGGTTATTCGCCAACGGACCGACGCCGTGATCAACATCACCACCGGCGGCTCCGCAACGATGCCGGTGCAGGAGCGGCTGCGGGCAGCCGTGGCGTTTCAGCCGGAAATGTGCTCGCTCAATATGGGCAGCATGAATTTTGCCTTCTTCCCCGCTGCCGCGCGGATCTCGCAGTGGAAACACGCCTGGGAAAAGGACTATATCGTCAATTCGGACGACTACATTTTCCGCAACACCTTCCGCGACATCGCCTACATTATGCAGAGCCTGAGCGAAGGCGGCACCAGGTTCGAGCATGAATGCTATGATTTGAGCCATCTCTACAATCTGGCCCATTTCGTCGACCGTGGCATGGTCAAGCCGCCGTTTTTCATCCAGATGATTTTCGGCATCCTTGGCGGTGTCGGTCCCGATCTGGAAAACCTGATGTTCATGAAGGCGACTGCGGACCGATTGTTCGGGGCGGGCAGTTTCCAGTGGTCGGTGCTGGCCGCCGGTCGTCACCAGATGCCATTCCTGACACAGGCTGCCCTGCTCGGTGGCCATGTCCGCGTCGGTCTGGAAGACAGCCTGTTCATCGAACGCGGCGTGTTGGCGTTATCCAATGCCCAGCAAGTCGAGAAGATTGTTCGCATCCTGCGCGAAATGGGCCATGAACCGGCCACCCCGACCGAAGCACGCGCGATGCTTGGCCTCAAGGGCGGTGACCGGGTGGAGTTTTAGGCATGACGCAGACCATCATCGACTTGTCGATCTTTCTCGAGAACGACATCGTGTCCGATCCGCCCGGCTATCGCCCGAAGATCGACTATATCGATCACAAAACTTCGGTTCCTGAACTGGTCCAGTTCTTTCCCGGCCTGAAAGCCGCCGACTTGCCCGACGGCGAGGCGTGGGCAATCGAGCGGATCGAGTTGAACACGCATAACGGCACGCATCTCGATGCGCCGTACCATTTCGCCTCGACCATGGACGAGGGCGAACGCGCGATCACGATCGACGAGGTGCCACTGGACTGGTGCTTTCAGCCCGGGGTGAAGCTTGATTTCCGCCATTTCCGCGACGGCTATGTTGTCACTGCGAGCGACGTGCAGGCCGAACTCGCCCGTATTGGCCACACGCTGTCGCCGCTGGAGATTGTCGTCATCAACACGTCCGCAGGTTTGCGTTATGGCCAGGACGATTACGTCACCGCCGGCTGCGGCATGGGTTACGAAGCAACCATGTACCTGCTTGAACGGGGCGTCCGCTTGACCGGGACCGATGGCTGGAGCTGGGATGCGCCGTTCGTCCACACCAAGGAACGCTACGCAGCGACCGGCGACGCCAGCCTGATCTGGGAAGGTCACAAGGCCGGGCGCGACATCGGCTACTGCCACCTTGAAAAATTGCACAATCTCGAAGTCCTACCACCCACTGGCTACAGGATTTCCTGTTTCCCCACCAAAATCCGCAGTGCCTCGGCAGGCTGGACCCGCGCCGTTGCCATCCTCGACTGCTGAAATTTTCTGACATTACCCGCCCTGACGTAGCGCCCGCCGCTACCAACTAAAAAAGGTTTGACCCATGCGCGATGCCGTAATCGTTTCGACCGCCCGTACCCCGATCGGCCGCGCCTATCGCGGCGCATTCAACGCCACGCCGTCCCCCACCTTGGCCGCCCACGCCATCCGGGCTGCGGTTGAGCGGTCGGGTATAGATCCGGCGGAAATCGAGGATGTCGTGATGGGCGCCGCGCTGCAACAGGGCTCGCAATATACCATAGCCCGCAATGCTGCGCTGCGCGCCGGCTTGCCTGTGACCGTCGCGGCACAATCGATCGACCGCCAATGCGCATCGGGGCTGATGGCCATCGCCATCGCCGCCAAGCAAGTCATCGTCGACAAGATGGATGTCTGCGTCGCGGGCGGCGTGGAATCGGTTTCGCTGGTGCAGACCAAGGCGCTGCGCATCGATGAGGATCCGGAACTGGCGGCGTTGCTGCCGTCTGCCTACATGGGCATGCTGCAAACCGCCGAAGTCGTTGCCAGCCGTTACGGCATCAGCCGCGAGCGTCAGGACGCCTATGCCCTGCAATCGCAGCAGCGGACCGCCGCCGCGCAGGCCGCAGGGTATTTCGATGCGGAAATCATCAGCGTCGCTGCGAAAATGAGCGTCCAGGACAAACAAACCGGCGAGATTTCGATCAAGGATGTCACGCTCGTCAAGGACGAAGGCAACCGCCCGGAAACCAAGCTCGAAGGGCTGCAGGCGTTGCAACCGGTGGTTGGCCCGACCGGCGTCATCACCGCCGGCAATGCCAGCCAGCTATCCGATGGCGCATCGGCCTGCGTCATCATGGAAGCCGCGACCGCCGCTGCCCGCGGTTTGCAACCACTGGGCCGCTATGTCGGCATCGCCGTGGCCGGGACTGACCCCGATGAAATGGGCATCGGCCCGGTGTTCGCGGTGCCCAAGCTGCTCAAGGCGCACGGGCTGACGATAGCTGACATCGGACTGTGGGAACTGAACGAGGCGTTTGCGGTCCAGGTTTTGTATTGCCGCGATATCCTGGGCATTCCCGATGACCGGCTCAACGTTAACGGCGGCGCTATTTCAATCGGTCATCCCTATGGCATGTCGGGCGCGCGGATGGTCGGCCACGCTCTGATCGAGGGCAAGCGCCGGGGTGTCCGCTATGTCGTGATAACCATGTGCGTCGGTGGTGGCATGGGCGCCGCCGGCCTGTTCGAGGTCCTGTAGGTGCGGGCGGCGCTACCGCTGCCCGAAGGCCGGACATGTCCACGGCATTTTCGATGATGATGATAAAGCACTACAAGCTCCAGGCCGACCGGCAAGATGCCGCCGCGCTGCACGCCGCTCTTAATGATCTTTCGGCAAAAATTGCGGTGGTCGATGGCGTGATCAAGGTCGATCTGTATCGGGACGCGCAAAAACCCTATCAGTTTTTGCTGGTGGAGCAGTGGCAATCTGAAGAAGCGCACAAAGCGAGTAGTGCGGTCTTGGGTAAAGACGCCTTCAAGCCGATAATGGCGCTGCTGAGCGTTCCGCCAGAACTGGAAACGTTGTGCGCCGTGAGTACCAACGGGGTGGATTTGACGTTGTGACCGGTCGCCTTTGCCAGCGACCGGCACAAAATTATTTGAAAATCAAACGGCAGCGGGCCGTGTAAACGGGTATCCCGGTATCTCGATCTGTTCGAACATCCCGGCATAGCCAAGCGCCAATTGCATGTCCCAGCCGACCATTTGATACGGATGGCCCAGATCGATCGCGCTGGCAGCGTCCAGCGCGGCCATGCTGTCGGCATCGATCCGCACGTCAATCGCCTGCAAATTGTCGCGCAATTGCCCGGGTTTGGTAGCGCCGACGATCGGGATGATCCCGCGCGCCATGATCCAGGCAAGGGCGACTTGCGCGGGTGTTGCACCGATGCGACCAGCTACACGGCCAACCGTCTCGGCAATCCTGCGGTTGCGTTCGTCAAGCGGCTGGAGCTGCAGCGAATCCATGCGCCGGGCACCGTCGGCAACCGAGGCATTTGTGTATTTGCCGGTCAGAATACCGCCCGCCAGCGGCGACCACGCGGTCACGCCGATGCCGTAGGTTTTGGCCATTGGCAGATGCTCGCGTTCGATCGAGCGCTGGACCAGGCTATATTCCAGCTGCATCGCCGTCACTGGTGCCATTCCGCGTACGTCCGACAGCGTCTGCATCCGGGACACTGCCCAGGCAGGTACGTCCGAAAGCCCGAGGTGCAGGATTTTTCCCGCGCGCACCGCATCGTCAAGAGCCCGGTGAACCTCCTCGACCGGCGTGGTGAAGTCCCACCAATGGACGTAATACAAGTCGATATACTCAAGCCCAAGTCGCTTCAGGCTGGCGTCGAGCGACTGGGTCAAGCTCTTGCGGTGCATGCCGGCAGCATTTGGATCGCCCTTGCCCGGTACGGCATTGGCGTATTTGCTCGCCACGACAAACCGCTCGCGGTCCGGCGCAACCAGCCGCCCGACAATCTGCTCGCTCTCACCGCCGGTGTACATATTGGCGGTGTCGATAAAATTGCCGCCAGCCTCGACATATGCCGCAAAGATTTCCCGCGATTCCTGCTCGGGGCGGCACCATTCCGCGCCTGTCCCAAAAGTCATCGTCCCCAGCGCGATCCGGGCGACACGCAATCCGCTGCGACCAAGAATGGTATATTGCATGGTCGGGCTTTAGTGGGCGTTCATGCCTGGATTTTTGCGCCATGCTTCGTCCGGCGGCGGAATCAGGCCGAGTTGCATGGCGAATTCGCGAAAATTCCAGTGGGTGCGGCAGCGCACGATCTTGCCGTTCTTGTACATCTGCGTCGTCGTGCCGCGCGTCACCGTGGTTTTCCCGGTGGCAGGAATGCCAAAGAAATCACTGTTATGCGTGGCCTTCCAGATCCACTGCATATAGCCCCATTCATCGTAATCGAGGTTGGCACCCAGAAAGATGTTGTTGGCGAAGCGGTTGTAGTCCGCCTCATACCCGTCCCAGTCTGCCGGCATGGCGCCCTGGAATTTCACCCCGACCGACTCGCCGGAGGGGCCGCCGTCATAGGTCAGGACCTGGAACTTGTGGACGCCGAACGGCGATCCGGGCCCGGAGTTGTTGAATACCACGAAGGCCTTGTACAACTCCTCCTTGGTGGTGATGGTCTGCATGAACTCGATGTCTTCCCAGACGAAGTCGTCAGCGTAATAACCGAGCACTTCTTCGGCGCCCTTGTCGAAGAACGCCGATACCCAGTCCTGCGCGCTCTGGAAATTCTTGTGCTGGCGCCGTGCGCCACCGCCGGCAGGGGCCATGCCGTCCGACATGGTGAGCGGCTGGCCAAGGCGGATCGCGCCCAGCGTGCGCTGCTGCGCGGCGGTCAGATGTTCATCGCCGACCTGGCTTGCGTAAAGTATGTGCATGGCAACCTCTCCAGAAATTGCGGGCGTTTTCACCCTGCTCGCAGACCATGATGCACTCACCGTTTTTTCCATGCCATAGCCCGAACGGTCATCGTCCGGCAGAACGTGCCATCTGGGCGGCTGGCACTGATGGGCGCGAGGTGTCACGCGCGGCCCTTCGAGTATTGTGCGGTCGCGTATAGTTTTGGTGCTAATTGCGACACTGGCACTGACCGGTCGATCGCGTGTGGAGAAGGTCGAACATGGCATCGCAGGACGTCGCTATAGAATCGCCGGAGCAGCATGCCGCGCTCGTGTACGATCCGCTTGATCCGGTCGTGAAGAGCGAGCCCTATCCCTATTACGCCGAACTGCGCAAGAATGAGCCGGTCAAATGGCTACCGTCGCTCCAGGCCTATGGCGTTGCCGGTTATGACGATGTCAAAGCGCTGCTGAGCGACGGCAAGCTTTATAGCTCGTCGATGTTCTGGCCTGCCTTGCTCGGCGAATATGACCCCGTGCCCGAAGTCCTGCCGATGATCTCGATGGACCCGCCCGGCCACATTCATCTGCGCAAACTGGCCAACAAGGC
>JAYUBN010000158.1:0-3970 GCA_043740855.1 Sphingomonadales bacterium | reverse complement strand
CTCGGCGCGCACTTCATCAGCCAGCACCCGCAATTGCGTCAGCGACATGCCGCGCGTGTCCGCAGGGCTGGCCACGCGATCAAGCAGGGGGGTCTTGGTGGGCTGGGTAATATCGGGCGTTATTTCCATGATTTATGCCTTATACGCCTACGCCGACCGCCGCAAACCCTGAAGCTCAGGAACACGCCGCACAATGCCCGCGCAATTCGATCACCGGGCGCACATCGGCAAACCCGGCGTTGCGCGCAGCGTGAACCAAAGTCTCGGTCAAGCGGTCATCGTCGATATGAACCACGCGCCCGCAACTGTCGCAGATCAGGAGAATGCAGTCATGCCGGCATCCAGGATGGCTGTTGGCGATATAGGCGTTGGCGCTTTCGACCCGGCGGGCCAGATTGGAGCGCACAAACAGATCGAGAATACGATAAACGCTGTTGGCGGCAACACGCTTGCCCCGCAAAACTGACACACGCTCGGCGATGTCATAAGCCGAAACCGGTTTGTCACAGGCTGCCAGCGCGGCGAAGACATCGCCACGCATTGTGGTCCATTGTTCACCCGAGTTTACCAGCGCGCGTTGCGCTGCATCGATCAGCTTTGGCCCCGAATGTTCATGATGAAGATGCCCGGCCATCAACACATTATAGGATGGTTTCGCGCTTGCGACAATCAGCCCCTGATAAAGTCAGCATGATACGCTGTCGGAAACAACCGTTTCAGCGCCTCGATACGCGGCACGTCCCACACCGTGGTATAGGGGTAATCCGGATTGTCGGCCATGAAGTCCTGATGGTCGGCCGCCGCCGGGTAGAAGTGGCGAAAGGGCTCGATCCGGGTGACGATCGGTTGATGCCACAAGTTGGCGGCGCGCAATTGGGCAAGATAAGCGGTGGCAATGCGGCGCTGCTCATCATTCAGCGGCACCAGCGCCGAGCGGTATTGCGTGCCCGTATCAGGGCCTTGGCGATCGCGCTGCGTCGGGTCGGCAACCACCGAAAAGTAGATGCGGAGCAGTTGATCGTAGCGGATTTTCGAAGGATCGTAGGTCACCCGCACTGATTCGGCATGGCCGGTATCGCCTTGCGACACCCGCTCATACTGGGCAGTGTCGGCGCCGCCGCCGTGGAAGCCCGAAACTGCGCTCGTGACGCCGACGACATGGCTGAACACGCCTTCAACGCCCCAATAGCATCCGCCGGCGAAGATCGCCTGAGTTCTGCCCGGACCTTCATGCGCGATCCGCGTGGCGGCGGGTGCGTTGACAAAGCTTTCGACCGGGGCCGCCGACAAAGCCTGCTGGCATCCACCCATCATTAACAATGCGAACAACGCGCCGCCGACCTTTTTCGTATGTGAACTTGGAAAACGCTTCATGATGATGTGTCCGCTATTGCGCGGGGGCCGCTATGGCGGCGGGAACGACCTGATCCGACAGATTTGGCATACGATCATGCCCCACGGTAGCGGCGATGGCGACGGCCCCCAACGCGAAGCCGATGGCAAAGGAACGGCAGGTCTGGCGAGTGGAAATGCTCATGATATTGTTATTGCTATCCAGGAATGAACGACGTCTGACTGACCACTCTCAACCAGTATGTAACAGGGCGAGGTGGTTGTACGCAGCCGCGCCCTGCCGAAAGTATTACGCATTGAACAGCACTTTGGATCAGCCAAAGTTGCAGCCGCGATAGAACGTCTTTCGAAAGCGACGAGACGAAGCTACCGTGGAACCGCAGCAGTTTCCTTGCTCAGTGGCGGAAATGGCGCATCCCGGTGAATACCATCGCCAACCCGGCCTGATCGGCCGCTGCGATCACCTCATCGTCGCGAATCGAGCCCCCCGGCTGGATCACCGCGGTCGCCCCTGCCGCCGCCGCCGCCAGCAAGCCATCGGCGAAGGGAAAAAACGCGTCAGACGCCACGGCGCTGCCCTGCGTTCGCGGGGCTTCCCAGCCGTAAGTCGCGGCGGCTTCCTGCGCCTTCATCGCCGCGATCCGCGAACTGTCGCGGCGGTTCATCTGGCCCGCGCCGATCCCCGCCGTGACGCCATCCCGTGCGTAGACGATGGCGTTGCTTTTGACATGCTTGGCCACGGTCCAGGCGAACAGGCAATCGGCCAGTTCCTTTGTCGTCGGCGCGCGTTTGGTCACTACTTGCAGCTGGGCGAGCGTGACATGGCCATTGTCACGCTGCTGAACCAGCACGCCGCCGGCAATGATCCGCGTAGTCAAGCCGGGACGAGCTGGATCGGGCAGATCGCCAGTGAGCAGCAGTCGCAGGTTTTTCTTGCGCGCGAATACGGCTCGCGCGTCGTCATCGGCAGCGGGGGCGACGACCACTTCGGTAAAAATGCCGCTGATCGCCTCTGCAGTCGGGCCGTCCAGCGGGCGATTGACCGCAATGATCCCGCCAAAGGCCGAGACCGAATCGCATTCCAATGCCGCCTTGTAAGCCTGCGCCAAAGTTTCGCCGGTGGCGACGCCGCAAGGGTTGGCATGCTTGACGATCACGACCGTCGGCGGCCCGTCGCGAAATTCGGCGATCAGTTCCAGCGCTGCGTCGGCATCGTTGTAATTGTTGTAGGAGAGCTCCTTGCCCTGCACTTGCTGCGCCCCGGCAATCCCCGAAATATGCGGCCCTGTGGGCAGATAGAGCGCGCCGCGCTGATGCGGGTTTTCGCCGTAACGCAGCTCGGTTGCCAGTGTGGCGCCCATGACGCGGACGGGTGCGAACAATTCGCCCTGATCGACTTGGCTGAACCACTGGCTGATCGCGGCATCGTAAGCGGCGGTGGCGGCATAAGCCTTGGCGGCGAGCTGGCGCCGTTGGTCCAGCGTGGTGCTGCCATTTGCGACCAGGGCATAATCCGCAGGATCGGTGACGATGGCGACGTGCGCGTGGTTCTTGGCTGCCGAACGGACCATCGCCGGGCCGCCGATGTCGATATTCTCGATGATCTCATCGCGGCCTGCGCCTTTTGCCACAGTTTGCGCGAAAGGGTAGAGGTTGACCACCGCCAGGTCGATGGCGCCGATATCATGCGCGTGCATGGCGGCGACATGCTCGGCATTGTCGCGCACCGCGAGTAAGCCGCCATGAACCTTGGGATGCAGCGTCTTGACGCGGCCGTCCATCATCTCGGGAAAGCCGGTGAGGTCGGACACATCGCGCACCGTCAGGCCAGCTTCGCGCAGCGCGCTGGCGGTGCCGCCGGTGGACACCAGCTCGACGCCGCGTGCCACCAAAGCGTGGCCCAGCTCGACCAGCCCGGACTTGTCCGACACTGACAACAATGCCCGGCGGATGATAACTTCACTCACAAAAACACCTCTTGTTATATTATTGAAACCCGAGCGAGCCCTGTTGTCCCTCCCGTCGATCCTGCATGAACGGGGTGGTTTTTATCGATCGGCGTTGCTGTTACTGGCCCGGCGCCAGCTTGATGAGTGACCAGGCAATCGAGCCGCCGCCGCGCGACACCAGGCCCTGGATGACCAGTTGCTGGATCGGCACCGGCCGGCCCTGGCCATCGGCCCAGATGCTGTCCTCTATCGATACGTCGCCGCTGGCGACGCGGAACTCCCAGTAGCTGCCATCGGGCAAAGCCATGCCCGCGCCCCGCGCGTCTGCGAAAACGCCGACGACGATCCCCGGCCCCAGGTGAAGGCGCAAGGCAAAGGCAACCTTGCCTCGCCGGGCCCTGGCCTTGGTCGGTACCAGCAGATCCTCGGCCCGCAATTCGGTGCCGTCGTCGCGCAGGATCAACATGCGGCGATGAGTCAGGCCATAGTGCCCTGCATAGCCGTCATGACTGCCCTCTAGCCGGGTGGCGCCGAAGTCGCCCTCTTGCTCAAGTGTCCGGCGGTCAATCTCGACCTCGGACACGCCGGTCCCCAGCCGGCCATTGCTGAGCACGGCGGTGGAATTGGCATTGTCCAGCACGAGCGTCGAATGGGCAGCGGTGGCGCGC
>JAYUBN010000157.1:0-12664 GCA_043740855.1 Sphingomonadales bacterium | reverse complement strand
CGCGCACATCTGGTTCCTGAAGTCGCTACCGTCGCGCATCGGCCTGCTGCTCGACATGCAGCTCAAGCTGCTGGAACGCATCCTGTATTTCGAGAGCTACGTGGTAATCGAGCCGGGCCTGACCCCGCTTGAAAAGTACCAGATGCTGACCGAGGACGAGCTTTACCAGTATCAGGACGAATATGGCGAAGACGCATTTTCGGCCGGGATCGGCGCGGAAGCGGTCAAGCATATGCTGATGAGCCTGGATATGGTCCAGGAAAAGGAAGAGCTGCTCAAGGAACTGGCCGAGACCAAGTCCGAGCTGAAGCCCAAGAAGATCATCAAGCGGCTCAAGGTTGTGGAAAGCTTCATCGATTCGGGCAATCGCCCGGAATGGATGATCCTGGAAGTCGTCCCTGTGATCCCGCCAGATCTGCGCCCGCTGGTGCCGCTGGACGGTGGTCGCTTTGCGACGTCTGATCTCAATGATCTGTATCGCCGCGTCATCAACCGCAACAACCGGCTCAAGCGGCTGATCGAACTGCGCGCGCCGGACATCATCGTTCGCAATGAAAAGCGCATGTTGCAGGAAGCCGTCGATGCCCTGTTCGACAATGGCCGGCGTGGCCGCATCATCACCGGCGCCAACAAGCGCCCGCTGAAATCGCTGTCCGACATGCTCAAGGGCAAGCAAGGCCGCTTCCGTCAGAATCTGCTCGGCAAGCGCGTCGATTATTCGGGCCGGTCAGTGATCGTGACCGGGCCTGAGCTGAAATTGCACCAGTGCGGCCTGCCCAAGAAGATGGCGCTCGAATTGTTCAAGCCGTTCATTTACGCCCGGCTTGACGCCAAGGGTCTGTCGATGACGCTCAAGCAGGCCAAGAAGTGGGTCGAAAAGGAGCGCAAGGAAGTCTGGGATATCCTGGACGAGGTGATCCGCGAGCATCCGGTGATGCTGAACCGCGCGCCGACGCTGCACCGTCTGGGCATCCAGGCGTTCGAGCCGGTGCTGATCGAAGGCAAGGCGATCCAGCTGCACCCGCTGGTCTGCTCGGCCTTCAACGCCGACTTTGACGGCGACCAGATGGCCGTCCACGTGCCGCTGTCATTGGAAGCCCAGCTTGAAGCCCGCGTCCTGATGATGTCGACCAACAACATCCTGTCGCCCGCCAATGGCAAGCCGATCATCGTACCGTCGCAGGACATGGTCCTGGGGCTGTATTACCTGTCGATGGACCGTCAGGGCGAGCCGGGTGAGGGCATGCTGATGTCCGACATGGCCGAAGTGCATCAGGCGCTGGAATGCAGCGCGGTGACGCTGCACACCAAGATCATCGCCCGCGTGCCGCAGACCGACGAGGCGGGGCAGATGTATCTCAAGCGCTTCGACACGACGCCGGGCCGCATGTTGATCGGGGAATGCCTGCCGCACAGCCACAAGGTGCCGTTCGAGATCGTCAACCGCCTGCTCACCAAGAAGGACATCGGCGACGTCATCGACGAGGTCTATCGTCACACCGGCCAGAAGGACACGGTGCTGTTCGCCGACGCCATCATGAGCCTTGGCTTCCGCTATGCGTTCAAGGCCGGGATCTCGTTCGGCAAGGATGACATGATCATCCCCGACAGCAAGATCGAAACGGTCGAGCAGACCAAGGTGCTGGTGGCCGATTACGAGCAGCAGTATCAGGACGGCCTCATCACCCAGCAGGAAAAGTACAACAAGGTGATCGACGCCTGGAGCCGTTGCGGCGACCAGGTTGCCGCCGCCATGATGGACGAAATCCGGGCCACCCCGATCGACGAGAACGGCCGCGAAAAGCCGGTCAACTCGATCTACATGATGAGCCACTCGGGCGCGCGCGGTTCGCCGACGCAGATGAAGCAGCTGGCCGGTATGCGCGGCCTCATGGCCAAGCCTTCGGGCGAGATCATCGAGACGCCGATCATCTCGAACTTCAAGGAAGGGCTGACCGTCCTTGAATACTTCAACTCCACCCACGGCGCCCGCAAGGGTCTGGCCGATACCGCGCTCAAGACGGCGAACTCTGGTTACCTGACTCGCCGCCTGGTCGATGTGTCGCAGGATTGCGTCGTCGTGATCGAGGATTGCGGCACCGAACGGGCGCTGGAAATGCGCTCGATCGTGCAGGGCGGTTCGGTCATCGCCAGCCTCGCCGAGCGTATCCTCGGGCGTACGCTGGCCGAAGACATGGTGCTAAAGGATGGCACGATGCTGGTGGCAAGTGGTACACTGCTTGACGAGCCGACGGTGGCAAAGATCGAAGCGACGGGTGTGCAATCTGCGCGCATTCGCTCGCCGCTGATCTGCGAAGCCGAGCAGGGCGTTTGCGCCCGGTGCTACGGTCGTGACCTTGCGCGCGGAACCCCCGTCAATATCGGCGAAGCGGTGGGCGTCATCGCCGCCCAGTCGATTGGTGAGCCGGGCACGCAGCTGACGATGCGAACGTTCCACATCGGTGGCGCGGCGCAGGTCAACGAAACCTCGCATCTGGAATCGTTGTGCGATGGCACCGTGACGTATCGTGACATCCCGACGATTACCGATAAGCGCGGTCGTCGCCTCAGCCTCGCTCGCAATGGCGAAGTGGTCGTGCTGGATAGCGAAAATCGCGAACGCGCCATCCACCGCGTGCCTTATGGAACGCATCTGCTGAAGGAAAACGGCAGCACGGTGATCCTGGGCGAACGCCTGGCCGAATGGGATCCGTTCACGACGCCAGTGATTACCGAAAAGCCGGGTATCGTGAAATACCAGGATCTGATCGATGGCCGAACCATGACGGAGGCAACCGATGACGCCACCGGCATGTCAAGCCGCGTCGTCACCGAAAACCGCTCGACCAACCGCAACCGGAAAGAGGATCTGCGCCCGCGCATGACCTTGCTGGACGATGATTCGGGTGAGGCTGCGCGCTACATGCTGGCGCCCGGCACGACCCTGTCGGTGGAGGATGGTCAGAAGGTCGAGGCCGGTGATGTGCTGGCGCGTGCCAGCCGCGAAGCCGCCAAGACCCGTGACATCACCGGCGGTCTGCCACGTGTTGCTGAATTGTTCGAGGCCCGCCGGCCGAAGGATAACGCGATCATTGCCAAGACTTCGGGGCGGATTGAATTCGTTCGCGATTACAAGGCCAAGCGCAAGATCGCGATTGTTCCGGACGAGGGCGATCCGGTGGAATACCTGATCCCCAAGAGCAAGGTGATCGACGTCCAGGAAGGTGACTGGGTCAAGAAGGGCGACAATCTGATCTCGGGCTCGCCCGATCCGCACGACATCCTGGAAGTGCTCGGCGTCGAAGCACTGGCGGAATACCTCGTTGCGGAAATCCAGGAAGTCTACCGGCTTCAGGGCGTGAAGATCAACGACAAGCACATCGAGGTGATTGTTCGCCAGATGCTGCAAAAGGTCGAGATCACGGACGGCGGCGACACTACGCTGCTCGCCGGCGAGCAAGTCGATTACGAGGAAATGAACGAGTACAATTACAAGCTGACGGCTGGCCAGAAGCTTGCCGAGGGCAAGCCGGTGCTGCTGGGCATTACCAAAGCCTCGTTGCAGACGCGCTCGTTTATCTCGGCGGCCTCGTTCCAGGAAACGACCCGGGTGCTTACGCAGGCGGCAGTCGAAGGCAAGAAGGACTCGCTGATCGGACTCAAGGAAAACGTCATCGTGGGCCGGCTCATCCCTGCCGGTACCGGCGCGGGCATGAATCGGATGCGCGTTGCCGCCTCCAGCCGCGATGCCGCGCTCCGCGCGTCGTATCGCAAGCTGCAGGAATCGTTGATAGCACCCGCGTCAGCAGCGGAAGAGCACGCCGCCGAACTGGCTCAAGGGCCCGAAGCGGCCGGCCTGACCGATCCGCTGGCGGCGATGGAGGGTGAAACACATGGCACCGACGCGGACGCGGGCGATTACCTGATGGGCGCTGACAAAGCCGAGTAAGCCCCCTCTTTTCGAACGAAAAAAGGCCCCGTCGGAGCGATCCGGTGGGGCCTTTTTCTTGTCAAAATAGAATAGTTCGTACCAGCGTCTTTTCGTCGCCTGAAACTTGTTTCAGGGTCCATCTCTTACCACAGCCCGATAATCTCAAGGCGTGATAAGCTGGAACGCCGTGCCGGCTTGCCCGTCAAACGAGTTCAACAGGACTGGAGCTGTTCAGGCAAACTGCGGATCCAAGGTATCAGGCTGCGCGGAACAGTCAGTGCGCCGCTGCGCCATTTTGCTGCTGCATCATCGCGGCCTTTTGCGCTTTGTGCTTATAATATTCGTGTCCCGCGATGCAGCCGCCCACTGCGCCCATCACTGCATGATGATGCATGTAATGCCCGGCGACGCCGCCGGCCATGGCGCCGCGGATGCAGCCCTTTGCCATCACTGCGTTTGGTGCTGCGGTTATTATCAGCGCGGCGGACAAAGCGAGGGGAATAATTTTTCGCATAAAATTTCTCCAAGGTTATCAGAACGACCAGACCCGCTTTGTTCGGGAGTGCAAAAATCGGGTTGATAACCGAACCGGCTTGGGCTGGCATAGGTCATTTGGGGAGCGTCGGCCGGCGATACAAGGCGCCAGTCAGCCTGGTTGTGGTGGGCCGTTCCGCGGTATTTTTGTTGTCCCGTCGCTTATTGGCAAAAACCGGTTCCCACTTTTTGGTGCGATGCTCTAGAGTAGAAATATGCCAGACACGCTCAAGATCACGCTTGCCCAGATGAACCAAGCCGTCGGCGATCTTGCCGGCAATGCCTCAGCGATGCTCGCCGCGCGGGCCACGGCGGCCACGGCGAAGGCGGACCTCATCGTCTTTCCCGAGCTTAACTTGATCGGCTATCCGCCCGAGGATCTGATCCTGAAGCCTGCGCTGATCGAGCGCGCGGCCGCAGAGTTGCAAAAGCTGGCTCAGGCAACGGGTGACGCGGGTCCGGCGATGCTGGTGGGCAGTGTATTCATTCAGGATGCGGCGCTACACAATGGCGTGGCATTACTCGACGGCGGCAAGATCGTCGCCACGCGGTTCAAGCATGAATTGCCCAATTACGGTACTTTCGACGAGATGCGGCTGTTCCAGCCAGGGCCGTTACCTGAACCGATGATTTTTCGCGGGACCATGATCGGTGTGCCGATCTGCGAGGATATCTGGCATCCCAGCGTCTGCCGCCACCTCGCCGATTTGGGCGCGGAACTGTTGATTTGTCCGAACGGCAGCCCTTACGAAATTGACAAGGATGCGCTGCGAATCGACGGTGTAGCAAAGCGCCGCGCGGTCGATACCGGCCTGCCGCTGGCCTATCTCAACCGCGTCGGCGGGCAGGATGAGCTTGTGTTCGACGGCGCCAGTTTCGTCGTCAACGGCGATGGCAGTCTGGCCGTGCAGATGAAGGATTGGGAGGAGGAACAGGTCCTCACTCGCTGGACCAAGACCGCGCAGGGCTGGCGTTGCGATCGCGGCGAGATCGCGCAACTGGCCGCGCATCCTGAATCGATCTATTGCGCGATGCTGTTGAGTTTGCGCGATTATGTGAACCGCAATGGGTTCCCCGGCGTCGTGCTGGGGCTGTCCGGTGGAATTGATTCGGCGATTTGCGCGGCGATTGCGGTCGATGCGCTGGGCCCCGACCGCGTGTGGTGCGTAATGCTGCCCAGCCGCTTTACCAGCGCGGAAAGCTTGCGCGATGCGCAGGAATGCGCGTCCGCGCTGGGTTGCCGCTACGACATTATTCCGATCGCGGCGGCGATTGGCGCCTATGACGAAATGCTGGCGCCGATGTTCGACAACCGTGCGCCGGATCTCACTGAGGAAAACCTGCAATCGCGGATTCGCGGCACTACGCTGATGGCACTGTCGAACAAGTTCGGGCCAATGCTGATGACCACCGGGAACAAGAGCGAAATGAGCGTCGGTTATGCTACGATCTATGGCGACATGGCCGGCGGTTATAACCCGCTGAAGGATGCCTATAAAGAGACGGTATTCGCCGTATCGCGCTGGCGCAACGGCGCCCGCCCGCGCATCGGGCTGGGGCCTGATGTCGTGGTTATCCCGGAAAATATTCTGATCAAGCCGCCCAGCGCCGAGCTGCGCGACAATCAGAAAGACGCCGATTCGCTGCCACCTTACGAGGTGCTTGACCCAATGTTGCGCGGCCTGGTGGAGCAGGAGAAAAGCGTCGATCAGCTTGAGCGCGAGGGCTTTGACCGGGCGACGCTGGTGCGGATCGAGCGCCTGCTCCATCTTGCCGAATATAAGCGGCGGCAGGCGCCTCCGGGGGTCAAGCTGGGCAGCCGCAATTTCGGCCGCGACCGGCGCTATCCGATCACACAATCGTTCCGGACAGCGTGATGACCACGATAACGCGCTTCGCACCATCGCCGACGGGATTGCTGCATATCGGTAATATCCGCAGCGCGCTGCATAACTGGCTGCTGGCCCAGCGCGCACGGCAAAATGGCGAAAAGGGCCAATTTCTGTTGCGTATCGACGATACGGATGCAGAACGCAGCCGAGAGGAATATGTCGAGGCGATCCGCGCCGATCTTGCCTGGCTGGGGCTGCACCCGGATGGTGAGGCGCGACAGTCCGCGCGCGGCGAGTTGTATGAGGCCGAGTTTGCGCGGCTGGTCGCAGCGGGGCGGGTTTATCGCTGTTACGAAACCACGCAGGAACTGGATCTCAAGCGGAAGGTGCTGCTCGGGCGCGGACTGCCGCCGATCTATGACCGCGCGGGTCTGACGCTGGGTGAGGCCGAGCATGAGGCCCGCGCCGCCATTGGCGAGCGCCCGCATTGGCGCTTCGCTCTCGACCATGCCGAGCCGATTGCCTGGGCCGACGGCATCCGTGGCGCGTCGCATTTCGATCCGCGCCAGATTTCCGATCCGGTGGTGCGCCGCGCCGATGGCTCTTGGCTATATATGCTGCCATCCGTGATCGACGATATCGCCATGGGCGTCACGCAAGTGCTGCGCGGCGAGGATCACGTCACCAACACCGCTGCGCAATTGCAGATGTTTACCGCGCTGGGCGCCACGCCGCCGGGCTTTGCCCATGCCGCGCTGCTGGTCGGCGCCGAGGGCAAGCTGTCGAAGCGGCTTGGCTCGCTCGGCATGGCGGAATTGCGCGAACAGGGTATCGAGCCGGAAGCCTTGCTGGCGATGCTGGCCCGACTGGGGACCAGCGATCCGGTCGATCCGGCGCTGGATGCGCAGGCGCTGGCGGCCAGCTTCGATCTGGCGCATTTCGGCCGCGCGCCCGCGCGCTTCGACGAGGCCGAACTGAAGCGGGTCAATGCCGCCGTTCTGCACCGGTTGCCCTATGCACGCGTCGCCGGGCAGCTGCCACAGGGGATGAATGAGGCGGCATGGCAAGCGATCCGGCCTAACCTGACCACGCTGGCCGAGGCACAGGATTGGTGGCGGGTCATCACCGGGCCTGTCGCTGCGCCCGCTGTGGACGCGGAAACGCGCGCCTTTCTGGCGGAGGCAGCGGAGGTGGTCGCGGGGATCGAGTGGGGCGAGGGCGCGTGGGCTGCGCTGACCGGCGCGCTGAAGGAACGCACCGGGCGCAAGGGAAAAACACTGTTCCTGCCGTTGCGCCAGGCGCTGACCGGGCAGGATCATGGTCCGGACATGGCGACGCTGCTGCCGCTGATCGGGCGCGAGGAGGCGCTGGCACGCTTGTCCGGTTAAGCTTGACGCAGTCCGGCGCACGGACCGGTTTCATTGGTGGACTGTTTTAGCGATCACGCCGAAGCCAAAGCTGGCCCGGCCGCGACTTCTTCGCCGGCCGCTTCCAGCAGGCGTTTCTCCACCGTCTTCAGCCGGGCGGCGCCGTCGATCTTGCCACCGAACAGGTCGGTGACGTAAAAAACGTCCACCGCGCGTTCGCCATAGGTGGCGATATGCGCCGAATGCACGATCAGCCGCGCATCGAACAAGGCGCGGGCCAGACGATTGAGCAGCGCCGGGCGGTCGCGCGCGGCGATTTCGATGACGGTGAAACGCTGCGAGGCCTGGTTGTCGAAATCGCAGCGCGGGCGTACATCGAAGGCATCGGCGCGCGGACGGGCGAGCGGGCGTGCGGCCAGTTGCGGCTGCATCCTGGTGCGGTTGGACAGCGCATCGGCGATGGCGGCATGCAGTCGCTCCAGTTGCCCGGTTTCCGAAAATGGCCGCCCCAGCGGATCCTGCACGAGGAAATTATCCACTGCCATGCCGTTGTTGGCGGTGTGGATGCGGGCATCGATGATATTGCCGCCGGCCAAGTGAATGCCGCCGGCAATGCGATAAAACAGGCCGGGATGGTCTGCCGCCAGCACCATCACCAGCGTCGCGCCGCGTGCGGCATCGTATTCGGTGGTGATGGTCAGCGGCGCGCCATCAGCTATCGCCAGCTGGGTCAAGTTCATCGCGATGACATCCTCGTTCTCGGCGATCCAATAGGAATCGCCGAGCTGGCTGCTGAACCGTTCGACCAGCGCGGATTTGTCGCCCGCCCCCTTGCCGCTCAGCCTGCGCGCTACCGCTGCTTTTCTGGCGGCGACGCGGTACGCGCGGCCATGTTGGGCGTGGCCCAGCCGCAGCCGTTCCTCGGCGGCCTCGAACAGATCGGTGAGCAATTGCCGCTTCCAGCTGTTCCACACCCCGGGGCCAACTGCGCGGATATCGACGATCGTCAGCAGCGCGAGCTGGCGCAGCCGATCCAGCGTCTCGACCACGGCGATGAAGTCGGCGATAGTCTTCCAGTCGGCGAGATCGCGTTTCATCGCGGTGTCGCTCATCAACAGGTGATAACGCACCAGCCAGCTGGTGGTTTGCGTCTCAGTCTCGTCCAGGCCAAGGCGCGGGCACAGTTTCAGCGCGATGTCCGCGCCCAGCACCGAGTGGTCGCCGCCGCGCCCCTTGGCGATATCGTGCAACAGCACCGCGACATAAAGCGCACCGCGCGATTGCACCTTGCCGATAATTTCGCTGGCACGCGGGAGTTCCTTGACCAGATCGCCCTTTTCAATCTGCGCGAGCAGGCCGATGGCGCGGATGGTGTGTTCGTCCACGGTATAGTGATGGTACATGTCGAATTGCATCTGCGCGTTGACGCGGCCGAACTCGGGCACGAAACGCCCGAATACGCCCGCCTCGTTCAGCCAGCGCAGCACCGTTTCGGGATCGTTGCGACTGGTCAGCAGCTCCATGAACAGGGCGTTGGCCGCAGGATCGCGGCGGACGCTGCCATCGATGAGCCGGGCGTCGCGGCCAATAATGCGCATGGTGGCGGGGTGGATTTCGAGCCGTTCGCTGTCGGCCAGCACAAAGATTTCGAGCAGACGGATGGGGGCCTCGGCAAACCAGTCGTCACGCGGCGCTGCGATGCGCCCGCGCGCAACGCGATAGCCTTTCAGTGTTCGCGCCCGCGCGCGGAACATGGCCACCGGACCGCGTCGCCGCCGTTTGGCGAATTGCTCATCGAGCTGGGCGAGGAACACCCCGGTGAGGCTGCCGACCTGCTTGGCCTGGAGAAAAAACAACTGCATGAAGCGCTCGACCGCGCTCTTGCCGGGCCGGTCGGAGAAATTCATGCGCGCCGCCACCGCCCGCTGGAGGTCGAAGGTCAGCCGGTCCTCGGCACGATTGGTCAGCAAATGGAGATGACAGCGCACTGCCCAGAAAAAATTCTCGGCGCGGCGAAAAGCCCGGTATTCCTCGGCGGTGAGCAGCCCGACATCGACCAATTGCGCCGGCGTGTGCACCTTGTGGATATATTTGCCGATCCAGTACAGTGTGTGGAGGTCGCGCAGACCACCCTTGCCTTCCTTGACGTTGGGTTCGACGACGTAGCGGCTGTCGCCCAATCGCTTGTGGCGATCGGCACGCTCGCTGAGTTTTTCGCTGACGAACCGGCGCTCGCTGCCCGCCACCACTTCGGCCCAGAATCGTGATTGCGCTTCTGTGTACAAGGCCTGATCGCCCCAGACGTAGCGGCCTTCGAGCATCGCGGTGCGGATTGTCAGGTCAGCGCGGCTCATGCGCACCATTTCGTCGAGCGACCGGCTGGAATGGCCGATTTTGAGCGCCAGATCCCACAGGAGATAAAGGATCGCCTCGATCACTTGCTCGCACCACGGGGTGTGCTTGATCGGGGTGACGAAGGCGACATCGACATCGGAATGCGGGGCCATTTCGCCTCGGCCATAGCCGCCGACCGCTATGATTGTCAGCCGTTCGCCGGTGGAGCGATTGCCGCCGGGATAGACGTTGGTGACGACATGGTCATGGATGATACGCAGCAATTGATCTACCAAGAACGCCTGCGCCTCGGCACAATCGTGCCCGGCGGTCGGCCGTTCGCTGAGCCGGCGGGCAATTTCAGTGCGACCTTGCGCCAGTGCGTTACGCAACAATTCGACGATACGGGGGCGGGCAGGCGCGACGCCGGCGTCCCCTTTGTCGACCATAGCTTGCTGAATGGCGTCGGTGACGACGCGGCGGTCGATTACGGCGCGTTGATTGGCGATGCGAAGGGCGGTCATGCAGCGTCAATAAGCTCAAACCGAGCGCGGGCATAGCGCATCGCGCAGAAAAGTGGGCACCGGTTTTCTGCAAAAGCGATACGCCAACAAAATCCTCTGGCGCTTTCTGCGCCAGCTTTTCCAGCGAATTTCCCAGCCTGCATTTACATCGCGGGAAACTCGTTGATACAAGCCGCGCCACTGCTGCCCCGCCTGGCGATAGGGGCCGGAAAAATTTTAGGAGGTTATGCTGTTCCTGTCTCTAATGGCTGCGGCCAGCGCCGTTCACCAGCCGATCTACTGGTCGGATCTTGGCCTCAAACGGGGTATCGACCTGGGCTTTTTCACACTGCGCTATTATTCGCTCGCTTATCTGGCGGGCATTATCGTCGGTTATTGGCACATGTCGCGAATGATCCGCCGGCCCGGCGCGCCCATGGTGCAGCGCCATGTCGATGATCTGTTCTTCTGGTGCACGCTGGGGATCATCCTGGGCGGACGGCTGGGCTATGCCATTTTTTACGGCCCGCAATTGTTCGCGCATCCGCTTGATCTGCTCAAGCTGTGGGAAGGCGGGATGAGCTTTCACGGCGGGTTGATCGGCGTCGTGGTGGCGATCACATGGGTCACGCGGCGCGCAGGCATCTCGTTTGTGCGCAGCTGCGATTATGTCGCGGTCTGCGTGCCGTTTGGGCTATTGTTCGGGCGGCTGGCCAATTTCATCAATGGCGAGCTGTGGGGCCGCGTCGCGGGGCCGGATGTATCGTGGGCGATGGTGTTTCCCGGTGCGGGCAGCGAGCCGCGCCATCCCAGCCAGCTCTATGAAGCCGTGCTGGAGGGTGCGGTGCTGGCAGTCGTGCTGCTGACGCTGTTCTGGAAAACGCGCGCGCGGTGGCGACCCGGCCTGTTAATGGGCGTGTTTGCGCTGGGCTATGGGCTCGCGCGTTTCGCGATCGAATTCTACCGCGAGCCCGATGCCCAGCTTGAGGATTTCGCGGCGCGCACCGGCATGTCGATGGGCCAGTGGCTGACCGTGCCAATGATGGCGATCGGGAGTTTCTTCATCGTCCGCGCGGTGCTGCGCCCGGCGCTGGGGAGCACCGCGCCCGCCCCCGTATGAGCGGAATTCTGGCTGGTCGGCTGGCGCGGCTAATCGCCGCCACGGGGCCGATCAGCGTGATGCAATATATGGGCGAGGCCGCCACGCATTATTATACGACGCGCGATCCGCTGGGGGTAGCGGGCGATTTCATCACCGCGCCCGAGATCAGCCAGATGTTTGGCGAGATGATCGGCATCTGGCTGGCGGATATCTGGATCAGGGCAGGGCGACCGGCGCGCGTCCATTACGTCGAGGCCGGGCCAGGGCGGGGCACGCTGGCACGTGATGCGCTGGCCACGGCGCGGCGTTTCGGGCTGGAGCCGGAGGTGCATCTGGTTGAAGGTTCGCCGGCGTTGCGCGAGGCGCAGTGCGCGCGGCTGCCCGAGGCCCATTGGCACGACGATCTGGCGAGCTTGCCCGAGGATGGCCCGCTGCTGGTCGTCGCCAATGAATTCCTGGATGCGCTGCCGGTGCGTCAGTTGGTGATGACTCAAGGCGGTTGGCGTGAGCGCATGGTCGCATTTGGCGATGGGCGCTTCGTGGCGATTGCCGGCGACCGGCCCATGGACGCTGCCGTGCCGCTCGCACGGCGGGCTGCCCAACCCGGCGCCATCATCGAAACCTGCCCCGGAGCGGCGGCGGCGGTACAAGCGATGGCGCAGCGGCTGGCCGCGCAAGGCGGGGCGGCGCTGCTCATCGATTATGGCTATGCGCAGCCCGCGTTCGGATCGAGCCTGCAAGCGGTGCGTGCGCATGGCCGGGTGGACCCGTTTGTTGATCCGGGCGAGGCAGATATCACCGCGCTGGTCGATTTTGCCGGACTGTCGGAAGTAGCGAAGGTGGCCGGCGCACGCTGGCTGGGCACGGTGGAACAGGGCGCGTTCCTCGCGGCGCTAGGGATCGCGACGCGCGCCGAGGCGCTGGCTCGCGCCGCGCCGGGTCAAGGGGATGCGGTGGCGGCGGCGCTGGCGCGGTTGATCGATCCCGGCCAGATGGGGACGCTGTTCAAAGTCATGGGCCTGGCCGCACCGGACTGGCCAGACGGGGCGGGGTTCAATTAG
>JAYUBN010000156.1:0-4021 GCA_043740855.1 Sphingomonadales bacterium | reverse complement strand
ACCGACGATGCCGGTCATTTGCAAATTGGGAACCTTGGACACCAATTCATCGAGGCTCGTCGTCCGCGATTTCGACAATGTCTCACCCCCGATCGCCGAGATCGAAATCGGTACCGACTGCAGGCTCTCGGTGCGCTTGGCAGCGGTGACCACGATTTCTCCGGGCGCGATGGCGTCGGCCAGAGCGGGTGTGCCGGCGTTGGCTTGCGCCATGGCGGGCGCGGCGATCATGCTGGCGGTCAAGGCCAGCACAGTCACGCTGGCGCCGGCAACTCGTAGATTATTTTTCATTCTGCATTCCCATCCCTATTGTTTTTTTTGGGCCGTTCCGCCGACTATCTTGTAAACCCTGCGACGAGCTGCGCCCGCACCGCGGCGCGCTGGAGACGCAGGGGATGTTGACGCAGCGCGTTCAGTTCCTGCGCCGAAAACGGCTTGAAATCGGCCGGAACGTGTTCCGGATCGAAGGTGTAAAGCGTCCAGTTGACAAGGTTGGCGAGACGCCGGTCGTCAAGGTTGGTAGTCGCCACTCCGGGCACGCGGGCGAGAAAGGCCCGCCCGCCCGGCACAGACAAAAACCGCGCGACGACGCCGCGCATCGGTGGGTTGGAATGATCATCGCCCGAACCATCCGGGCGGTGGCACCCCTGGCACTTCAGCATGTAATCGACGTGCGCTTGTCTGGCGTCGGTAATGCCCGGCAAGGATTTGCCGGCCGCCCCGACTACGCCGCTTGCCGAAATAGCGGCGAGCAGCATCAACAAGGGGGAAGCCAGTCTCACCTCCCGCCCGCAGCGCCATGCAGGCGGGCGATATCCGCGCCCGTCAACACACTTGCGCCAGCGTGCGTGCGTGCCACTTCCGCCTCGGTAAAGGGACGGAACACAGGACCGGACTTACTGATATGGGTGCCGACATGGTTGAGCACGGCGGCGACTTCGGCATCATCCAGACCCGACTGCGCCGGCATCACCCCGCGAAAGGGTTTATCTTCGATCGTAATCGGGCCGGTCAGACCCCTGAACACGGCCAGCGTCAAATAGCGGCGGCCCTCGGCGCGCGCGGCGAGGCTGCGAAAATCGGCATTGAGCGGCGGGTAGGCGCCCGGTACACCTGCGCCCGTGGCGGTATGACAGGCCGCGCAGCGCGTGAAGATCGCCGCGCCGTCAGGCGCAGCCCGCGCAACCACGGGCACCGCGAATGCCAAAACCGCCAAAACCGCGAAAGCCGCTCTTGTGCAGGGCATCGCCCTCACTGTGGATGATCCAGCGCGATGCCGACGAGCACCGCGGTCGAGCAGCTATAAACGCTGCTCTGCGTGCCCAGACACCAGTTGTAATCATTGTTTGACTGGGGACGCACCTGGGGCCGGTCGCCCTCGTTGCGGTTGCACAGGCACTGGCCGCAAGATGTGGTGCCGCAACAATCATTATAGCTGATGATATAGGCGCGTTTGTCGGCCGGATTGATGCAGGTGCCGATCCAGGTGATTGGCGACATTTCGGTGCCGGGCGGGCAGGCGTTCACTGATCCGCCGCAGCAGGTGCACAAAAAACCGTCAATCGCACAATACCGCCAATAATCGCAGCTGGTGCGGTCACCGGGGTCCTGCGCCAGCCCTGAAGTAACCGGAGGGCGTGCCGGACCGCCGGGGTGGGTCGAGGCGCGCGCCACCGGAAGCACCGGAAAGGCCGCCGCCCCGGTGATGCCGGCGCCCAGCAGCGCCAACAGGCTGCGCCGGGAAGAGCCCCGGGCGATGCCCCGGGCCATGCGTTCTGTGAGTTTATCAAAACCGGTCATGGCTCAAGCCTCCTTCTGCTGACGGGCGAGAAATTCCTGGATCGAGGCGACGCCGCGCTCCTTGGCCTCGAACAAGCTTTCGAGATGTTCGCGGCTGTTGATCAGGCCCAGCGAAGCAACCCTACCCTGTTCATCGAGTAACACCGCGTAGGGCAGTTTGGACACCCCGAAGGCGCGGCCCAGCGCCTCGGACAGCACCATCGGCATGGCCTCGAGGCCGTGATCGCGGGCCATGCGGCGATAGGCAGCCAGATTACCGTCACCGGAGAGCACGACATCAAGCCAGGCCGCCTCGGCCCGTGCCGCCGACCGCAGCACCGGCAACAGCGATTTACACACGGGGCAATCGGGCGAGGTAAAGAACAGCAACTGGCTGCGGCCATCGCGCTTGCCGCCGACTTCCAGCGAAGTACCCTCGACGGTGATCAAGGTCATCGGGGACGCAACCTCCCCGATATCCACGGTCTGGTGCAGGGTCAGGGCGCCTGCCGGGGCAATGCGCTCGTGCAGGATGCCGACTTGCCGCGCCAGCGCCGCAATCAGCAAGCCTTCGATGATGACTGCACTCCACAACAGGATCTGGGATAGCATCACGATTTCCTCCAGGCAGGACGGGGTATGGACATGAGTTCTGAAGCGGCCAGATAGAGAACGAACAGGCCCAGCGCGGCAAAGATGTCTTCGATTCCCGCGAATTGCGGTGCAAGACGGGCAATCAGCAGGGCTAAGCCTGACAGAACAACCGGGCGCAGGATCTGACCTGCGTCGACCGGTTTTGCGCGGGCGGCCAAATCGCATCCGCAATCCAGAACCTCGCCGTGGCGGCGCAGCAGAGCTATCGCATAGCCCCCCCATAATGCGGCTGCCAAGATTGCGCCCAATGCGGTCAGCGAGCGCACCAGCAGGCACATCGCTGCCGCGCTTTCAACACCACCGGCGATCACCATCAGCAACTGGCCCGTCACGACTGGCATGCCCGTCAGACGGCTGGTGGCAGTGGCCAGGCGGTCGGGTGCCAGCGCCTTTTGCCCGGCAGAGGTCGCCAGGACGAGCGCAAGAAAGAGGGTCAGCCCCGCCATCATTGCACCGGAGTGATGACGATGGGATTGAAGGCGACCGTCGCGCCGAGGGTGCGCACGAAGGCGCCGGTAGTCGCGTCGTAGATGTCGATCACGCCGTCGCCACGGGCGACAACCAAATGAGGCTCATTCTCATGCGTGACTGCCACGGCGATCGACTGACCTTGCAGGGCGATGCGGGCGAGCCGGGTTTTCGCCACCGGGTCGAATACCCAGACTTCGGTGCCGCCATCCTTGTGACTGCCTTCCTTGCCGTTGGGGTTCATCAGTACATAAAGGTGCCCGGCGGCATCGGCGTTGATGACTTGCCAGCCGCTGGGCCGCCATTGGGGAGCGGCGCCATCAGCGGTGCCCACGGAAAAAGCGCCGACGATCGGCTTGGCTGTCGCTCCGGACAGATCGAACCCCTGGATCAACCCATGCTGGCTGACGAACCAGGCTGTCTTGCCCACCGTCGCTGACATGCTGAACAACGCTTGATTGTCGATATCCTGCACGCCCTTGATCGTGTTGGAGGTGGCAATCTGGCCGGCTTCGTCGAGACTGACGCTGAAGATCGAGCCGTCGGCGCACAGGCTGGAAAACCCGCGTTCACCAGTGGGGTAAATCTGCGAACAGCCCGGAAGATCAATCTCGTTGAGGATCTTGCCGGCGTAGAGGTCGACGACGCTTACGGACTGTGCGGGGGTGAAATTGGCCACCAGCGCCCATTTCCGATTATTGGTGAACTGGAACAGGTTTGGATACGTGACCGATTGCTGGCGCTTGCCGCCGGGCAGGATGATCTCGCCCGTGGGCTTCAGCGTCTTCATATCCCAGATGGTGATGGCGTCGGTACGCGTGCCGCGCGTCAGCCGCGAGTAAAAGGTTTCGGCGGTGTACAGCCGATCATCGGTCGGCGAGACCAGCAGATTGGCGAATTGAGCAGCGCGAAACAGCCCCTGGAACGGTTGATTGGGCGAAGCGGTATCCACCACCACCACCCGGCCATCGACGATGGAATTGAAGTTGAAGTCCGAAATCAGCACCCAGCTTTTCGGCCAGACCGCCGGCAACGGGGTCACGGCTGGCATCGGCTCTTCAGGCAGGGGCGACAGGTAAGGGGAAGGCGCGGGTGAAAGCGAAGTCCGGGTTGTCGCCAG
>JAYUBN010000155.1:0-4022 GCA_043740855.1 Sphingomonadales bacterium | reverse complement strand
GCCGCTTCATGCGGCTTGATGACGAAAGTATTGCCGGCCGCCAGCCCTGGGGCCAGTTTCCAGATAGTGAGGAGGAGCGGAGCGTTCCAAGGAATAATCGCGCCGACCACACCGTATGGCTCATGGCGAATATAGTTAAAGGTCTCGGGCCGTTCGATGGGGGGGACGGACCCTTCGATCTTGTCCGCCAGCCCGCCAAAATATTCAAAAAAACCAGCCAGGTAATTGACCGCGCCAATCGTATCAATGACCGCTCGTCCATTATCGCGGGATTCCAGTTCGGCCAGCCGTTCGGCATTTTTGCGCAAGACATCTCCCATCCGCCAGATCATCGCGCCCCTGGCACTGGCTGTCAGCCGCCCCCACGGTCCGATGGCAAATGCTGAATGAGCCGCGGAAACCGCCTTTTCAACGTCCGCAGGCGTCCCCTCCGCGATCGTGGTCCACGTCTGCCGCGTGAAGGGATTTTCCGACGGGATCCATTTGTCGCCCACCGGCGGGGACCAATCACCGTCGATAAAATGGCCGTAGCGTTCCTTCATCATCAAAAATTGGCCCTTCAATACCATTACAACAATCAGTTTTATCCGGCTGACTATTCTGCTTTAAATATCCGCGCTCAATCAATCGGACACCGGCAACGCAAAAGCTACAATCGCGTCGCCCGGGCGGGCCCGGACCAGCTTGTGCCCGCCTGCGGCAATCACCACAAACTGGCGTCCGGTTCTGGGCGAACGAAAGCTCATTGGATTGGCTTGTCCGCCAGCGGGCAGGCGCGCTTGCCACAGGTTTTTGCCGGTATTGATATCAAAGGCGCGGAACGTGCTGTCATGGCTCGCCCCGATAAACACCAGCCCCGAGGCCGTTACCAGCGATCCGCCGAAATTCGGCATCCCCATATCAAGCGGCAGACCAAGCGGAATGTTGAACGGTCCGGTGTCCCGGATCGAACCGAAGGGACGTGACCACAACCGCTTTCCGGTCTTGAGATCGATGGCGTGGATATTGCCATAAGGAGGTTTGTTACAGGGGGCGAGCAGCGGCGATTCAAAACCCTGAAGCTGAACACCATAGGGCGTGCCTGCTTGCGGCTGCGGAAGCACGAAGCTGTGTGAATAATTTGCTCCGTGGGCCAGCAGGCGGTCCGTCTCGGCACGCGGGACCAGCCGTATCACCGACCCATATTGCATCGAATTGACGATCATCACCTGGCGCATCGGGTCAATCGAAACACTGCCCCAATTTACCCCGCCCGCAATTCCGGGATAGATAAGCGAGCGATCTGTGCCCGGCGGCGTCATTGATCCATCATAACGCAGTTTGCGAAACGCAATGCGGCACCACAATTGGTCAAAGGGTGTCATTCCCCACATGTCCCGCTCGCGCAGCGGATCGCCGGCCAGCGATGGCATCCCTGTCGAGAATGGCTGGGTCGGGGAAAGGCGCCCGACTTCTGCGCTGCCGCGTTGCGGAACGGCCCGCTCCTCGACTGGTGCCAATGGTTTCCCGTTGCGGCGGTCGAGGACAAACACTTCGCCGCGCTTCGTGGCCTGGATAAGGGCTGGAATTTTGCGCCCTCCGATCGTGACGTCCAGCAATGTTGGTTGCGACGCAACGTCATAGTCCCAGACATCGTAATGAGTTGTCTGGAACGACCAGCGTAATTGGCCGCTATTCATGTCGAGCGCGACGACGGAACTGCCGTAGCGCTTACTTTCTTCGCTGCGATTACCGCCCCAGTGATCGGGGGTCGCATTTCCGGTTGGGACGTAGACCAGCCCAAGCTTTTCATCGGCGCTCATCGGGGCCCAGCTATTGGGGGTGGAGCGGGTATAGACCTCCCCCGTGGGAGGTTCACCATAATGTCCGGGCCGCCCGGCATCCCATGCCCATCGAAATGCCCCGCTGCGGGCATCGAAGGCGCGGATGACGCCAGAAGGTTCGTCGGTGCTTTGATTGTCGGCAACCCAGCCGCCCAACACGATGTTCCCGCCCGCAATCACCGGGGCAGAGCTGGCGTAATAAAACCCGCTGGAAACATCGCCCATGCCCGCTCGCAAATCGACCGCGCCGCGATCACCGAATGACAAGCATGGTTTCCCGGTTTGCGCATCGATCGCCAACAGCCTGACATCGAACGTAGTGGCGATAATCCGGCGCGGACAATCCGTGCTGGCCAGATCCTCGAAATAGGCGACACCCCTGCAGGTAGTGACGCGTGACGCACCGGTGGCATTGACTTTCGGATCGAAACGCCATTTTTCTCTGCCCGTATCAGGGTCAAGCGCGATGACGACATTGGTCTGGGTGCACAGATAAAGGCTGTCACCAACCATGATTGGCGTGGTCTGGAGCGGGCCGCCCCCTTCGTCGGGCGTGAACACGCCGGTATGGTAGGTCCAGGCGGGCTTCAGCCCTGCGACATTGCGCTGATTGATCTGATCCAGCGGGGAAAACCGGTCACCTCCGGCAGTCCGCCCGAAATTCCGCCACTGCCCTGCATTGTCGGAACCGGCAATTTCTCCGCTCAACTGCATTTGTGTATCGAGGCGACCCGGCCCGTAACTGCCGGGCAGAATAGCAGCCAGCACTGTCAGCCCGAGGCACATGACCCCGCCAATGCCGCTGGCGAGCGCCGGAATTTTGCCTATTGCCCGGCCAACCGCAGGCAGAAAGAAAAAGAGGCCCAGCAGGCCCGGGCCGACCAGGCGCGGAGCCAATGCCCACCCGTCCAGCCCTGCTTCCCACAAGGCCCACCCAATAGTAGCGGCCAGAAAAGCGCAATACAGCAGGCCCCCTGCCGAATGCGACCGCCATAGCAGAACGGCTGCAGCGATTACGATCAGGCCGCCCGCCGCATAATAGGCCGAGCCACCGATAATCAGCAGCCAGATGCCACCCGCCGCAATCGGCAGCGCAACCAGCAGCAGAACCAGCGCCAGCAGTCGCACGGTAAATCTGCCGCCAGTTCTGGCCGGAATTGCCGGCGCGCCTGCTTCGCCCGCGTGGCCATCGATCACAGGCCCAGGCCGCCGTCTATTACAAGAGCGGAGCCGGTCATGTTCGAAGATTCGTCCGATGCAAGATAGACCACCAGTCGCGCAACATCTTCGGGCGTGGCCATTCGGCCAAGCGGCACAGCAGCTTTGAACGCTTCCAGCGCCTCTGGCGTATGATCGGCCAGCATCGGCGTATCAACCAGCCCAGGGTGAATCGAATTGACCCGGATGCGATGGGGCGCAAGTTCGCTCGCCGCGCTTTGCGTCATACCGCGGACAGCCCATTTGCTGCCGCAATAGGAAATCATGTTCGGATAGCCACGCATGCCCGCAGCGGATGAAATGTTGACAATCGAACCACCGCCCGCGGCTTTCATCGCCGCGATTACCGACTTCATGCCCAAAAAGACGCCGAGCTGGTTAACGCGGTAATGCAGATCGAAGGATTCGACGCTCGTCTCCTCCAGGGGGCCGGGATGAAAAACGCCGGCATTATTGACCAGAATGTCGATTTTACCGAACCGGCCCAACGCCATTGCGACAGCGGCCTTCCAATCATCTTCGCTGGCGACGTCATGTTTGACGAAGGCGGCGGCGCTGCCAAGCCGTTCCGCGACGGCGCGGCCATCCTCGTTCAAATCGGTCAACAAGACCCGCGCGCCTTCAGCGACGAATTGTTCGGCCTCAAATGCGCCCTGCCCCCTCGCCGCGCCAGTGATAATGGCGGTCTTGCCTTCCAGCCTCATATATTCTCCAATTTGCTTGGACGGTCGCTCCGGCATACGCAAAAACTGCCTACTTTGCCGTGAAGCCTCCATCGATGACAAGTTCCGAGCCGGTCACGAAGCTTGCTTCGTCTGACGCGAGGTAAAGCACGCCGTTCGCGATATCGTCCGGCTCGCCCAATCGGCCAATTGGCTGGAGGGCATTATAGAATTTCAAGCCTGCTTCCTCGCTTTCCATGCGACTGATCGAGACCTCGAGCATGGGAGTGCGAATGAAGCCCGGATGGACCGAATTGAC
>JAYUBN010000154.1:0-12786 GCA_043740855.1 Sphingomonadales bacterium | reverse complement strand
TACCGTCGCCTGTATTCGCGGAGGCACTGGCCCGCCCGGATCTGGCGGCGGTGGTGTTGTGCCCGTCCAATCCGTTTCTGTCGGTCGATCCGATTCTGGCCGTGGGGGGCGTACGCGCTGCACTGTTGGGCTTGAATGTGCCGCGCGTCGCGGTGTCACCGCTGATCGGCGGGCAGTCCGTCAAGGGCCCGCTGGGCAAGCTGCTCAAGGAACTGGGGCAAGGCACCGGCAACGCCGCCATCGCCGACCATTATGGCCGCCTCATCACCCACCTGCTGATCGACCGCTGTGATGATGCCGACGCTGGGGGATTGCGCGAGCGCGGGCTTTGGGTGACAATGACCGACACGCTGATGCAGGACGGCGCCGACCGCGCGCGGCTGGCGCGCGAGGTACTGGCGGCGGCGGGAGTAAAACTGTCTGCATGAATCACGGGCTCACATGATGCAACGGGATGACCAGCACTTGGTCCATCGCCTGTTGAGCGCCCCGCTCGGCGAGGTGCTGGCCGAGGCGCGCGCACGGCGTGACCTGCGCGGGCCTGCGCGGATGACCTATTCGCGCAAGGTGTTCATCCCGCTGACCCGGCTGTGCGCCGATGTCTGCCACTACTGCACCTTTGCGACCACACCGGCGCAGCTTCCCGCCGCATTCCTGTCCCCCGACGAAGTGCTGGCGATCGCGCGCGCGGGGCAAGCGGTCGGCTGCAAGGAGGCGCTGTTCACCCTGGGCGACGCGCCCGAGCGCCGCTACGCCGCCGCACGCGACTGGCTGGCAGCTTCGGGTTTTACGCGCACCATCGATTATGTCCGCCATTGCGCCGAGTTGGTGTTGCGCGAAACCGGGCTGCTCCCGCATATCAATGCCGGGCTGATGGACGAGGCGGATTTTCTCAGCCTCAAGCCGTTTGCGGCCTCATGCGGGCTGATGCTGGAAAGCACCGCCGACAGGCTGGGCGAAAAGGGGGCTGCGCATTTCGGCTCGCCCGACAAGGTACCCGCGCTGCGGCTGGCTTCGCTGGCGGCGGCGGGGCGCGCTAGCATGCCCGTCACCAGCGGCATCCTGGTCGGCATTGGTGAGACCGCGCAGGACAGGATTGAATCGCTGATTGCGCTGCGCGATGTGCATAATGCCGCGCATGGCGGCCATCTGCAGGAAGTGATCGTCCAGAATTTCTGCCCCAAGCCAGGCACGAAAATGGCCACCGCGCACGTTACATCCGAGCCGGATTTCCTGCGCGCCGTAGCGGCCGCACGGATCATCCTGCCCGACGATGTTTCCGTGCAGGCGCCGCCCAACCTCAACGATGAGCGGCTCGCCGCTTTGATCGATGCGGGAATCGACGATTGGGGCGGCATTTCGCCGGTCACGATCGATCATGTAAACCCGGAAGCGCCATGGCCCGAAGTTGCCCGGCTGGCGACGATCTGCGCCGTGCGTGGACTTCCCCTGATAGAACGCCTGACCGTATATCCGCATTTCGTGCAGCGCGAAGGCGTTTTTGCGAGCGAAGATGGGCGCTGGCTTCATCCCAAGCTACGCCCGGCGGTACTGAAGCTGGCCGACAGCGAAGGGCTGGCGCGCGATTGCACATGGAGCCCCGGCCTGACCGAGCCTGCGCCGGGTATGCCGCGTGCCGTGCTCGGATCGATCGACGATGGGCCGACTGCGCCCGGATTGCACCGCATACTGGACCGCGCCGCAAGCGGCCACGAATTGTCCGAGGCCGAGATTGTCGCGTTGTTCGCCACGCGCGGCGCGGCAGCATGGGCGGTGGTGGCGGCGGCGGACGACATGCGCCGCCAGGCGATGGGCGACGCCGTCACCTTCGTCATCAACCGGAACATCAATTACACCAATATCTGTACGCATAGCTGCTCGTTCTGCGCCTTTTCCAAAAGCTCGACGAAAAACGGCCATCGCGACAAGCCCTATAATCTCGACATGGCGCAGATTGCGGATCGCGCGCGCGAAGCCATGGTCCGGGGCGCGACCGAGGTTTGCCTGCAGGGCGGCATCCACCCTACCTACACCGGGGATACCTATGCCGAGATCCTGCGCAGCGTGAAGGCGGCCTGCCCCGAACTCCATGTCCACGCCTTCTCGCCGCTCGAAGTGTCGCAAGGTGCGCGGACGCTTGGGCTGTCGCTGGAGAATTATCTGCGGCGGCTGAAGGACTTGGGGCTGGGCTCGCTGCCCGGCACGGCGGCAGAAATTCTTGACGACGGGATCCGCGCAAAAATCTGCCCAGACAAGGTGAATACCGCCGAATGGCTCGAAGTGGTCGGCACCGCGCACCGCATCGGTATCCCGACCACGGCGACTATCATGTTCGGGCATCTGGAGGGCACGGAACATTGGGCGCGGCATCTGCTGGCCATCCGGCGGTTGCAGTCGGAAACCGGTGGCTTTACCGAGTTTGTGCCGCTGCCGTTCGTGCATATGGAGACGCCGGTGTACCGGCGCGGCCAGTCGCGCATGGGGCCGACCTGGCGCGAAGCCGTGTTGATGCACGCCGTGTCGCGGATCGTGCTGTTCGGGCAAATTCGTTCGATCCAGGCGAGCTGGGTCAAATTGGGAATGGACGGGGCGGCGGCGGTGCTTGATGCCGGGGTCAATGATCTGGGCGGAGTGCTGATGAACGAAAGCATCAGTCGCGCCGCCGGTGCCGAACATGGCCAGGATATCACGCTGGACGATCTGGCTCGCACAGCGGCACTGGCCGGGCGCCCGCTACGCCAACGCACGACGCTGTATCGCGATCTGGGTCCGGTCAAGGACGTCGTAGAACGCGAAACAAACATGGCGCTGTCGATCTGATACCAATGGGCGCAGGCTCTGACCCCGGAAATATTAAAGTGTCACCCCGGTTCGGAAAAGATCCAATTCCCGTCCCACCGAAGCGGCCTCGGCTAGAAATTTTCCTTGTTTCGGGGATTGGGCTATCCGCACACCGGGTTTGCAAGGAAACTGTTCAACCACTCGCCGTCAACGCCTCGCGCACAAAATTGCGACCGAGCCGCAGGCCCACCGGATCGACGCTGTGGCCGATACCGGAAGATATATGCGTCGATACCGCGATGCCCAGTTTTTTTAAATCGCTCTCTGCGGCATGAAGCGCAGCGACGGGCACCACGGGATCGTGTGAGCCGTGGACGAGCAAGACCGGCGACTTCGCGAGCGGTTCGTGCGCCAGCCCGTCTGTACCGGTCAGCATGCCCGAATAGCCGACAATCGCTGCGATTTGCCGCGGTCTGCGCAAGCCGACATGCAGCGCCATCATGGTCCCCTGGCTGAAGCCGATCATGGCAAGATCGGCTTCGGTGAGGCTGTACTGATGGAGCTTGCGGTCGATGAACTCGTCAATCGCTGGTGCCGCCTGCGCGGCTCCAGCGGCAAGTGCTTCCAGCGTGAGGTCGGACAGGCCCCACCACTGGTACCCCGCTCCAAAGCTGGAACGCTGCGGCGCATGTGGGGCCAGGAAAAGCGCGTCTGGCAGCGCCTGCTGCCAGTTTGGTGCCAGCGCGATCATGTCGCTGCCGCTTGAACCAAAACCATGAAGCAACAGCACTATCTGTTTCGGCGCGGCGCCCGACAGGGGCTTCAGGCTGGCGCCATTGACGATTTTAAGCATTGAAATCCTGTTCAGTCATCACGGCGAAGATCTTGACGGTAACGCAAAATCCGGAGTTGGCGAGGCGAATCAGCGCCTTGGCGCCAATTGCGTCGATAGCGCGCATATTCATGATCCCGACTTCCCCGCGCTGCCGGCGGCGATATGCAAACGACAGGATTGATCATCGACAGCTTGCTATCGGGCTGCTGGATGATGGCCATTACAGATGTCGTCAACATGTAGCCTGCATGGGTTAAAAATATGAATTGATGGGAATTGGGTGTCGTACTCGCCCAGCGGGCAGGCAGGGAAATGCAGACATGAACGGAGACCGGCGAGATTTCCTGCGGTTGGCGGGCGCGGGATCGGCGATCGCAATGTCGGGGATCATCGACCGCGCACTTGCGATTCCTGCAGCGCGCCGGACCGGTTCAGTCATGGACGTCGAGCATATCGTCGTCCTGATGCAGGAAAATCGGTCGTTCGATCATTATTTTGGCATGCTCAACGGCGTGCGCGGCTTTGGCGATCCGCGACCGCTGCGCCTGCCCGGCGGGCGGACCGTATGGTCCCAGCCTTCGAAGCAGCATCGCGACGGCTACGTCATGCCGTACCACGGCGATTCGCGGACGACACGTTCCTTCGTGGTCGATGGTGCGGATCAGTCGCATGTCGAGAATATGCATATCTTCAATCGCGGCCGCTACGACGGTTGGGGCCATACTGAAGAGCTGCACCACAGAATGCTCCATTACAACGCCGCCGACTTGCCCTTCTACTACGCGCTGGCCAACGCTTTCACCATCTGCGACGCGTATCATTGTTCGACGATGACGCAGACCTACCCAAACAGGATGCACCTGTTCACCGGTTGCAACGGTGGCGGCACGGTCGGCGGCGACCCGCAGATGCAAAATTATGGTGAGGATCAAACGCCGAGCGCGGACATGGCGACCGACCAGCCGCTCGATCCCAATGCCTATAGCTGGACGACGTATGCCGAGCGGTTGCAGGCGGCGGGCATCGACTGGAAAGTCTATCAGGAATACGACAATTTCGGAGACAATCTGCTGTCGGTCTTCCCGAAGTTCCGACCCTGTGCAAAGGATGGTGAGCTCTATCGCCGTGGCCGATCCTCGGTCAGCGAGCATGCCAGCGGCGGTGACCGGACGCGATCCGACGGCGAGCAACTCGTCGCAGCATTCCGCCAGGACATCGAGCGCGGGAAACTGCCGCAGATCAGCTGGATCGTGACGTCCGCAGATTTTTCGGAGCATCCGAACGCAGAGCCCGCCAAGGGCGAGCATCTGACGGCAAAGCTGGTCGAGGCGCTGATCGACAATCCCGATGTTTTCGCAAAAACCGTATTCATCCTTAACTATGACGAAGCGGGCGGCTTTTACGATCATATGGCGCCGCCGGTGCCGCCGGTTGGAAAGTATCCGGGCAAGAGCACGGTCGCGCTCGATGGCGAGACCGAGGATTATCAGGGCTCGGGCACAGCTGGTGGTGAGCGGCATCCAATCGGTCTCGGCATCCGCACGCCGACGGTCATCGTGTCGCCGTGGAGCCGCGGCGGCTATGTCTGTTCAGAGGTGTTTGACCATACCTCGGTGCTGCAATTCATGGAAAAGCGCTTCGGCGTGCTTGAACCGAACATCAGTCCATGGCGCCGGTCAGTATGTGGTGACCTCATGTCCGCCTTCGACTTCTCGGATGCACAGCCGGTGACCGCGCCGTCGCTGCCCGGCACCGAGGACTTTCGGCAGCGTGTCGCGCGGTCGACGGCTGGGACCGCCAACGACATTCCCTTGCAGCAGTCGCCGACGACACCGATGACCGGGCAGCGCGCGCACCGCCCGCTGCCCTATCGCATTGTTGCGGACAGCCGATTGGACTCCGAAGGGCGCCTTGTCATTGCAATGATCAATGACGGCAAGGCGGGCGTGGTGCTGACCGCGCACGACAATCGCGATCGCATGGAACCGCGCCACTACACGATCGGCCGGGATGGCCGGATCGAAGATGTCTGGGGGGCGGCAGGGGATCTGTTCGATCTGACCCTGCACGGTCCCAATGGTTTTTGGCGGCGGTTCGCGGGCAGTTCGGGCACCTGGGCCGATCACAATGTGCGCTTGGTTGACCGCCCGGAGATCGACGCGGCCGAGCTTCATCTGGAAAATCGCAGCGCCAAGCAGCTGAAATTCCGTGTCTCCATGGACGATGCCTATCCCGTTTATGGTGCGCGAACACGCGAAATCACGGTGGCGCCCGGTCGGACGGTGGCGGACCTGTGGCGGTTGTCACGAAGCAACAACTGGTATGGCCTATCGGTCACTGTGGCAGCGCAGGACGAACCCGTCTGGCAGTATGTTGGCAAGCTGGAGAATGGCCGATCGGGCCTTACCGATCCCGCCATCGGAACGATGCGCGTTTAGTGCAGCCCGCCAAAAACCGGCGTCCGGTTTTTGGCGGGCTGCTGCCAGGCAGGCTAGCCCAGGTTCAGCGGGCCCGGTCCGCCGGTGGCGGGGTCCGAATAGGACGCGTCGCCATTTTCCAGGTGACCCGCTATCCGCCAGGTCTGACCAGCCGCCACGAATTGCCGATCATACCAGCCGTGGCTGTGTTTTAGGTCCAGCGGGATGCTGCGCGCTTCCTTGCCTGCCAGCGTGATCACGCGGGGGGCGGCACCATAGGACCGATCCGTCATGGCGATGGATTGTGGGACCGCGGTGAGATTTTCGAAGTGAAGTACCGAAAATGGTGCAGTCGTGTTTTCGACGGCGACCGAGAAGACATCGCCTCTTCCGGTCAAACGCCGGTGAAAGCCGTTGGGCCCGATGACGAAAATGTCCATGCCGTCACTGGCGACGGGCAGTGGATGGGCCAGTTTTTCGCGTGCGCCCACGGTGTAGCGGGCGGGAACGTCGTCCAGCCGGTTGACGTCATAGACATGGAATACAGCGGCGCGCTCGGCGGAATGGTTGGCAAATAACAAACTGCGGCTGCCGCCCTCGGCCAGCAATCGCGCGTCCAACTGGTAGGGTGTCGCACGCCGCCGTCGCAGACCGGTTTCCTGCACGGGGGCTGCTGCATAATGTGGCAGTGGCGGCCGTATTTCCTCCAGGTGAGCCGCCCGCTCGGACAGAGCTGCGGTGACGGGAAGCGTTGCCATGAAACTGACCGTATCGGGCGCGCTGAAATCGAAACACGACGTCAGATCACCGCAGACGGCCCGCCGCCAAGCGCTGATATTCGGCTCATGGACGCCAAAGCGGGTTTCGAGGAAGCGCAGGATACTGGTATGGTCGAAAACCTCGGACGCGACATGTCCGCCCTTGCTCCACGGCGATATGACGTACAGCGGCACGCGCATGCCAAGCCCGTATGGCCGGTCAAGATAGACTGCGTCTTCGGCCGTCTGGGAATGGACGTGATATTCGTCCTCGGCCGGGATGGTCGACGCGCCAATCGTATGTCCCGACTTGCGCGCGGGCGGGGCCGGCGGGGGCACATGGTCGAACAGGCCGTCATTCTCGTCGTAATTGATCAGCAGCACCGTCCGTGCCCAGACCTCTGAATTGGCGGTCAGTGCATCGATGACCCGGGCCGCATAATCCGCGCCTTGAAGCGGCGTGGAAACGCTTGGATGTTCCGACTGGGCGGCGGGGGCGACGATCCAGGAAACAGCCGGAAGTTGATTGGCCATCACGTCCTGCCGCATGTCGTCAAGCGCGCGGGTCGTCATGGTCCGGCGCGTGAGCAGGGTTGCATCAGCCGTGGACGCCGTATGTGCCTGACGATAGTTCCGAAATCCGACCAGCGGATTGTCAGTAAAATTGTCGGCCATGTCCTGATAGATCTGAAAACTGATCCCGGCAGCCATCAGGCGCTCGGGATAGGTCGTCCAGCGATAACCGCCGTGACCCCGTGGATCCGCGTCCACGCTGTCGTAGCCGTTGTCGATAGCAGGGCCGTTGCCCCTGGCCAGCGGATCGTGCGTGCCAGTCCAGATGTAGAGCCGGTTGGGGTTCGTGGAGAGGTGCATGGCGCTGTGATAGGCATCACACAAGGTGAAGGCTTCAGCGAGGCCGAAATGGAATGGCAGATCCGCGCGCGCGAAGTGCGCCATCGCGTGATTTTGCTTGGAGTGCGGCCATGCGCCCATGCGCCCGTTGTCCCACGCGGCCTGGCTGTCAACAAAGCCATGAGGCGTGCCGAACGGGCGATAGAGGCGGAAATCTGCGGACGTATCAAGCTGGAATGGCGCGATCAGCACCGGTTCGGTTCCCGGATACTGGTTCGGCTGAACCAGCACTGTCCTATTCGGGGCGGCAGGAAGTGGCGGGGCTGGAATGGCGAAGCGGTCACCATAGCCCCTGACGCCGCGCATTGTGCCGAAGTAGTGATCGAACGAGCGGTTTTCCTGCGTGAGGATGACAACGTGATCGACATCCTGCAACGTACCCGTCCGACGATCGGCGGAAATTTCCAGGGCGCGGGCGATGGCGGGAGTAAAGGCGGCCGTGGCACCAGCCGTCGCCATCATGGCGCGGATGAAACTGCGGCGATCCTGCATCGTCTCCATGCTTGTGCTCCTGATCAATCACAATGCCGGGATTTCAGATGGTTGCGTAAACAGCCAAATGTTACACATTGTTCGATCAGACGGCGTAAACCATGAATGTAACGGTTAGGTGACGGGAGCAGCTGTGGCTGGATCGCAAACCGACACCCAAGGAGCTGATGGTCCGATCCTGATCGTTTCAGCGCTATTGGACAAAACGGAAGAAAATGTCAGGACCTTGAAGGTCCGCCAGCCACGATATGATTTTCGTGCAAATCATGATTTCGACATTCGCGCAGGCTCCTCCTGCAAACGCGCTGCGGATCCCGAAATCAATTCATCGGTCGCTGTCGGTCGGCTACAACCGCCGCAGGATCGAGCCATAACTTGCGCCATGATGTTGCAAAAACTGTTACGGAAAGGTCGCAAGTGTCACTGAAATGTCGCGTCAACCTGCTTTGGGAGCGGCGGACATACCACTCTGCGGGGCACAAACGATGACGACATTTACTATTCGGACCGAGCGTTCGAATTTCAAAATATTTTTGCTGGCCTCGGTTGCTGCGGTGGTCGTTGGCGCCGTTCCAGGCGCCGCTCTTGCACAGCAGGCTGCCGGATCAACCCCCGGAAACCCAAGCGACGAAATTATTGTCACCGCCGGCTACGCCAAGTCGCTCGGCGATGCCCGCAAGATCAAAAAAGACTCAATCATTCAGAAAGACGCGATCGTCGCCGAAGACATGGCGAAGTTCCCGGAATTGAACCTTGCCGAGTCGCTGCAGCGCCTGCCGGGCGTGCAGATCACGCGCGAGGCCGGCGAGGGCCGCCGCATTTCGTTGCGTGGCCTCGGACCGGATTTCTCCCGCGTTCAACTCAACGGCATGGAAGTGCTGGGCAATGTCGATTCGGCGCAGGACAGCCGTGGTCAGCGCACCCGCGACCGTGCTTTCGACTTCAATATCTTCGCCTCGGAATTGTTTCAGCGCGTGGAAGTTGAAAAGACCTTCGAGGCCGCGCAGAACGAGGGTGGCATGGCCGGCACGGTCGGTTTGTTTACCGGCAAGCCTTTCGATTACGGCGACGGCAGCAAGGCTGCGATAACCGCCAAGCTGGGCACTAACCAGTATACCAAGGATGCGCAGCCACGCGTCGCCGCGATGTACAGCCACAACTGGGACAACAAGTTCGGCGTGACGGTCTCGGTTGCCTACAGCAAACGCAAGACCACGGAGCAGGGCCACGACACTTACAATTATGACCAGCTCAGTTCGTCGGACGCGCAGAAACTGGTCGGCGAAGGTTTGGACATTTCCCATCTGAGCGCGGCTCAGCAGGCCAAGTTCATGTCTGGCGACCTGTTGTTTGCGGACGGCAACCGCATCTCCTCGTTCGACGCCAGCCAGCAGCGCCTCGGCCTGACGGCGGCAGTGCAATGGCGGCCGGCGGACAATTTGCTGCTGACGCTGGATGCGCTGCATGGTCAGTACACCACCCATCGCGACGAGTATCATATCGCTACCCGACCGATCGCAAGCGGTTCGGCTTCTTACGCGTTTGACGGCGCAGCGGGCGCACCATGGCCGGCAGCCTTCCGGACGGGATCGGTGCTTAACAACTTTGCCTATGACAGCAACAATTACGTCACCATGACCGATGTTACCGGCACAACCTTTGGCAGCGAGCATCGCCGCGAACTGAACAAAAACAACTTCAACCAGGGAGTGCTGACCACAAAGTGGGATGCGTCCGATCGCCTGACCGTCGACGGGCATTTCGGTTATGAAAAGTCGACTTACGACACCCCGTATGACGACAAATTTTACATGCGCGCCAAAGGCAACCAGATTGCCGATTACGGCGTCGACGGGCGGTCGGCGACGTTCCAGAACCCGAACACGGATCTGACCAATCCCGCAAATTATACAATGGATGACTTCTACTATCGGGCATTCAACAATGGTTCGCAGCTATGGGAAGGTTCGCTGAACCTGCACTACAAGGTGAACGACGTGTTCACGTTGCGTGCCGGCGGCGCGTACCACCGCTTTTCGCAAAATGGCGCGAACTACTATTATGATGCCAACGTCAACGGCACCAAGGCCGAGGCGCGGGGCACGTCCGTCGCCGGCATCACCGACGTGTTCACGAACAAGTTCGGCTCGTGGCTGGTCGGCGATTTCCCCAACGGCTTTGCAAAGTACAACGAATACCACCGGCTCGCGCCCAAGCCCGACGGAACGGGTGGTGCGATCCAGGATATCGAGCAAGTGTACACAACCACGGAAGCTACTTTTTCCGGGTTTGCGCAGTTGGACTGGGATGGCCAGCTCTTTGGCAAGCGGTTCCGCGGCAACGTCGGCTTGCGCGGCTACCATACCAATACCGACAGCAAGGGCTGGATTCAGGGCAACAGCTATGCCTATCTTGGCACGGCAGACGTGAAGGGCCAATATTCGGGCGTGCTGCCGGCGCTGAACACGGTGCTGGATCTGACGCCGGAAGTGCTGTTGCGCTTTGCCGCCTCAAAGAATTTGAACAGGCCAACGCTGGGTTCGATTGCGGCGATGGGCACCGCGTTCCAGGACGATTCTGGCGCGATCACCGGGTCGCGCGGCAATCCCAACCTCAAGCCCTTCACCGACACCACGCTGGATGTCGCGGCTGAATATTATTTTGGCAAAGTCGGCCTGATCTCGGCAAGCGTGTTCCATAAGTGGATCAAGAACTTCATTGGCTCGGAGGCACTGACCAACATCCCCTTCAGTCAGACGGGGCTCCCATACGCCACGATCCCGGGCGCCACGGCAACCACGATCGTCAAAGAGTTTGACCTGCCGGTCAACGTCGCGGGCACGAAGAACCTGACCGGTGTGGAACTGGCGTTCCAGGCGCAGTTCTCGTTCCTGCCAAAGCCTTTCAACAACCTGGGCGCGGTGGCCAACTTTACTTATGTCGATGCCGACCAGGTCATCACCGGGATTTCAAAGACCAGCTATAACGCGACGCTTTATTATGAAACCAAAAGCTGGGGCTTCCGCGGTTCTTTGAGCCACCGCAGCCGCTATTACACCGGGCACGCAACCGGTGTCACGGACGCCGGGACGCGTGGGTTCGAGGGGGCCAATTATGTGGATGCTGCAGCCTTCTACAATCTAACGAACAAAATCCAGTTCACGGTGGATGCGGTCAATCTGACGAACCAGAAGGACACGCAGTTCTGGGGTCAGCCCCGTTATCTCTACAACCAGACCCAGAGCGGCGCGACCTATCTGGCCGGGTTCAGCTACAAGTTCTGAGACGTATATGCTAATTGGCGCCCCACCTCCTCGTGAGGGGGGGCGCTTTTTATTTGTGGCCTGAAATATGATCGTTTCCCATCGCCACCGCTTTATTTTCGCGGCGGTGCCCAAGACCGGCACCCACGCCGTGCGGCAGGCGCTGCGCGAGCAATTGGGCGACGAGGATGTCGAGCAGGTCGGGCTGTTCGTGCACAAACGCTTTCCGTGGGCCGATCTGGCAGCGATCCAGCATGGCCACCTGTCGTTGCGGCAGGTGCGCCCATACCTCGGCGAGGACGCCTTCAACAGCTATTGCAAGTTTGCCTTCGTCCGCAATCCGTTTGACCGCTTCGTCTCGTATTGCGCCTTCATGCTGCGCGGAAACGACGCCTTCCAGCAACAACCGCGCGAGGTGATGAACCACATGCTGTTCCGCGACCCGCCCGAACATCATATCCTGTTCCAGTCGCAGGCTTCGCTGTTGGTGGGTGAAGATGGCCAGACCCTGTTGGCCGACAGCATCGGCCACGTCGAAGATATCCAGGGGTCCTACGATGCGATCTGCGCGCGTATTGGCATCCCGGCACGCGCGCTTGACCGCGTCAACGGCAGCAGGCATGCCGATTACCGTGTCTATTACGACCAGACATTGATCGACGGTGTAACTGCCCGTTATGCGCAGGATCTGGAATTGTTCGGCTATACGTTTGAAGGCTTGCGATGACCTCTCCCCGTCTCGGCGCCCGTCTTGTCGAAGCCGTTGTTGCCCCTGTCAGCCCCGCCGCCAACCCGCGCAAGACCAGCACCGTCCGCAAGCTTGGCCCGGTCGACATCGTCGCGTTGCGCGCGGCAGTGCTGGCTATCCCCGCAGATGTCTGGAATGCGGAGAATGCCCAAAAGCCGAACAAGTTCGACGTGCTGGACGCGACGCACCACATTGTGTTCCGCTTCATCGACAGCCCCCGCGACTGGCGCAACTCGCACGATCGCCCGGCCTGGCCGCAATGGCGCGGATTGCTGGAGCCGGTGCTGGCGCAGGCGGTCCGTAGCTATGGCTATGCGCGCCGGGCGTTTCCGCGAGTGATGCTGGCCAGGATGGCGCCCGGCGGGGTGATTCACCCGCACATCGATGCCAATCCTGCCGCGAAATGGCCGCACAAGATCCACGTGCCAATACTGACCAACCCCGGGGTAGTGTCCTGCTTTGGCGGCGAAGAACATTTTTTCCCGCCGGGCGAGGCCGTCGAGGTCAACAATCTGGGGCCGCACTGGGTTCGCAATGACGGTGACACCGACCGGGTCCATCTGATTTTCGAATATTACGA
>JAYUBN010000153.1:0-12870 GCA_043740855.1 Sphingomonadales bacterium | reverse complement strand
CAGTTTTGACATCTACTCGCGCCTGCTGCGCGAGCGTATCATTTTTGTGACGGGCCAGATCGAGGACCACATGGCGTCGATCATCGTGGCGCAGTTGCTGTTCCTGGAATCAGAAAATCCGACAAAGGATATCTCGATGTATATCAATTCGCCCGGCGGCGCCGTCACCGCCGGAATGGCGATCCACGATACCATGCAATATATTCGTCCGCGCGTATCGACGGTATGCATTGGTCAGGCGGCCTCGATGGGCAGTTTCCTGCTTGCCGCCGGAGAAAAAGGGATGCGCATCGCCTTGCCCAATGCGCGGATCATGGTCCATCAGCCCTCGGGCGGGGCGCAGGGCATGGCTGCCGATATCGAGATCCAGGCGCGGGAAATTCTGCGTATCCGGCACCGGATGAACAATCTCTATGTGGAATATACCGGACAAAGTCTGGCTGCGATTGAAAAGTCGATGGACCGCGACACGTTCCTCGAAGCCGACGAAGCGCTGAAGTTCGGGATTGTCGACAAGGTCTTTGCCAGCCGGCCTGAGCTTGACGCCTTGGACGGCAGCGGGGACAAGGGGAGTGCGAGGGATTGATTAATCACGATCTGCCCACCCGCATGCAGCTTTGCTGTGGTAAAGCATTGGGGGAAAACGCCGGGCCGGGCGGCAGCCCACCGACCGGTATTGATTATACGCGCCGTGGGGATAGACTGGGGTCTTCGTTTCCCGAAAGATCGGTTGGGATAAAGCATGACTAAACTGAGCGGATCCGACGCTAAAAGCACATTGTATTGCAGTTTTTGCGGTAAATCGCAGCATGAGGTGCGCAAGCTGATTGCCGGCCCCACCGTGTTCATTTGCGATGAATGCGTCGAACTGTGCAACGATATCATCCGCGAGGAAACCAAGGCCGGTATTGCCGGCAAAAAGGACGGCGGGGTTCCCACCCCGCGCGATATCTTTGCCACGCTCAACGATTACGTCATCGGGCAGGATCGTGCCAAACGCGTGCTCTCAGTCGCGGTTCACAATCATTACAAGCGGTTGAAGCACAGCGGCAAGGGCGGTGAGGTCGAGCTGTCGAAGTCGAATATCCTGTTGGTCGGCCCCACGGGTTGCGGCAAGACGTTGCTTGCGCAAACACTGGCCAAGACTTTCGACGTGCCCTTCACCATGGCCGATGCGACAACGCTGACCGAGGCCGGCTATGTCGGCGAGGATGTCGAGAACATCATCCTCAAGCTATTGCAGGCCAGCGATTACAACGTCGAAAAAGCCCAGCATGGCATCGTTTACATCGACGAGATCGACAAGATCAGCCGCAAGGCCGAAAACCCCTCGATCACTCGCGACGTCTCGGGCGAGGGTGTGCAACAGGCACTGTTGAAACTGATGGAGGGGACCACCGCCTCGGTGCCGCCGCAGGGCGGGCGCAAGCACCCGCAGCAGGAATTTCTGCAGGTCGATACGACAAATATCCTGTTCATCTGCGGCGGTGCCTTTTCCGGGCTGGAAAAGATCATCTCCGACCGCTTGCAGAAACGCTCGATCGGGTTTGGCGCGCATGTCGCGGATCCTGACAAGCGCCGGGTGGGTGAACTGTTGCAGAAGGCCGAGCCTGAGGATCTGCTGAAGTTTGGGCTGATCCCGGAATTTGTCGGCCGCCTGCCGGTGATTGCGACGCTGGAAGATCTCGACATCGAGGCGCTGGTTAAAATTCTGAGCCAACCCAAGAACGCGCTGGTCAAGCAATATGCCAAGCTGTTCGACCTCGAAGACGTCGTCTTGACGTTTACCGCCGATGCGCTGGAGGCGATTGCCAAAAAGGCGATCGAGCGCAAGACTGGCGCGCGTGGCCTGCGCTCAATCGTCGAGAGCATTTTGCTCGACACCATGTTCGACCTGCCGACTGAAGAGGGCATCGCCGAAGTGGTGGTCGACAAGGACGTCGTCGAGGGCCGCAAGGATCCAGTGCGAGTGCTTAAGGCCAAGGCGGAAGAAGCAGCTTAGACTCTGGGGGACCAGTTACAGCATCCCGTGCAAAGTGGCGTGGGCGGTTGGTCCAGCTTCGCCGACGATATGGGGCAAGTGTAGTTATCGGCCGCGTAGCATGCGCCGGGACGATGATTGTCCGAATGGCCAACGGCTATTCTGGCCCGTCGGGGCGCAGGCGCACCATACGCCTGATCGGCCCGCCGCCATTGCCGATTGCCAGCGGCTGAGCGGGCCATGCCGGCCATCCGCGCCGGGCCCCAGCCACGGTCGCCTCAAGATCGCCGATCGGCCCGCGCCAGACTTCGGCGCTGGTCGCGGGCTCCAGCGATATGATTTCTGTGTCGCTCACACCCTTCGTTTCCCGTAGCATCGTCCGCGGGAAGGGCGTGCATGGTTTCCGGGGGGTTAAACGGGTGCTTTGGTTTGCTCGTGGCGGGCAGTCCGGATTACAGACTCCCCTGCTGCTGGCGGAGCCGGACCCAGCGCATCGCCAAGCCGGCGGATTGCGACGACGTTGTCGTGCAGCGGCGCCCAGTCGTCGGCGGTGTCGATCGCGGCCCAGATGCGTTCCACTTCTTCGATCACCAGCGTGGGCGGCGCCGGGTCATGCCACAGCGGGTGATCGGCGCCGGCCACCGCGCAGTAGCCGGCCAAGGCCTCGCCCAGCGGTCCGTCTGGCAGCGCTCGCAGATGGTGATGCGCAAAATAGAAAGCATCCGGCGCGACGCCGGTTTCGCGCAGATGAACGCCTATCGCGTTCAGCAGCGCGGTGTCCGCTTGTCCCCCCTGCGGCTGCACGCCCAGGCGCCATAATACGCGCCGGGCGAGATGGTGCTCAAACCGCGCCTCGAACCGGTCCAGCGCGGCGATCAGCGGCGGCGAATCGGCCAGCAACCGCAGCGCCACCGCGAATTGCCCGCAATTCCAGCGCATCGCCTCGGGCTGGCGGCCGAAACTGTAAAGCCCGGAATGGTCGAAATAGGCGGCGGTAAAGCCGGCATCCCAGCGCGGCAACCAGCGCCATGGGCCATAATCGAAGCTTTCGCCGGAAATATTCATGTTATCGGTGTTCAGCACGCCATGCACGAACCCCGCCACCATGTAGGATGCGGCGAGATCGGCCATGCGGTCCACCACCTGATGCAGCAGGATCACCGCAGGTTCGTTGCGGCCGGGCGCGTCTGCTGGCGGTAGCGGGCCAGGGAATTCCTCGAGGCAATATTCGACCAACTGCGCCATCTCGTCGGCGCGCTCGAGCGCCAGCAGGCGCTGGAACGTGCCGATGCGGATATGGCCGTGCGACAGCCGCACCAGTACCGCCGAGCGCGTCGGTGACGGTTCATCGCCGCGCCATAGTTGCTCGCCGGTTTCCACCACCGAAAAAGTCTTCGAGGTATTGACCCCCAGCGCCTCCAGCATTTCGGTGGCAAGAATTTCGCGCATCGCGCCTTTAAGCGTCAGCCTGCCGTCGCCCTGCCGGCTCCACGGTGTCGTGCCAGAACCCTTGGTGCCAAGATCGAGCAGGCGTCCCTTTTCTGCGCGATTGGCTGCGCGCGCTCCTTCAATCGAACCATCGCGCAATTGGGCGAACAGGAACCCACGGCCATCGCCGATCTGAGGATTGTAATTGCGGAACTGGTGGCCGTGATAGCGCAGCGCCAGCGGCTGCGCCAGATTGCCGGGCAAAGGCTCGAACCGGCCGAAATGGCGAAGCCAGTCGGTCTCGCTCAAATCACCCAGCCCCACCGCTTGCGCCCAGCGCTGATTGCGAAAGCGGGGGACCACGCGCGGAAAATCCGCCGCCACGACGGGGTCCGCCAGCCATGGGGCCAGCGTCAGGATACGAGGATCAGGCTGGTAGAGAGCAGCTTGCGGTTCGGCGCGCATTTCACGATAGTGGACGATGCCGTCAATTTGGGCAAGGCTTTCAAAACTCAAGCGTGATGGCAAAAAGTGGGTACGGGTTTTGCCGCAAATCACGCGGCAAAGGGGAATTCTGAACGATGAAGGCATATTCCGATGGCTATTGGCAGAGTGCGGACGGGCTTCGGCTCCATTATCGCGACTATCCCGGACGCGCCGCCACCGGCGACGCCAAAGGCGGGCAGCGCCCGCCGGTGGTGTGCCTGCCGGGCCTGACCCGCAACGCGCGCGATTTCGAGAATTTGGCGCAGCGCCTGGCCGGTCATTGGCGAGTGCTTTGTCCCGAGATGCGCGGGCGCAGCGAGAGCGATTATGCCACGGATGGATCGAGTTATAATCCGCTGCAATATGTCGCGGACGTCAATGCGCTGCTCGATCAGGCCGGAATCACGCGTTATGTTCTCGTGGGCACATCGCTCGGCGGCCTGATGACCATGCTCCTGGCGATGGCGGCCAACAGCACTGCCACAGACAAAATAGCAGGCGCGCTGCTCAATGACATCGGCCCGGTACTCGAAAGCTCGGGGCTGGCCCGCATCGGCGGCTATGTCGGGCAAGGGCAGAGTTTTGCTGATTGGGCAGAGGCCGCCGATGCGCTGGCGAAGACGCAGGCTGTCGCCTACCCCGATTACCGGGCTGACGATTGGCTGGCGATGGCGCGGCGTCTCATGCGGCGGGGCAACGACGGCCGGATCGCCTTCGATTACGACACGAAGATTGCTGAAAGTTTCGGCCAGGCAAGCGCCCGCCCCATCGACCTGTGGCCAGGGATCGACGCCTTGGCTCGCTGCCCGGTGCTGCTGGTGCGGGGCGGCTTGTCGGACCTGCTGTCGGCGGATATTTTTGCGCAGATGCGTCTGCGTCTGCCTGATGCGGAGGCCGTGACACTGCCGCGCATCGGCCACACCCCGACGCTGGACGAACCCGAGGTGACGGCAGCGATCGACCGCTGGCTGGCCCAGGTGGCATGACCGCAAAGCCGCGCCGCCTGCGCATCCTGCACCTTCAATCCAGCTTCGGCCCCGGCGACAACGCAGTGCGCTCGGTGCAGCTGATCAACGCGTTTGGCCGGGGCTGCGAGCATTCCATTGTCTCGGCAATACCCGATGCAATGGCAGCGGCGCGCGGCATCGATCCCGGCATCGCCGTCGATCTGGCGGTTGACTTTCCGCCGTTGCAAGGGCGCGCGACGCCGGGGCGGTTGCAGCGGTTGGCGCGCGCCATGCTGGGTTATGATCTGGTGTTGACGTATGGCTATGACGCGATGGATGCGGCGATGGCACATACCTTGTTCGGCGGGCACTTTTCGTTACCGCCGCTGGTGCATCACGAGGATGAGGCCAAGTCGCTCAAGCCGCTGCAAAACTGGTATCGGCGGATCGGGCTGGGCCGGGCCGCTGCGCTGGTGGTCCCGTCGCGGCGGCTCGAAACGCTTGCGATGGACTATTGGCACCAGCCGCGTTGGCGGGTGAAGCGCATTATCCCTGGCATCCGCACCGCAGCCTATACCGTCAAGCCGCGCCGCGATGCGTTGCCCCGCGTGATCAAGCGCAAGGGCGAATTGTGGCTGGGAACGTTCGCCGAATTGACTGCTGCACATCGTCTGACCCGGCTGGTGCGAGCCTTTGCCGCGCTGCCCGAGCCGTGGCAATTGGTGATCCTGGGCGAAGGCCCGCAACGCGACGCGGTTCGTGATGAAGCGCTGCAGCTCGATCTTGGCCACCGCGTGCATCTGCCCGGCTCCGTCGCGGAGCCGGGCAAGGTCATCGGACTGTTCGATCTGTTCGCCCTGTCAGCGGAGGTGGAACAACCAGCACTTGCGCTTGTCGAGGCGATGGCAGCCGGGTTGGCACTCGTCGCGACCGATGTCGGCGAAACCGCAGCGCTGCTGGCGCCGGAAAATCGCCCATTCGTGGTGGCTGCCTCGGACGAAACGGCGTTCGCTGCGACGCTGCGGACGCTTGCCGAGGCACCGGCCTTACGCGCCAGCGTAGGCGCGGCCAATCGCGCGCTGGCCCGGACGAAATATGACGAGGCTGCGATGGTATCGGCCTATCGCAAGGTCTATGGAGCGGTGCTGGGACGCGAAAGTTTTCCTTGAAGCAGTTCATTCGGGCTTCATTCGGCGTTGCCTACCGGGGATAGGCTTTACTCCGGTTGCGCATAGGCGTTGAAAACTCCGCCCCATCCGCTAAACACCGCCCGGAATTGCCGGTAGATTAGCATTTTCTGGCCGAAAACTTGTAAAAACCAATAGAAAGCGCCCATTTTGGCCCTGCCGTTTACCCGTTCCCTTGCCGCCAAGAAGTCGGTTGCCGACAAAATTGCCGAGCGTGATGCCGCGCAGAAGGAGGGATTCTTCCGCGAGGTCGATGAGGCTTTGCGCGAAGACGAAATGCGGGGCGCGATCAGGCGCTATGCCGTGCCGGTCAGTGCAGCGCTGGGCGCTGGTCTGCTCGCGCTGGGCGGCTTTTTGTGGTGGAACGATCATCAGGCGGATGTCCGTGCCGGGCAGGCCGAGCAGATCGTGCTGGCGCTCGACAAGGTCGACAGCGGCCAACAGGATGCCGCCTTCGCTCAGGTGGCCTCGCTGGTTCAGGACGGAACCCCTGGCGACCGTGCGGCGGCACGCTTGCTCCAGGCCGGGATCGCGACCCGGCAAGGCAAGCTCGATCAGGCGGCGCAACTGTTTGCCCAGGTCGCCGCCGATGACCATGCGCCCAAGCCGTTTCGCGACCTCGCCACCGTACGCGGTGTTGCGCTGACCTTCGACAAGATGTCGCCCGCTGATGTGGTAACACGGTTGCGGCTGCTGGCGGTTCCGGGCGCCCCGTTTTTCGGCAGCGCGGGCGAAATGGTCGGTATGGCCTATCTGAAAGAGGGCCATCCGGACATGGCCGCGCCGCTGTTCGGCGCCATTGCGCACGATCCCAATGTGCCCGATTCGCTGCGCGCCCGCGCCCGCCAACTTGCTGGCGCGCTGGGCTTCGACGCTGTCGATGATGTTTCGCGCCTGCCGGCCAAATGAAAAAACCAAATCATGACACTGCCAGTCAACTGGTTATCGGGATGCCGCGCATGAAATCTACGATTTACCGCCGCCGGTTTTCGGCGACCATGGCTTTAATGGCAGTCACTTGCCTTGCCGGCTGCGGCGTTGTCGGGGGCGCAGGTCACAAGCATGTGAAATCCACACCCACCGTGGGCAACCGGCTGCCGATCCTCAGCCGGATCGAATCGGGCGCAAAAGTCGATGCCGATCTCGCGACTGTGGCGGTGGCGTTACCCCCTGCCGAGGTAAATGCCGAGTGGGCACAGCCAGGCGGCGCTGCCAACAAGAGCTATGGCCATCTGGCGCTGGCGGATGCCCCGGCGCGGGTATGGAGCGCTGGAATTCCGGGCTCCAGTGACCGTCGACGCCTTGCGGCATCGCCGGTCATCGGCGGCGGTCGGATGTTCGTCATGGACACCGCAGGCATGCTCCACGCATTCGACGCAGCTACCGGAAAGGATGCCTGGACGCATAATTTCGGCGCTCTTGGCGAAGAGCAGCAAGCGGTGTTCGGCGGCGGCGCCAGCTATGCCGATGGCAAGGTCTATGTCACCACCGGGGTCGGGGTAGTCGCCGCTCTGGACGCCAAGACCGGCAAGCAGCTGTGGCAGGTCAAGCCGGCCGGACCGCTGCGCGGGTCACCGACGATTGCATTCGGGGCGATCTATGTGATGACCCAGAATAACGAGATTCATGCGCTCAACGCCGACGATGGCGCCACGCTGTGGCAGGAATCATCCTCGCTGGGCGAAACCGGCGTATTCGGCGTGGCTGCACCGGCGGCGGGTCAAGGTACTGTCATTGCCGGTTATAGCACCGGCGAACTGATCGCTTATCGGTATGAAAATGGCCGGGTGTTGTGGTCGGATGCGCTGGCGCTGACGTCGCTGTCGACGTCGGTCGGCGTGCTGACCGATATCGACGCCGATCCGATCATCGATCATGGCCGCGTTTATGCACTGGGTCAGGGCGGGCGCATGGCCGCTTATGAGTTGGTCACCGGCCAGCGTATCTGGGAGCTTAATCTGGCGGGGATATCCACCCCGGCAATCGCAGGCGACTGGATCTTTACGCTGACCGACGACGCCAAGCTGCTGTGCATCGCGCGCTCGACCGGCAAGGTGCGCTGGAGCACGCAGCTTGCCCGCTACGCCAGTGCAAAAAACAAAAAATCGCCGATCTTCTGGACCGGACCGGTGCTGGCCGGAAACCGCCTGTGGGTTGCGAATTCGCGTGGCGAAGTCTTCGCCATCGGCACAAATGAAGGCGTCGCGCATCTGTTCAAGCGTCTGGGAAGCCCGATCACGCTGGCACCGGTGGTGGCGAATGCCACGCTGTATGTGCTGGACGACGGCGGCCGGATCACCGCGTTCAAATAGGTTCACGCGCTAGACCGGGCATAAGCAACGCGTGTTGAATCTTTTGAACAAAATGCTGGAAATCGCGGCGCCATCGTCTAATGGCGACGGCGGAGTGGATCAGGGGGAATTATGACGCGATTTTTGACAGCAAGCGGATTGGCCATCGTGGCCAGCTTCTCGGCAGGTGCGGCGCAAGCGCTGACCATCGTGCCGACCTTCGATGCATCGATCGTCAACAGCCCCAATGCGGCCGCAATCGAAAACAACATCAACAACGCGCTGCAATTCTACGACAAAAACTTCAGCAGCCCCACAACGGTGCTGATCGACTTTCAAATCTCGGCATCGGTTGGCGGCGGGCAATCGTTGACCAGCCTTTATCAGCAATCGACCGCACAATACGTCAGCACCCTGGCGTTCGTCGCTGCTGCCAACCCGCAAAATCTGGTCCTGCAAAGCGCTGCTGCTTTTGCTGGAAGCGGCAATGCGAGCATTTTCCCAACCTCGACCCTGCTCGCAACCTCGGCGGAGATGAACGCGATCGGCCTTAGTGCGAGCGGCTTCCTCGATGCGAACGGCGGCTTCACAGGCAATTTCGACGGGATTGTTACGGTCAACTCGGGACTTAATTTCACTGACACCGCCGGACCCAACGGAGTCAATGCCACCGCTACATTCCAACATGAGATTGATGAAGTACTCGGGATCGGCGGCTCTGGCAGCTTTCTTGATGACCAGGCACAGTTTCCGAACACTCTCGGCGTACTAGACCTCTACCGCTATGCGGCGCCCGGCAAACCAAGCTTTACCACAGCCACTAATGCGACGTCCTATCTGTCGTTTGACGGCGGCCAGACCGCCATTGCCCAGTTCAATCAGAGCGGCCAAGGCGACGCCAGCGACTGGTCCAGCTTTACGTCGGCATGCAACAACGGGACGCATCTGGTGCAGGATTATGCCGAATGCTCGGGCGGTCCGGTGATCAGCCTCAACCGTAATTCGCCCGAGGTCACCGCGCTTCAAGGCATCGGCTTTAATCTGGCGCTCCCCGAACCATCGACATGGGCACTGATGCTGGTCGGATTCGGCTTCATTGGCACTACGCTGCGCCGCCGCAGCTTGCGTTACCACTTCGGCTGAAGAACTGCGTGGCGGGGGTTTGCGAGCCCCTGCCTTCGGCAGCGTGTTCCGGTCAATCACGGGCTACCCGATCAGCCATCGCCTAAGCGTACGGTGGAACGAAAAGGTAAAGAAGCCCGCGATTACCGATGCTGCCCGTGCCAATCCGCGCACGCTGCGGCGTTAACTTTCGCCAATGTGCCGGTTCGCGCGCAACAGTGGCAACGACTGTAACCAGCATCGCTGGTGCCCCTAGCGCAGCACCCGCTCTACACGATCAGGGCGGGGCCAGCGCCCGGCGGTCAAATGGCGTCATGTGAGCCCCTGCTGAAGCATCGAGCGAAACGCAGGCGCCGGGGTTCCCCTCTCGCAGGTGCGAGGGGAACAGGCATGGCGTGCCGGTTTCTAAAAACTTTCCTCGTAGATTCGGCTGATATCGCCGCCCCATTCGCCGTGGAACTTGTCGAGCAACCGCTGCGCGGGGACTTTGCCGCTTGAGACGATCTCGTCGAGTGGGCTCAAAAATCCGGTTTCGTCGTCGCCGATACTGTTAAGTTGGCGCCGCGCCGCCAGGCCGGATCGGGCGATCGGTAGCACTTCCCTGGCCAGATCACGCAAATTCCTGCCGCCGGGAATGAGCGCATCGAGCGCCTGTCGCGGCACTGCGTTGCGCAGCGCTTCACGCTCGGCCATGGTCCAGCCCTTGACCAGGTCCCAGGCGGCATCGAGTGCGGTCTGGTCGTACAGCAATCCCACCCACAGCGCCGGCAGCGCGCAGATGCGGCTGGTGGGGCCGCCATCGGCGCCGCGCATTTCAAGGAAGCTTTTCAGGCGGACCTCGGGAAAGGCGGTGGACATATGGTCGATCCAGTCGTCCGCCTGGGGCAGTTCGCCGGGCAGCGCCGGCAATTTCCCAGCCATGAAATCACGGAAGCTCTGTCCCGCCGCGTCGATATATTTGCCGTCGCGGAACACGAAGTACATCGGCACGTCGAGCATGTAATCGACGTAGCGCTCGTAGCCGAAGTCGTCGTCGAAGACGAACGGCAGCATTCCGGTACGCGCCGGATCGGTATCCGACCAGATGTGGCTGCGATAAGACAGGAAGCCGTTTGGCTTGCCTTCGGTGAACGGCGAATTGGCGAACAGCGCGGTTGCCAGCGGTTGCAGTGCCAGCGACACGCGGAATTTCTTCACCATGTCGGCTTCGCTCGAATAATCGAGGTTGGTCTGGATGGTGCAGGTGCGCAGCATCATGTCGAGCCCCATCGTGCCAACGCGCGGCATGTGGCGCAGCATGATTTCGTAGCGGCCCTTGGGCATGACCGGCAATTCATCGCGGCGCTTGTCCGGCCACATGCCAAGGCCCAGAAAACCGGTGCCGGTGCGGGCGCCGATGGCCTTCACCTGGTCAAGATGGCGCCTGGATTCAGCGCAGGTCTGGTGCAGGTTGACCAGAGGTGCGCCTGATAATTCGAGCTGGCCCGCAGGCTCCAGGCTGATCGCACCATCGGCCCCAGACATGGCGATGACATGGCCGTTTTCCTCAACCGGGGCCCAGCCGAATTCGCCCAAGGCCAGCAGCAAGTCGTGGATACCGCCGGGTTCGTCATAGCTTGGGGCGTGGTGATCGACTTCGGCGTAAACCAGCTTTTCGTGCTCGGTGCCGATGCGCCAACGATCGCGCGGTTTTTCGCCGGCTGCGATAGGGGCGACGAGTTGGTCGCGGTGTTCGATGGCCGGTTGATCGCCGCCGGATGCAAGGTGAGTGCTCATGGCGTTCCCGATAAAGGCGCGAGGGGCGAAGTACCAGCGCAAACACTATCTCCCCTCCCGCTTGCAGGAGGGGCCGGGGGTGGGCACCTTTTTCTACAGGCGGCCCCAGTCGCCGGCGATTGCCATCCATAAGGCGGTTGCGGCGATGGCGGCAGTTTCTCCGCGCAAGATGCGGGGGCCAAGCGAGATCGGGCGAGTGTCAGGCAAGGCGCGGATAGCGCTGCGTTCGCTGTCGTCAAAGCCGCCTTCGGGTCCCGTCAGCAGAGCCGCAGGGCCGAAGTGCGCAGCAAAAGCACCAGCGGCGCGCGCGCCGCCACTTTCGTCGGCGAAAAACAGCGCGCGACCCGCGTCATGCGCGCGCAATAACGCGTCCAGCTTCACTGGCTCGGCCAGTTCGGGCAGCGCGGTGCGGGCGCATTGCTCGGCGGCTTCGGTCAGGATGGCACGGGCGCGTGTGGTATTGAGCTTGTCGGCGACGCAGCGGTGGGTGAGCACCGGCTGGATGCGGCGCACGCCCAGTTCAGTGGCCTTTTCCAGCACCAGATCGAAGCGATCTTTCTTGAGCAGGGCGGCGTAGAGGGTGAAGTCGGGAACGGCTTCGCGCAGGCGCAACAATGAGTCACAATTGACTACTGACTCGCGCTTGCCCGCGGACGTGACCGTCGCCGCCCATTCGCCGGTGACGTCGTCGCACAGGATCACCACGTCGCCCACGCCAACGCGCATCACCCGCGCCAGATAATGCGCCTGCGCGCCGTCGATCGACACTTGCCCGCCGGCGCTGAGCGGGCCGGGGACAAACAGGCGCGGTGCGCTTTTCGGCGGCCAGGCGGGAGTAGCGGGCATGACCGCCATCTAGCCGATCGCCACGCGCGGCGCTATACTTTGGCGCATGTCTGACAGCGTTGAAATCATTAGCCAGATCGTCCCCGATACCGAACATCGCGGGTTGATCGCACGCTTGCCGCAATTGCCGCGCGATCTCGCCCAGCTTGCCCGCTTTGACCGGCCAATCGGGTGGTGGCTGCTATTCTGGCCGTGCGCCTGGGGGGTGCTGCTGGCGGGCGGGGCGACTGACTGGCGGTTGCTTGGCTGGCTGCTTGTCGGCGCGATCGCGATGCGCGGCGCCGGCTGCGTCTATAACGACATCGTCGACGCCAGCCTCGACCGGCAGGTGGCGCGTACCGCCGCACGTCCCGTGGCGAGCGGGCGAGTGAGCAAAACGACGGCGTGGGCCTGGGCGCTGGCGCTGTGCCTGGTTGGGTTGATCGTGCTGCTGCAATTGCCCATGCAGGCGCAATACGTGGCGCTGGGCAGCCTGGCGCTGGTCGCCGCCTATCCCTTCATGAAGCGAATCACCGGCTGGCCGCAGGCGTGGTTGGGGCTGGTATTCACCTGGGGAGTGCCGGTCGGGTGGGTCGCGGTGCGCAGCGCTCAGGCAGACTGGCGCCTCGATGTGCTGGCCGCGCTCTATGCCGGCAGCGTGTGCTGGTGCATCGGCTATGACACGATCTACGCGCTGCAGGACAAGGAAGACGACGCGCTGCTTGGGGTTGGATCGTCGGCACTGTTGTTCGGACGGCGGGTCCGCCTAGCCGTTGCACTTTTCTACATCGGGGCGCTGTTGCTGATCGGCGCGGCGATCTACGTGA
>JAYUBN010000152.1:0-4081 GCA_043740855.1 Sphingomonadales bacterium | reverse complement strand
GGCCGGCGCGAACATGCTGGCGATGGGTTTCGGCGATCTGGTCACCGACCCGCATCACCGGGTCGAGTGAGTATTTCGGGTCCTGCAACACCATCGCGATGCGCTTGCCGCGCAGCTTGCGGAAGCCACGCTCGCTCAGATGCGTCAGGTCGGTATCGCCGAGCCGCATTTCATCGGCGGTGATCCGGCCGGGGCTGGCGACCAGCCCCATAATGGCCCGCCCGGTGGTGGATTTGCCCGAGCCTGACTCGCCAACAATGCCAAGCCGCTCGCGCCCGAGGGTAAAGCTGACATTGCGCACGGCGGCAAAATCGCCGTCATCGCCGGGATAGACCACGCGCAAATTGCGCACCGACAGCAGCGTTTCGCTCATGACCGGCTATCCGCTGCGTCGCGCAGCCCATCGCCAAGCAAATTGAAGCCGAGCGAGGTCACGAAAATCGCCAGGCCCGGCAAGGTCGCCACCCACCACTCGTCGAGCAGCACCTGGCGCCCGGACGACACCATCGCCCCCCATTCGGCAGACGGTGGCTGCGCGCCAAGGCCGAGAAACCCGAGGCCCGCAGCCGTCAGGATAATGCCGGCCATATCCAGCGTCAGGCGAATGATCACACTGGGTAGCGACAGCGGCAGAATTTGCGTCAGCAGAATGCGCAAATGCGATGCGCCAAGCAGTTCGGCGGCCTGGATGAATTCGGCGTTGCGGCGGGTCAGGGTTTCGGCCCGCGCCAGGCGTGCGTATGGCGGCCAGGCGGTCAGCGCGATGGCGATCACCGCGTTTTCGATGCCGGGGCCAAGCGCTGCCGCAAAGGCCAAAGCCAGCACCAAACGCGGGAAGGCGAGAAAAATGTCAGTGATACGCATCAGCACCGCATCGATCCAGCCGCCGAAATAGCCGGCCGGCAACCCGATCGCGAGGCCGATTGGTACGACGATGGCGCTGACCAGGAAGACGATCACCAGGGTGATCCGGGCGCCGAAAATCATCCGCGTCAGGATATCGCGGCCGAGTTCGTCGGTGCCGAACCAGTGCAACGCGGAGCCGGGTTGCAACCGGTCTTCGAGCACCATGCGCACCGCCAGATCGCGGTCGGCCAAAACCGGGGCAAATATTGCCACCAGCACCAGGAAAATGACGATCGCAAGCCCGGTCATCGCCAATGAATTGCGTTGCAACGCCAGCCAGGCGCGGAACCAGCCGCCAAGCCGTGCCTGGCGGCGCGAGGTCGGCGCGGGGTCGAGCAGCCAGTCCCGCATGGTCATGATTGGTCCCGCGCGCGCGGATCAACTAAGGTATAGACCACATCCGACAGCATGTTCAGCCCGATATAAACCACGCCCACCAGCATCGTGCCGCCAAGCACGGCGTTGAGGTCGGCCGCGAACAGCGAGTTTTTCAAATACAGCCCCAATCCCGGCCAGGCGAATACGGTTTCGGTCAGCACCGCGCCTTCGAGCAAACTGCCAAAGGTCAGCGCGATGACCGTAATCAACTGCACCCAGACATTGCCGAGCGCATGCACCCACACCACCCGGAACGGTGACAGGCCCTTGGCAAGCGCTGCCAGGACGTATTCCTGTTTCAACTGGCTCAGCATGAAGCTGCGGGTCAGGCGCGCAACGGTGGCGATCGAAATATAGCCCAGGATCGAGGACGGCAATACCAGATGGCCCAGCACATTCCAGAACACTTCGCCTTCACCGGCCAGCAGGCTGTCGATGGTGAGCATGCCGGTCACCACCGGCACCATGTCGTCATAGCCGATATCGACGCGGCCCGGCCCTTCGACCCAGCCGAGCTTGGCGTAAAATAGCAACAGCCCGACCAGCCCGAGCCAGAATACCGGCATCGAATAGCCAATCAGCGAGACAAAACGGATCACCTGATCCGCCCAGCGGCCGCGATTAACCGCGGCGTATACCCCGAGCGGAATGCCGCCGACCACGCCGATCACCAAGGCCAGCGTCGCCAATTCAATCGTTGCGGGAAACACGTGCAGCAAGTCGGACAGCACCGGATGGGCGGTCATCACCGAATTGCCGAACTCGCCATGCAGAACTTTGACCAGATAGTTCCAGTATTGCACCAGTAACGACTTGTCCAAGCCAAGCTGCAAGCGCACCCGTTCATAGGTTTCGTTGCTGGCCTTGTCGCCGACAATGACCAGCACCGGATCGATCGGGATCACCCGACCGATCACGAAGGTCACGCAGGTCAGCCCGAGAAAGGTCAACGAAACCGACCCAAGCAGCCGGGCGAACGCGCGGGCTGCTGAAAATACGCGACCTAGCATGCGCTCGGTCGTTGTCTGGATCAGGCTTTTTTCACCGTGCGATAGAAGTTGAGATCGTCGGTGATACCGAGCTTGAAGCCGGTGACGTTCTTGCGGAACACCACTTCTTCGACATTCTGGAACATGATGACGTAGGGGCCTTCGGCGGCGACGGTCTTTTGCAGCTCGTCATACATCGCCTTTCGCTTGGTGTTATCCAGTTCCTTGGCGGCAAGCGCGGTGCGCGCCGAGATATCCTTGATATCCCAATGGTTGCGCCATGCCAGCGGCTTGCCCTTGGTGGCGGCATCGCTGTCATCGGTGTTGCGGGCGAAGAAATCCGCGTTGGTGTGCGGGTCGAAGTAATCCGGCCCCCAGCTCATCACCGTCATCTGATGCTTGCGGGCGCGGTATTCGCCAAGCGTGGTCTTGCGGTCGGCGGACACGATTTCGACCTTGATGCCGCCCTGGCCCAGGGTTTGCTGCACAGACTGGGCGATTTCCGGCCCAGGGAAGCTGTCATTGGTGTTGAGTTTTATGGTGAAGCCATTCGGATAGCCGGCTTCGGCCAGCAATGCCTTGGCCTTGGCGACATCGAGCTTGAAGGGTTTGTAGGGAATGGCGGCAAAAAACCCAATCGGCAGGAAGCTCTGCTGGACGAATAACTGGCCCTTGAACAAATTATTTACCATGCCGTCATAATCGACCAGCATCTTGATGGCAGTGCGCACTTTCGGGTTCTTCAGCCGCTCATCGGCCATGTTCAGCCCGAGATAGACAGTGTTGGCGCCGTTGAAATCCTCGATCCGCAGATCCTTGTTGGCGCGGATTGCTTTGATCATGTCGGCGGTCAGATTGCGCGCGACGTCGGCATCGCCTTTTTCGATCAGCAGCCGTTGCGTCGCGGGTTCGGCAATGTGGCGGATAACCACCCGCTTGATCGCCGGCGCCCCCATGCGGAAGCCGGGATAGGCTTCCATGGTGACCGATTCATTGGCTTTCCAAGACACCAGCTTGAACGCGCCTGAGCCGGCCGAATTGATCTTCAGCCAGCCATTGCCGTAATCGCCGTCCTTTTCATTGGCCAGCGCGACTTTCTTTTCGACCACCGAGGCGATGATTGAGGTCATCAAATTCAGCACCATCGACGGCGCGTAGGCTTCGGTAATGGTGAAGACCAAAGTATCAGCCGACGGCGCGGTGACCAGGGATTTGACATTATCCTTGGTCCAGCCGAGCTGGGTGATCAGGAAGGCTGGCGTCTTGTCCATCAGCACCACGCGCTGCAACGACCAGGCGGCGTCTTCGGCGGTGACCGGTGCGCCAGAGTGGAATTTCAGGCCCGGGCGCAGCTTGAAGGTGAACACCTTGCCATCGGCGCTGACCGTCCAGCTTGCCGCGACGCCGCCGACCAGCTTGTTCATATCCTCGGCTTCGTAGCGCAGGATGCGGTCATAAAGATTGGTGCACATCTCAACGCCGCTGAGCTCGTAGCATTCGCCGGGATCGAGGGTGATGATGTCGTCGATCTGCTTGGCCATCACCAGTGTGTCTTTGGGGGTGGCAGCCCATGCAGGGGTTTGCAGCACGAGCGGCAATGTAGCGGCGCCGGCGAGGGCCTGACGGCGGGTGATGTTGGCCATGGGGGAACTCCTTCGGATCGAGACGGTAAGTGATTAGGCATTACTGCGTGCGGGAGCGCAAGTCACTTGCGCGTAGCGCGCATGGCGCCCCCATCATCCCGTTGCCGCCTCCAACAAATCCGCAAGCTCCAACCGCGCCAGCGAGGCAATTTCGATGCCATCGAC
>JAYUBN010000151.1:0-4100 GCA_043740855.1 Sphingomonadales bacterium | reverse complement strand
TCCTGGCCCCCAACCCGCTCGTTCATCGCACCCATCGGCCCAACTCATCCCAAATGGCGGGCCCGGCTTTCGGCTTCGGACAATTCCCGCTCCATCGCCCGGCGCATTTCAAACTTTTGCGCCTTGCCGGTGACCGTCATCGCAAAGAACTCCACCACCCGGACATAGCGCGGGACTTTGTAATGGGCGATGCGGCCTTTGCAGTGCGCGATTACATCCTCCTCGCCGAGCACCATGCCAGGCTTGGCAATGATCCATGCGCAAACCGCTTCGCCAAGCCTGGCATCCGGCACTCCGAATACCTGGGCGTCGGCGATGCGGGGGTGAGTCAACAGATATTCCTCGACTTCACGCGGATAGATGTTTTCGCCGCCGCGAATGATCATGTCCTTGATGCGCCCGGGAATGCGCACATAACCGCGCGCGTCCATGGTGGCGAGATCACCGGAATGCATCCAGCCGTCCTTGTCGATCGCTTCTGCGGTCTTTTGCGGATCGTTCCAATAGCCTTGCATCACCGCATAACCCCGTGAGCAATATTCGCCGACAACGCCATGCGGCAAGGTCTCGCCCTCTTTGCCGATGATCTTGGCCTCGGCGTGAGGTTGCGGGCGCCCCACCGATCCTACCCGGTCCTCGACGGGGTCATGGGGCGCCGTCTGCGTGGTGAGCGGGCTGGTTTCGGTCATGCCATAGCCGATAGTGACCTCGGGCATGTGCAGCCGCTCCATCACTTCGCGCATGGTCGCCAGCGGACAAGGCGAGCCAGCCATGATGCCGGTCCGCAAGCTGGACAAGTCATAGCTGGCGAGGTCCGGGTGATTGAGCAGGGTGATAAACATCGTCGGCACCCCGTACAGCGCTGTACATCCCTCGCCCGCAACCGCTTCCAGCACCGCGCGCGGATCGAACGCTTCGCCCGGATAGACCACGGCGGCGCCGCTGGTCAGCGCCGCCAGATTGCCCAGCACCATACCGAAACAATGGTAAAGTGGCACCGGCACTGCGATGCGATCACGGACCGTCAGGCCGATGCCCACTCCCGAAAAATAGCCATTATTAAGGATGTTGCGATGCGTCAGCGTGGCGCCCTTGGGAAAGCCGGTGGTGCCGCTGGTGAACTGGATATTGATCGGATCATGGCATGAGAGCGCTGCGTCTGCTGTGGCCAAAGCCGCCGCATCGGCAGGATCTCGCAACTCCGCCCAAGACAGGCAGCCGTCATGGCTGTCCACTCCCAGGGTCACGACCAGACGCAGATCGGGCACGCGCCCCGGCCAGATTTCGCGCAGCATTTCCAGATAGTCGCTGGACTTGAATCTGGCGGCGGTGACAAGCACCGAACAACCGACCTTGTTCAGCGCATATTCCGCCTCGGTGACGCGGTACGCGGGGTTGATATTGACCAAAATTGCCCCGATCCGCGCGGTGGCGTACTGGATCACTGCCCATTCTGCGCAATTGGGCGCCCAGATGCCGACGCGGTCACCCTTGGCGACGCCATGGCGCAGCAGCCCGGTGGCGATCCGATCGACCTCGTGGTCCAGTTCGCCCCAGTTCCACCGGATGCCCTGATGGCGCGACACTAGCGCTAGGTCATCGCGCCAGTTCCGTCCCGCGTTGCGCAATGCCCTTCCGATCGTGATTTCCAGCAAGGGCACGTCGACCGGCCCCTGCGTGATCGAAAGCCCGCTTGACGCCAGCCCGCTCATCGTTTGACGTTCACGACCTGAAGCTGGGTGTATTCGGCGAGGCCCTCGACCGACTGCTCGACGCCCACCCCGGAGTTCTTGAACCCGGCCATCGGGATATGCGGCCCGATCGCGATGTGCTGGTTCACCCAGACCTGGCCAGATTGGATGCGGCCGGCAATAGCGGTGGCATGGGCGATATCACTCGACCATACGGACGCCCCCAGCCCATATTCGGAGGCGTTGGCCCGCGCGATGACATCTTCGATATCGTCAAACCGGATCACCGGCAGGATGGGGCCGAATTGCTCTTCATCGACGATGCGATCGCCATCGGTGACATCACGGACAATGGTCGGGCGAATGAAATACCCGGCCCGCGCCATAGCCTCGCCCCCGGCGATGATCGTGCCTTTGGTTCGCGCGTCGTGGAGGAAGCCCTGCACCTTCTCGAACTGCACGATGTTCTGGATCGGGCCGATCTGGGTGCCCTGTAACAGGCCGTCATCGACGATGGCCGCATCGGCCAGCTTCGCCAACTCCTCGCACATCGCGTCGTAGATATTGGCGTGGACATAAGCACGTTTGATCGCAAGGCAGACTTGCCCGCAGTTAAGGAAAGCGCCAGCAAAAATCGCCTGTGCCGTCGCGCGAACATCGACATCTTCCAACACGATCGCGGGATCATTGCCGCCCAGTTCCAGCGTCACCCGTTTCAGCGTATCTACCCCATTGGCGGCGATGCGCTTGCCGGTGGCGGTCGAGCCGGTAAATCCGACTTTCGCCACATCAGCGTGTGCGGTCAGGTGCGGCCCCAGATCATTGGCATCGGTGATGATGTTGACGATCCCCGCTGGGAAGATGTCCTTGCACAGCGCGCCCAGTGCCAGCGCGGTCATCGGCGTGGTCGGCGCTGGTTTCAGGACGATGGCATTGCCAGCCAGTACTGCTGGGCCGATCTTCCAGCACGCCACCAGCAACGGAAAGTTCCACGCAATAATTCCTACCACCACGCCCAGCGCCCGATGCTGAACAGCGATATAGCCGTCGGCGTCATCCTGGATAATGCGATCGGGCAGATCGAGCGTGGCGTAGTGGCGCAGATAGCCCACGGTCCAGGCGACTTCGCCCTGGGCCTCGGCCAGAGGTTTTCCCTGCTCGAGCGTCAACGAGCGGGCAAGATCGTCGGAATGCGCGGCGATGGCATCCGCCAGCGCCACCAGGCAGGCGCTGCGCTCCACGATCGGCATGGCCGCCCATGACGGCTGGGCCGCCTTGGCGGCAGCGATGGCGGCATCGGCCTGCGCCGCCGACGCGCGGGCAACTGTGGCGAAGACCTGCCCTGTCGCCGGGTTGACCACGTCCATCGTCGCATCGCCAGCGACCAAGGCGCCGTTTATCAACATCCGGTGCGTTGTCATGATTCTCTCCTTGGAATGTTTGTTAGAATTTATAACCGACAGAGCCGCCATAGCTGCGGGGATTGCCGATATGGTTGTAGATGAAGCCAAATCCGGCCAACAGATCGACCCGCGAGGTGAAATAGAACTGCTGCCCCGCGTTCTTGACCCACGCCGATGCGATGATGCGTCCGTTGGCCGATTCATAATCGAGATGCCCGTCGATCAGGGCATAGCCATGCTGCTTGAGGATCGGCTCGTTGATCACCTCGAAGTACTGACTTGCCTGATAGGCCACCGAAGGGTGGAGGCTGATCTTGCCGAACGCGCCTGAGGCCAGGGTGATGTCAGGCCCGACGTTGAATGTCAGCCCGGGAGCATTGGCGAGCTTGTGTCCGGCGACATCGATGCCGCTGAGTGTGCCAGTGATGATCTTGGTCGAAAGAAGGCCCAGACCCGCATGAATTTGCAACCCGTCGGTGACACGCACATTCAACTCCGCTTCGCCACCATAGATCCGCGACTTGGGGATATTGAACAAATTCTGCGCGCCCGTGCTGGGGTTGACGTTGATGAACTGCTGGTTGCGGTAATCGTAATAAAAGCCGGCCACGTTTAAAGTCACCCGGCGGTCAAGCCAGCGCGTCTTGGCGCCGATCTCGTATGAGATCACCTTTTCCGCCGCGGCTACCGACACTTCGCTGGGCTGAAAAAAGGCCTGGGCGTTGAAGCTGGGCGCGCGGTAGCCCTTGGCGACGCTTGCATAGAGCAGATTGCCGTCCGCCAGCTTATAATCGACGCCGACCTTGCCCGACAAATTGTTCGTCGAGAAATAGGTGTTGGTTAGCGGAATGTTGTTCTGCACAAAGACATCGTCGACGCCATAGACGTTCGATTGGAAGTTGGTCTGGGCTCCGGTGTCATGGGTAAACCGCAGACCACCGCGCAGCGTTACGGCTGCGGACAGACGGTATTTGACGTCGCTGTACGCAGCATAGCTCTTTTTGAC
>JAYUBN010000150.1:0-4108 GCA_043740855.1 Sphingomonadales bacterium | reverse complement strand
CGACACCGCCGCCGCCGAACAGGCGCGGGTCCGATCCGCTTTGACCGAGGCGGCAACCACGGCCAGCGCCGCCGAACGCGCGCTATCCGCCGCCGCCGAGGCTGAGCGCGCCGCACTGCGAGCGCTCGATCAGGCAGAGGCCGCGCGCGACCGGCTGACCGCGCGCCGCGCCGAACTCGATGCCGCCACCGCCGATCTGGCCGGGCAATGCCGTCAGGGCGAAGTCGAGCGCGATGCGACGCTGGCCCGCCGCGCCGCGCTGCCCGCGCCCGACGCCGGTCGCGCCACGCTTGCCGCAGCGCAGGCCCGGCACGAGGACGCGCGCCGCGATCTGCAATCCGCGACTGCCGCTCTCGCCGCGCAGGATCAGGCGCTGGCTGTGGCGCGCGAGCGCATCGCCGCACAATCTGCCGATATCCGCAGCTGGGATGCGCGGGCCGGCGACGGTGCCCGCCGTCTCGCCGAAATGGGCCGCCGCCTTGAGGAAATTGCGCAGGAACGCGCGGTCATCGCGGCCAAGCCCGCCGCGTTGCTGCGCGAGATCGAGGACGGTGAGGCGGTGCGCAATCGGCTCGGTAGTGAATTGGCCGAAGCCGAAAGTCGCGTCGCCCGCACCGGTGAAGCCGCGCGACTTGCCGATTACGCGCTCGCCGCCGCGCAGGAAGCCTTGGCCGACGCCCGCGAAGCCCGCGCCGGCGCGGCGGCTCGCGCCGACAGCGAGGAACAGCGCCGCGCCGAAATGGCGCGCATTTCCGGCGAACGTTTTCAATGCCCGCCGCCGTTGCTGCCGGAAAAATTGGGCTTTGCCGCAAGCACAATATTGGCAGCGCTGGACGAGGCCGCGGAGATGGATCGCCTGACCGCCGAGCGTGAGCGCATCGGCCCGGTCAATCTGGTCGCCGCCGACGAACTGGCCGGGGCCGAGGCACGGCAGGGCGACACGCGCGGCGACCAGGCCGAACTGACCGAAGCGGTTAACCGGCTGCGCGGCTCGATCGGCAGCCTCAATCGCGAGGGGCGCGAACGGCTGCGCGCCGCTTTCGAAGCCGTCGATGGCCATTTTCGCCGCTTGTTCCAGCGGTTGTTCGAAGGTGGGCCCGGAACTGAAGGAGGTTTGGCCCGATTGGCACTGATCGATTCGGACGATCCGCTCGAAGCCGGGCTGGAAATCCTGGCCCAGCCGCCCGGAAAACGGCTGCAATCGCTGACGCTGTTGTCGGGTGGCGAACAGGCGCTGACCGCGATCGCGCTGATTTTTGCCCTGTTCCTGACCAATCCGGCGCCCATCTGCGTGCTCGACGAAGTCGATGCCCCGCTTGACGACGCCAATATCGAGCGTTTCTGTGATTTGCTTGATGCGATGGTCGCGGAGACCGACACGCGCTTTCTGATCGTCACCCACAACGCCGTGTCGATGAGCCGCATGCACCGCCTGTTTGGCGTCACCATGGTCGAGCGCGGCGTGTCGCGCCTGGTCAGCGTCGATCTGGGCGGGGCAGAACGACTGCTGGCGGCGCAGTAATCCCGCAGGCCCGTTGCCCATGCTTTCTTCAGGCGCGGTTCAGCGCGGGGCATGCTAGACACATGGCTGCATGCCCACCCCGATAACATTGCTGGCCCGCTGTGCCGCCGCGCTGGCCGCGTCGGTGCTGTGCATCGCCCCCGCCGTCGCACAGGCGGTGTTGCGAGATGCCGAGACCGAAGCGTTGTTCCACGATCTTGCCAGCCCGCTGGTGTCTGCCGCCGGGCTCGATCCCAAAAATGTCGATATCGTGCTGGTCAACGATTCCGAGATCAATGCCTTCGTCGCTGGAGGACAGGCGGTCTATATCAATTCCGGACTGATCAACGCCGCCGACAGTGCCAACGAGGTACAATGCGTGATCGCGCATGAACTGGGCCATATCGTCGGCGGCCACGCCATCGACGGTCGCGGTGCCGCCTCTGCCACCAAGATCAGCATCCTGTCATTGTTGTTGGGCGCGGCGGCCGCAGCGGCGGGCGGCGGCGAAGCGGCGCTGGGCGTGATCATGGCGGGTCAGCAGGCGGCTATGGGCAAATATCTGGCCTATACGCGCGGGCAGGAGGAAACCGCCGATGCGGCGGGCGCCAAATTCCTGTCCGGCGCGGGCATTACCGGGCGCGGCTCGGTCGAATTCTTCCACAAGTTGTTGAACCTGGAAAACCGCTACGGCTACACCCGCAATGCCGATGACAGCTTTTACAGCACTCATCCGCTGACCGATGACCGCATTGCCTTTCTGCAAGACACCTATGAAAAGGATCCCGCCTGGAATCACAAGCCAGATCCCGTGCTGGATGCGCGGTTCCAGCGGGTCAAGGCCAAGCTGTTCGGCTATCTTGCCGAACCCGCCGACACCATCCAGACCTATCCCGAATACATGACCGGCGTGCCGGCGCGTTATGCCCGGGCCTATGCCTGGCACAAGCAAGGTTTCCTCGACAAATCGATGGCTGAATCCAACAGCCTGCTCGCCGAGGCCCCCGACGACCCCTATTTCCTGGAGTTGAAGGGCCAGATCCTGCTGGAAGCGGGCAAGCCGGGCGATGCGCTGGCGCCGCTGCGGCGTGCCACCGGTCTGACGAATAACCAGCCGCTGATCGCCACTACCTTCGGTCATGCGTTGATCGCCGCCGATGACGCCGCCGCGAACAACGATCTGTCGCGGCGCGAGGATGGCGAAAGTCGACCTGGGCCGCATTTTGCCGAGGCCCGGCGCGTGCTGACCGCCGCTGTTTCGCGCGATCGCGAAAATCCCTTCGCCTGGTATGTGCTGGGCGAGGTCTATGAAGAAGCAGGCGATCTACCGCGCGCGCGGCTGGCCGGCGCCGAGCAGCAGGCGCTGAACAACAACATGGCCGCTGCCGGGCGCAATGCCGAGGCCGCCGAGGCCGGGTTGCCCAAAGGGTCGTCGGACTGGCTGCGCGCGCAGGACATCGCCATGCAGGCACGCAGCGCAATTGCGCATGACAAAAAGCACAAGTAGGCCGGGTTGATGATCGACATGTTCTCTCGCCGACCACTCAAATTGTTTGCGCTCGGCGCTGCCTGTGCGGTTCTGGGCGGCCTTGGCGGCGGGCTGGGTGTACTGGTGATCCAGGGCTGGCGCAGCGACCGCATGGTCCATGACTACATCGTCAGTCATCCCGAAGTACTGCCCGAGGCGATGGACAATCTGCATCGCCAAGAAGAATCAAAACAACTGGCTGGAATCCGCGACGACCTTGCACGGCCATGGCCCGGCGCGGTTCTGGGCAACCCCAACGGCAAGCAGACGCTGGTCGAATTCACCGATTTTGCCTGCAGCTTCTGCCGCCGCAGCATCGCCGATATAGACCTGCTCATCGCCAGCCGCCCTGAACTGAAGGTGGTGGTGCGCGAACTGCCAATCCTGACCCCGCAAAGCACCGACGCCGCCAAAATGGCGCTCGCCGCTGCTGCACAAGGCCGTTACGCCGCATTTCACAAGGCGATGTTCGCCATCGGCCACCCGGACGCGGCCACTATCGCGCAGGCTGCGGCCACCGCCGGCCTCGACATGACCCGCGCCCGCGCCACCATCGCCGACCCGGCCACGGAAGCCGAAATTGAACGCAACCTGGAATTCGCGCGGAAGCTGGGATTGAACGGCACCCCAAGCTGGGTCGCGGGCGACCGGCTGCTGTCTGGCGCAGTGGGCGCGGATCGGCTGGCGCAGGCGCTGGATGGGATTAAGGGTTAAGTTGGTTGGAGGTCGCTGATCTGGCCGACCGCGCGCCGCTTACCGTGCTCTCGATCTGGTCGATCAGCTGGGACCCCTGCAATGAGGGGTTGTCAAGTTGCTCTTTATGGCGATGCAGGCGTTCGGCCGTAACCCGCCAGATCGCCACCGGTCCGGCATCGCTTATTCGTTCAGCGGCAGCGATTCCCGATCCAGTTTCCAAGTCATCGCCGACGATGATCAGTTGTGGAAACCGGCTGGCGGCAAAATCGACAGCCTGCTGTTCCGTCCACGCGTGATCGCAAGAATCAAAACCAACATCAGAAAGATATCGCTCGATCACATGGCTGACTGCCCGATTCGAAAGTTTGTCATGCGTAGCAGTA
>JAYUBN010000149.1:0-4115 GCA_043740855.1 Sphingomonadales bacterium | reverse complement strand
GCAAAGCGCGAGGCATAGGCAAGGTCGTAATCGCCGCTTTCCACCGCTGCCAGCATTCCGGCCAGTAATTTCGGGTCGTGTTGATGATCGGCATCCATCACCGCCACAATCGGTGCTGCGGTTGCGCACATGCCTTCGATCGCGGCGCTGGCCAGCCCACGCCGGCCGATGCGCTGGATGCAGCGCACCCGGGGATCGACCAGACTGATCGCGCGGGCTTCTTCAGCGGTGCCGTCAGGACTGTTATCGTCGACGAAAATGGCTTCCCAGGCAATGCCCGTCAACGCCGCTGCGAGCCGATCGACCAGCGGGCGAAGGTTTTTCCGCTCGTTCAGGGTCGGCAGGACAATTGCCAGTTGGAGCATCGAACTGCTTCTCCGAAAAGTCTGCGCGCCAACATCGGCCAATAACGAGATGCCCTTAGCCAGCCAGTGCGCACAAGAGAACCCCTAATGCAGAGGCTCCGGCCTTGGACCCGCACCCTGTTTGGCGCCCGCCACCATGCCCGCGGCGATGACGCAAAAAGCCAGCAAGGCGGCGTCGGCCGGTTGCCGAAATCGCCAGCTACCCCAACTGATCAAGGCAACCCCGCTAGTGAACAAAGGCACAGCCAACAAACGCGCCAGCCCCAGCCAACGTGCCGGACTGCGCAGCAGCATCGCCAGCGAGAATGTAAGCAACGCCAGGATTGGCAGGCTTCCGGCCAGCAGCTTGACCGGGCTGTCGCCACGCCAGGGATAGAAACCCCACATATAGCCCAGTTTGCACAATTCGATCCGCACTGCATCGCCCGGTTGCGCCATTATCCAGGCCAATGTGCGCTGGGTCAGCAACCGTGACATCGCCTGGTAAGGGAGCCGGGTTTCGGCGGGCGAGAGATAACCGGTATCGGCCGGAGGCAGCCATTTGCCCGGACCAACCCAGGCGTCGCGGCCGGCCAGGTGAACTTCGGTATTGTGCGTCATCGCCGCCAAGCGGGGGTTCAGCCCGCCGGCCAGCGTTTCGCCACCATTCGCGGTCAAAATGATTACTTCGCTATGGCGGCTGCTTGTCCACAGGGACCACGGCAGCACGACCAGCGCAAAACTCAGCCCGACCAGCAGTGCCGTTCGGCCCGCGCGACGCCACCGACGCTCCTCCAGGAACGGAATGATCAGCGCAAAAGGCAGGAACAGCAGATACATCGGACGGATGTGCGCAGTCACGCCCAGCGCCAGTCCGGCCATTATCGCACCACCGGGGCAATAGTTCACAGGCCAGTTTAAGGCCGCTTGCCGGCTTAAGCAAAGCGACCGCGATCCTAACGGCAGCGTCAGCATGAACAGCAGGAAACAGGGCAAGGCAACGGTTTCACTGTACAGCGAAGTCGCCAGGAAGAACTGCATCGGCCACAACATCATCAGGATGCCTGCGACGAACCCCGAGCGCGCCGAGCCGCTCAGCCGGCGCACCACGAGGTAAAGCAGCGGCGCCGACAGCGCGGCAATGACGGAAATTACTGTCTGCACGAAGTGAAAATTACCGGAGATCAGCCGCAACCCGGCAATAATCATCGGATACAGCTCAGTCCGTCGCGATCCCAGATCCCAATGGCCAGCCAGGATCTGGCTCGACAAGCCGTAATACTCCTGCTCGTCCATATCCATCGCGTGCGGGCTCGCGCGAAACTCGAGAAAAACGCCGACCAGCAGATTGAGCACCGCCGATGCCAGGAATAGCGAGAAGAAAACCGGCGCTGCCGCTTGCGTAAAACGGTCGAACACTTGCAGGCGCCGGTGTAGCGCAGGGGACGGGGCCCAACCGAAGATGCTCACGCCGACGTACGCAGGCTACGGCACAAATTCGGCCACGCGCCCATAAAGACACCAGACCTGGCAAAAGCCTGACCGCGTTCACTAGCAGTTGAGATCACAGGTCGCGTCCTTGCAAACCCAGCCGCGCACCCGACCGATCGGTGCCCAGAGTTAGCGGAGGAGGGCATACCGAACAAGACCGAATACTTCTGTTCTGGACCAATTCAAAGCCGTGCCAGCACGGCATCGCCGATTGCCGTCGTGCCGTGGCTGCCGCCAAGGTCACCGCCGCGAATGCCGTCGGCCAGCGCCTTTGCCACTGCGGCTTCGATCCGCGCTGCCGGCGCTTCCAGCCCGAAACTATGGCGCAACAGCATCGCCGCCGACAGGATGCAGGCCATCGGATTAGCCTTGTCCTGCCCGGCGATATCGGGCGCGGAGCCGTGAATGGGCTCGTAAAGACCCATGGTCCCTTCGGCTAATGCGGCCGACGCCAGCAGACCGATCGAGCCGACGCACATGCTGGCCTGATCCGACAGGATATCGCCGAACAGGTTGCCGGTAACAATGACATCGAATTGGCCGGGGTTGCGCACCATCTGCATCGCGGCATTGTCGACATACATGTGGCTGAGCACGACATCGGGATATTGCGCGGAAACCTCGATCACCACATCGCGCCACAACTGACTGGTTTCAAGTACATTGGCCTTGTCGACGCTGCACAGCAGTTTTCGCCGACCCTGGGCGGCTTTGAATGCGACATGGGCAATGCGGCGCACTTCGTCTTCGGCGTAGGACATCATGTCCCAACCCTGGCGGCGACCGTCCGGCAGCACCTTCATGCCCTTGTCGCCGAAATAGACGTCACCGTTCAGCTCACGCACGATCAGCAGATCGATCTGGCTAGCCACTTCTGGTCGCAACGCAGAGCAATCCTCCAAGCCTTTGAAAAGCTTGGCAGGGCGCAGATTGGCAAACAGGCCAAGTTCCTTGCGCAAGCCCAGGATCGCCTGTTCCGGACGCAAATGCCGATCCAGCGAGTCGCAGGCGAAGTCGCCCACTGCACCGAACAGGATGGCCCCGGCCGAGCGCGCGATGTCCAGCGTCTGCGGCGGCAGCGGATGCCCGTGCTTGCGCCACGCCGCCCCGCCAACATCGCCTTCGACCAGTTCCAGCTCGTCCAGCGCCAGCGCGTGCAGCACCCGTACCGCTTCCCGGGTGACTTCGGGGCCAATGCCGTCCCCGGCGAAAACGGCAATCTTCATGGCAGCAAATCCTGTAAATTGAGCGGCTGAATCCGCGCCAGCCGTTCCCGCAGCAGCGCGCGCGATGCCATAACATCGCCGCGCCGGTCGGCAAGCGGATAGCGAGCCAGCACCACGCCCATGCAGTCGAAAGCGGCCAGCAAGTCGGGCACGCTTGCCGTGTCCCCGGCATTGCGGTGGCCACCTCGATGGTCCCCATAACCCAGTTCGCGCAGCAGCAACGCTTCGAAGCCCAACAATCCTGGCACCCAGCCGCGCGCCGATGGCGCCTGGCAAATGGCATCCAGCACCGCCTCCAGCGCCGCATGCAAGGCGGGATAAGCGTGGCGCTCGGGCAGCGTCGAGGCGGTCAGCGCGGTTACCCAGGCGATCGCCGACGCCGGCAGCGGCTCACTCAGCCATGGCCCCCGGCTGGCGACTAGTTCGACGCGCGCCGATGGCATCCGGCCCTCGGCCCGCGCGTGCAGTTCAGCCTCCACCAGATTGCCCGGAATCACCACCGGCCGCAAATGTCGCCCGCGACCACCCGCCACATAGGCACCGATCAATCCGTGTTCCGCGGTCAGCAGCCGCACGATTACGCCCACTTCGGCGTGGGGCCGGGCAGCACAGACTATGGCAGGAGCGCGGATATGCATGGCAATCGCTGTGGGCCGGCCTTAGCCGGCGTGCAAGCCAAGGACGGCGCCAGGACTACACGTCCGTGCACCGAATCAATCGTGACGGGCTTCCGGTGCCGCATGGCCAAATACGCTGGCTTCGAGGGCCGTCATCCGTATTTTCAGCGCCTCGGTTTCCTCGCGAGCCTTCACAGCGATGTCCTTGGCAGCTTCGAATTCCTCGCGCGAAACAAAGTCGAGCCCGCCCATGGCTTCCCGGACGCGTTCGCGCGCGGTGTCGCGCGCTTCGCGGGTCATGCCGGCCAGTGTCCCGGCAGCGCTGTTCATCAGGCGAACGAAATCGGCGATCAGGGGGTTTTCGCTTTGCATCGCTGCTAGATGGACCTGCCAAGGCTGCGATTCAAGATCAAATGAGGGCGGCAGACGCGTCCGTT
>JAYUBN010000148.1:0-74861 GCA_043740855.1 Sphingomonadales bacterium | reverse complement strand
AAAGGAGGTCCGCGTCACGCTCGTCGCAACGCCGGGCAGCCGCTATGACCTGGGCCACATCGCCATTGCGCAGGCGCCGCCCGAGCCGGCCCGGATCGCCTATGACGCGCTGGGGCTGAAAATTGGCCAGCCGATCGATGCGGCGCTGATCGAAGGTGCAGAGGCCAACGTTGCGCTGCGCCTGCCGGAGCTGGGTTATCCCTTTGCGCAAGTCGGCCAGCGCGACATCGCGCTGGATGATGCGGCACATAGCGGTGACTATACGCTAAACGTCCACGCAGGGCCGAGATCGCGTTTTGGCGAGATTCGGACCTCGGGTGACAACGTGTTCGACGTGCGGCATCTGGCGATTTTCCCGCGCTATAAAAAGGGCCAAATTTACGACAGCCGCCAAGTGGAGGACTTGCGCCAGGCTTTGGTTGCGACTGGCCTGTTCTCGACGGTTTCGGTTGAACCGGTAGGTGCTGACGCCCCCGGCGCTGAAAAAATCAAAGCCGATGGCACCGAAAATGTTGACTTGGCTGTTCGCCAGACAAAAGGGCTGTGGCACAGTCTGTCCGGATTGGCCGGCTACGCCACCGGGCAGGGGGCCACGCTGACGGGCAGCTATACCTGGCGCAATCTGTTCCCGCCCGAAGGCGCGCTGATCCTGACCGCAGTCGCGGGCACCCAAGCGCAAGGCGGCAGTGCGACCTTCCGCCGGTCGAATGCGGGCCAGCGCGATCGCACGTTTCAGGCGATCCTGGCGGTGAATCGCAGCAGATATTCCGCTTACCAGGCGAACACCGCCGATCTCGCGGTCAGCCTCTCGCGTCAAAGCACACCGATCTGGCAGAAGCGGTGGACGTGGTCGCTGGGCGGTGAAATCGTCGGCACTAACGAGGAAGGCGCCGCGCTTGCGCTTGACGGACCGCGGCCACGGCGCAATTATTTGATCGGGGCGATCCCGCTCCAGCTTGGCTATGACCGCTCCAACGATTTGCTCAATCCGGGCAGGGGCTTCCGGATCACCGGCAAGCTGAGCCCGGAGACATCGCTCGGGGGGGGCAAGGTCAAGCCGTATGCACGGACGCTGGTACAGGTCAGCGCCTATTATCCGGTACGGCATTCGCTGGTGATAGCGGCGCGCGCGCAGGTCGGCGCTATTCTGGGTACCGCGCTTGCCGATCTGGCGCCGTCGCGGCGGCTGTACTCGGGCGGGGGCGGTTCGGTGCGGGGCTATGGTTATCAACAGCTTGGCCCCAAGGACGCCAACCACAATCCGATCGGTGGCCGCAACCAGATCGAGTTTGCGATAGAGGCGCGCTACCGCTTCGGCAATTTTGGCATCGTGCCGTTTTTCGACGCCGGACGGGTTAGTGAGAGTTCGACGCCCGGCTTTTCCGGGATGCGGTACGGGGCGGGGATCGGCGGGCGATATTATACCAATTTCGGGCCTGTCCGCATCGATTTGGCAACGCCGATCGCGCGGCGCCCCGGTGAAGCGAAGATTGCGCTCTACATCGGCATTGGTCAGGCATTTTGATGGCGAGCGTGGAACCCGCTCACGCGGACCGGCCAGCGCGGAGAGCGCCCGGGCTTAGCGTGCGGATTGCGCGCTGGGTTGGCGCGTTTGTTGCCATCCTCGCACTGCTGCTCGCCGCGATCTTGTTGGGGCTGAACACTGCGCCCGGCCATCGCTTCCTTGCGCGCGAGATTGCCGGCTACACGACGAAATCGGGCGTCAGCATTCATGCCGGACGGATCGAGGGATCGATCTATGGCCAGATGACGATCCTCGGCCTTGAGGTGCATGATGCGAGGGGGGCCTTTCTGGCGGTCCCCCGGCTCGACATCGACTGGCGGCCATTTGCTTATGTCAACAAGCTGATCGATGTGCGCGTCGCCACGGCTGCCCAGGCAACGCTGCTGCGCTCCCCTGCGCTGGAACCGACGCTGCCGCGCCCCGATGAGCCGCTGCTGCCCGACATTGATCTGTCGCTCGGGCGGCTGCGCGTCGACCGCTTCACCATTGAGCCAACCGTCTACGGCCAACGCCACGTTCTGGGGATCACCGGCAGCGCGACGATTGCACAGGGCCGCGCGCAGATCGACGCGTTTGCACATGCAACCACGGCGCCAGGGCTGGCGGGTGGGGACAGCTTCCGGCTCAAGCTCGACGCGGTGCCGAAAGAAAACCGGCTGGTGGTGGACCTCAAGCTCGATGCGCCGGCGGGCGGCATCGTCGACAGCTATGCAGGGCTGGGCAAGCACCTCACGCTTAGCCTGAACGGACACGGCGACTGGGCCAATTGGCATGGCGCATTGAAGGCTCAGGCGGGCGCGACACCGCTCGCCGATATGAGGCTGACCGGCGCGAGCGGGCGGTTTTTGTTCAAGGGCAGGGCCTTGCCCAACGCGGTGCTCGGCGCAGGTGCCGCGACGCGGCTCACCGCTCCCGCCATCGCTATCGACGGCCAGGCGACCCTGGGGCAGCGCCGCGCCGACGTGATATTCACCGCCCATTCGGCGGCTTTGGCAATCCAGGCGCAGGGGCGGATCAACCTGGCCAACAACAGCTTGAGCGGTTTTCGCGTCGGCGCGCAATTGCTGACACCGGGGGCGATTGCGCCAGCCGCCAGTGGACGCGACGTGCGGCTCACCGCGGTGCTCGACGGGCCATTCGCGACGCCCATGATCGACTATCGACTGACCGCCGGGCTGCTGCGTTTCAACGCCACCACGATCGCCGGGCTGCAGGCGCAGGGTCGCGCCGTGGTTGACGCCACGCACATTCTGATCCCGGTCACGGCGACGGTGCGGCGCGTGTCGGGGCTGAACCCGGCAGCAGGCGGGCTGCTCGACAATCTTTCCGCAAACGGCAGCCTTGCTTATACTCACGGCAAGCTGGTCACCGACAATCTGCGCCTGCGCTCCGCGCGCATCGATGCCACCGTCATCGCTATCGTCGACTTTACCTCTGGCCATTACATCGGCGCGCTCAAGGGCCGGGTGAACGACTATCAAATTGCCGGGTTGGGTCATGTGCAGCTTGAAACCGATGTTCACCTGGTGCGCGGACGCAACGGTGGTTTCGGCTTTGCCGGCTGGGTGCGTGCGCAGACGCGGCAGTTCGATTATTTGTCGGTGCGCAATTTCCTCGGCGGCAATGCGCTGCTGACGGCGGATGTCGCTTATTCCGCCGATAGCGTGGCAAGCTTGCATAATGTACGCGTCGCAGCGCCCACCTTGCGGCTGACCGGCGGCGAGGGCAGCTATCTGTCGAATGGCCGCATCGCCTTTCGCGCGACCGGCAACAGCGCCCAATACGGGCCCATCGCGGTCGTCGCCAGCGGCACGATGACAAAACCGCTCTGGCATCTTCATGCCGATCGGCCCAACATCGGTATCCAGTTGACCAACGTCGACGCCAACCTCTCCGGGAACAATGCTGGCGGTTATGACGTCCGCGCCACCGGCAACTCGGCGTATGGGCCGTTCGCGGGCGATGTTGTGATCACCACCACCAAGGGCCCGCTGCGCCTCGACATCAAATCGGCGCAATTCGCCAGAGTAACATTCGCCGGGTCGATCCTGCAAACGTCGGCGGGGCCATTCGCGGGGCGCCTGACGCTGGCGGGTACGGGTCTTAATGGCCAGGTCCAGTTGGACGCTGCGGGCAAAATCCAACACGTCGATTTTAACGTCAATGCCAGCGGGGCACGACTGGGAACCCCAGCTTTGCTCACCATTGGCGCGGGCAAAATCCAGGGCAGCGTGTTGCTTTACCCAGGCGCACCGGCCATGACCGCCGATGCTAGGCTGAGTGACGTCCGGCTCAGCAATACAGGCCAGGGGACGCTGATCCTGACCTCGGCGCAAGCCCGCATTCGCTACAGCCAAGGGCGTGGCACCGTGGCGCTGGTCACGGTGGGTCACGGCAGCGTACCGTTCAGCCTGGCCGCGCAAGCCGCTATCGACCCGAACCACGTCCTGCTCAACGCACGCGGCAGCGCCAATGGCGTGGCGTTCAGCCTGGCCGCCCCTACCACGATCATCAAATCCGGCAGCGATTGGCAGCTGGCCGGCGCGACGATACTGCTGCCACAAGGCCAAATTGCGCTGTCGGGCCGCTATGGCGCGCATTCGCAGCTTCACGCGCAATTGATCCATGTTGATCTCTCGATCGTGCAGGCGGCGGTTCCGGGGCTGGGGCTAGCCGGCAAAGCCAGCGGCACCGTCGATCTGGTGATGCCGCCAACACTCAACGCAGGCATGGCCGATGCCATCCCGATCTCGCACACGCGTCTCGACATCGCCGGCTTGACGCGCACCGGGGCGCTGGCTGTATCCGACCCGTTGGATGTATCGCTGGTGGCAACGACCGGATCGGGCGGGGCGAGCGCGGATGCGCTGATCCGCCGGGCGGGCGCGACGATGGGGCGGGTCCAGATGCGGCTGGGCGTGGGCGGCAGCGGCGGATCGTGGCTGACGCGACTGATGCACGCGCCGCTGTCCGGCGGTATTCGCTATGCCGGGCCAGCCGAATTGCTGTGGACGCTGACTGGAATTGCCGGGCAGGAGGTCACCGGGCCGGTCGCGGTCGCTGCCGATTTTGGTGGGCGTGCCGATCAGCCAACGCTGAACGGCGTGCTGCGCGCATCGCAATTGCGCTATGAAAATGACACCTACGGCTCCGTCATTTCAAACATCGCAATTGACGGGCGTTTCACCCAGTCGCAGTTGCTGCTCAACCGGTTCAGCGGCAAGGCGGGCGACGGCAGCGTTTCGGCGCAGGGGTCGCTCAGTCTTGACGCGGCGGCGGGCTATCCGGTCAACGTCACGGCGACTTTGAACAATGCGCGGTTGGCGAAGAGCGACGCTCTGGGCGCAACCGTCTCGGGGCAACTCGCGGTCACTAACAGCAAGGCGGCGGGCGGCCTGATCAAAGGCGAGTTGCAGCTGGGTGAGGTGCGCTATCAGATCATCCGCCAGGGCGCCGCCGAAGTGCCCGAACTGACCGGTGTCCATCGCCAGGGCCAGCCGCTGCTGCCGGCGACTGCGACCAGCGCCGGGCCCGCGCCTTCCAATTGGCAGCTTGCCCTCCACATCCGCGCGCCAGGACAGATCTTTGTTTCGGGCATGGGGCTGGAAGCGGAATGGTCAACCGATATGCGGGTGGGCGGGACCGCAGGTGCGCCCAGCGTGGTCGGCGAGCTTGATGTCGTGCGCGGCACGTACAACTTTGGCGGCAAGCAGCTCGACCTCGACGACCGCAGCAAGGTGATTTTTGACGGCGGGTCGCTGATCGACCCCCAACTGGCGATCACGGCGGCGACCAATGTTTCGTCGGTATCGGCCACAATCGCCATCACCGGGCGCGCCCGCCAGCCGCAGATCGCCTTCACCTCGACCCCGGCGCTGCCGCAGGACGAAGTGCTGTCACGGCTGCTGTTCGGCAGTTCGCTCACGTCGCTGTCGCCGACCGAAGCCATCCAGCTGGCAGCGGCGCTGAATTCGCTGCGCGGTTCGGGCGGCGGCTTCAGTCCGCTTGGCAAACTCCGCTCCGTTGCCGGCTTTGATCGGCTGCGCATTCTGGGTGCCAATTCCCAGACCGGCCAAGGCACCAGCCTGGCCGCCGGCAAATACATCGCCCGCAACGTCTATGTCGAGATTATCACCGACGCCCGCGGCTTCACTGCGACCCAGCTGGAAATTGCGCTGTCCAAGGCGCTGAGCGTGCTGAGTTCGACGAGTACCTTCGGCGGGTCGAACGCCAGCCTGCGCTATCGCCGCGACCACTGAACGCGGCACCGTTTTGACGGCGATGGTGCAATGTTGCACATTTAGGCTATAACCCTGCCTGGCCCCGCAGCGGAGCACTCCATCCCTTGTTTCATATCACCTTTGCCATCGCGCGTTTTTTCGAAATCCTGCTGTGGGATATCGCGCGATCGATCGCGGGCCTGGTCGCGCTTGGGTTGATCGGACTGGTTGGCTGTATTGCCGGCGTAGCTGGCGCACGCAAGCTTGGAGCAAAGAAACGCTAAGCCTGCGCAAAGGCTTTCTGGCTGGAAATGCGCCGCGTAATGGCCCATCGGTTGATCATGGCTCAGACTTTGCCTTTCCCTGTGACCTCTGCTTCCGGCGCCGCTGCCGGCGGCCAGGTCTGGCTAGTCGGCGCGGGGCCGGGCGATCCGGACTTGCTGACATTGCGTGCCGCCGGGCTGCTGTTGCGCGCGCAGGTGATCGTTCATGATGGCCTGGTCGATCCGCGCATTCTGGCGATGGCTCCGGCTGGGGCGCGGCTTGTTTCCGTCGCCAAAAGCCGTTCGCGGCATACCCTGCCGCAGGACGACATCAACGCGCTGCTGGTGGCCGAGGCGCTGGCGGGCTTTCGGGTGGTGCGGCTGAAGGGCGGCGATCCGTTCATTTTCGGGCGAGGCGGCGAAGAGCTGGAAGCTTGCCGCAAAGCCGGTGTAGTCGTGGAAGTGGTGCCGGGTATCAGCGCCGCGCTGGGCGCGGCGGCGGCGGCGCAATTGCCGCTGACGCACCGCGACGCCGCCAGTGTGGTCAGCTTCGTTGCGGGCCAGTGCCAGGGGCTCAGCGAACAGAACTGGGTGGGTCTGGCCGGGGCAGGACGCACGCTGGTGATTTATATGGGCGTGGTTAATGCCGATGCCATCGCCAAAAAACTGATTACCGACGGGCTGGCGCCGGACACGCCGTTGGCGGTGGTGGAAAACGCTGCCCGGCCCGAGATGCGCATCCTGCGCGGCGATGTGGCAGGACTTTCGCGGCTGATTGCAAGCCAGGGGGTGCAAGCGCCGGCAATTATCGTTATCGGCGCTATTACTGCGCGCGGGGCAGATAATCTGGATGACTTGGGATTTGCGCAGTTGGGCGCTGGAGATTGCACAATGACGGGTTCGACGTGAAGATTCTGACGGGAAATGACCTGAAGACCGGTGCCGTCACCTGGTGGACGGGCAGCGATTGGTCGCTGCATGTCGCCGACGCCGTTGATGTGGCGGATCAGGGCGAAGTCATCGCTGCGGTTGAAAACGCCGCTCGCCGGGTCGTCTCGCCTTATGTCATCGATGGCAAGAAAACCGGCGATGGCAAAATGGGGGGCGTGCGCCCGGCGCATATCAAGGACCGTATCCGCGCGCTTGGCCCTACTGTCCGGCTCGACCTTTCCCTCAAGCCCGCCGACGTCGACGCCGGCAATTGGGTGATCTGATGTATAAATATGACAATTACGACCAGGCGATGGTCGACATCCGTGTCGCCGAATTTCGCGACCAGACGCAGCGGCGGCTGTCGGGCAGACTGAGCGAGGAACAATTCCGCCCGCTGCGCCTGATGAACGGGCTCTATCTGCAATTGCACGCCTATATGCTGCGGGTCGCGGTGCCTTATGGCACGTTGAATTCGGCGCAGATGCGCGCGCTTGGCGACATCGCCGACAAATACGACCGGGGCTATGGCCATTTCACCACCCGCCAGAACATCCAGTACAACTGGATCAAGCTGGAGGATGCGCCAGACATTCTCGCCGATCTCGCGCGGGTCGAAATGCACGCGATCCAGACCAGCGGCAATTGCATCCGCAACATCAGCAGTGACCAATATGCCGGCGCCGCCGCTGACGAACTGGTCGATCCACGCCCCTATGCAGAGCTGCTGCGCCAGTGGTCGAGCTTTCATCCCGAGTTTACGACGCTGCCGCGCAAGTTCAAGATTTGTGTGATTGCCGCGGACACTGACCGCGCGGCGATGCGCCTTCATGATATCGGCATTCAGATCGTGCGCAATGATGCGGGCGAATTGGGCTGCGCGTTTTACGTTGGCGGCGGCATGGGCCGCACGCCGATGATCGCGCCGCTGATCAACCCGTTCGTGCCGCTGGACGAGCTGGTGACCTATTCCGAAGCCTGCCTGCGCGTCTACAACCGCTATGGTCGCCGCGATAACAAGTACAAGGCGCGGATCATGATCCTGGTTCATGAACTGGGCAAGGACGATTACACGCGCCAGGTCGAGGCCGAGTTCGCGCATCTCAAAGCGCAAGGCATAGAGCCGCCGCTGGCCGAGCTGGCGCGGATCAAGACCTATTTCACCGACCCCGCATTCGAAGCTGCAGGCAGCGCGCCCGACCGCAGCGATCCCGATTTTGCGCTCTGGCTGGATCGCAACGTCGCCGCGCACAAGGCCCCCGGTTACGCCATCGCCACGATCAGCCTGAAACCAGTCGGCGGCATCCCCGGCGATGCCAGCGCCGACCAGATCCGCCTGATGGCCGATCTTGCCAAGGCCCACAGCTTCGACGAGCTGCGCGTCACCCATGCCCAGAACATCGTGCTGCCGCATGTTCGGCAGGCCGATCTTTATACGCTGTGGCAGCAGCTCGACGCGGCGGGGCTTGGCACTGCCAATCTCGACAGCATCGGCGACATCATTGCCTGCCCCGGCCTCGATTATTGCAGTCTGGCCAATGCCCGCTCGATCCCGCTGGCGCAGAAGATTTCCGAGCGCTTTGCCGACAAGCAGGAAGCCATCGGCGAGCTCAAGCTGAAGATCTCGGGCTGCATTAACGCCTGCGGGCACCACCATGCGGGCCACATCGGCATCCTTGGCGTCGATCGCCGGGGTGTCGAGAACTATCAGCTGCTGCTCGGGGGCAGCGAAGGCGCGGACACCTCGTTGGGCCAGATCACCGGGCCTGGCTTCGACGAAGATGGCATCGTCGGGGCGGTCGAAAAGGCCACCGACGTCTATCTGGCCAACAAGCAGGGCAGCGAACGCTTTCTCGATACCTATCGCCGCATCGGCATGACTCCCTTCAAGGCGGCGATTTATGGTTGAGGCCCAGTTCCGCTTTCGCGCCGATGAGCCGGTGTCGGACCCCGCCGTGACCGTCGATGCCTTCGGCGCGCAGACCAATGCCGCTGCCGTCCGCATCGAGCCGGGCGACGATGCCCGCGACCTGCTGCCCGTGCTGGACCGGCTGAAGCTGGTGGAAGTCAATTTCCCGACATTTGGCGACGGGCGCGGCTATTCCTCGGCCCGGATCCTGCGCGAGGCGGGCTATGTTGGCGAACTGCGGGCGGTGGGCGACGTTGCCGTCGATCAGCTGGCGGCCCTGCGGCGCTGCGGCTTCGACAGCTTTGCGCCCGACGTGGCGATGGATGATGCCGACGCGCAGACCGCGCTAAACCGCTGGCCCGAGGTCTATCAGGCAACCACGGACAGCCGCGTACCAATCTGGACGCGCCGTGACCGGGAAGATTCGGGCCATCCAGACCAGGTGGCGCCATGAACCAGATTACGCGGATCGCTACCCGCTCCGTTGAGCGCGCGATTGATCGCATCGACACCGGTCCGCGCTTCAGCGAAGCCGATGCGGTGCGGCTCAACCAGCTGTATCGCGGCGCCGACACGCGTGAAATGCTGACCGGGGTGTTGAAGGACCGCGTAGCCGGCAATGTCGCGGTGGTCTCCAGCTTTGGCGCTGAAAGCGCAGTGCTGCTGCACTTGATTGCCAGCGTCGATCGCGCAACCCCGGTGCTGTTCCTGGAAACCGGCAAGCATTTTCCCGAAACGCTGGCATATCGCGATGTGTTGATTGCGCGCTTCGGTCTGACCGGGGTCATCAACCTCACCCCCGACTCCGCAGCGTTGGCCATGCGCGACGAAAGCGGGCTGCGCTGGTCCTATGACCCGGATGGCTGCTGCGATATTCGCAAGGTCCAGCCGCTGACCGCAGCACTTGCGAATCTTGACGCCACAATCACCGGGCGCAAGGGTTTCCAGTCGGCAACACGGGCTGGCCTGGCGCGCTTCGAGATCGACAAGGCCGACACCCAGGGCCGGCTCAAGATCAATCCGCTGGCCGACTGGAACAGCGCGATCCTGACCGCCTATTTCGCCGAGCATGACTTGCCCGCGCATCCGCTGGTGGCCGAAGGCTATCCCTCGATCGGCTGCTCGCCCTGCACCAGCAAGGTCGCGCCGGGCGAAGATCCCCGTGCGGGTCGCTGGCGCGGCTGGGAAAAAATCGAGTGTGGCATCCATGTGCCCGGTCAGCCCGACGATCCGGGCGAATTGCCACCCGAGTTCGATCCGGTTTTCTGATCGTTTCCGGCATCAGAGCCAGCCGTTTTCCCGGTACCATTGCGCGGTCGCGTTCAGCCCTTCTCGGGTAGGAATGCGGCTGCGCCATAAATTCGGCGGCACCCGCGCAGCGTTGCTGACCACCCAATCGGGGTGGACCATGTAACTGACCCGGTCGGGCGTCAGTTTCGCCCTGGCCCCGCGAGCGGCCGTGTCGGCCCGAGCTGCCCAGCGCATTGCCCACGCCGGCAGGCGCAGCACGAACGGGCGCCGGCCCACGGCCGAGCCAATCGCACGGGCCAGCTCGCCGTGGCTCCAGCCGCCGGGCTTGCCATCGTCAGGCTCGAAGCTGCGGTGCGTGACCTCCTCGCTGCCCGTCACCAGCGCCAGCAGCAACTCTGCCAGATCCTTGGCGTGAATAATCGATGAGCGGCCATGCCAGGGCACCGGCACCACCCCCCATTTCGCGGCGCGGAACAATTCGAACATGTCGATATCGCGTGGGCCGTAAATCGTTGGCGGCCGCAAGATCGTCCAGTCGAGCCCGCTGGCCTTGACCAGTTGCTCCGCCTGCTGTTTGGACGCCCCATAAGCCGACAGCTCAGGCTCGCGCGCCGACAGCGACGAGACAAAAATCAGCCGCGTCACCCCGGCAGCCTTCGCAGCCTCGATCATATTCCGCGTACCCGCGACGTTGGCCTGCGCAAAGGCGGCAGGATCGGGTGTGTTGACCAGCCCGGCAACGTGGATCACCGCTGACGCACCCGCGCTCATCGCGGTCAAAGCCTTGTCATTGCCCAGATCGCCGGCAAACCAGCTTACCCCGGACCGGTCCGGCTGCGGCTTGCGAGCGAGCGCGTGTACGTCCATTCCCTGACCAAGCGCCACATCCAGCAGCGCCTGCCCCAGAAAACCGGTCGCCCCGGTCACCGCTATCACCATCTCACAACAGCACCAGCTGGTCACGGTGGACCACGGCCCGGCGCGGCGCATAGCCGAGCAGTTCGGCGTGCTCGGCGGATTGCCGCCCGATCAGCAAGGCACAATCTGCCGCATCGTATTCTGACAAGCCATGCGCCAGCGTGTGCCCGGCGGGATCGCGGATCGCGATGGCGTCGCCGCGATGAAATTCCCCCGCGATGGCGGTAATTCCCGCGGCGAGCAGGCTGCTGCCGTTGGCCAGCGCCCGCGCCGCGCCGGCATCGACGATCAAGCCGCCCTTGAGCCGCAACCGTCCGCCCAGCCATGCCTTGCGCGCGCCTGCCTTGCGTCCTACCCGATCGTTGCGCGGCAAAAACAGCGTGCCGACGCCTTGCACCGTAACCCGCGCGACCGGCTGCGCGCTGGTCCCGTTGCCGATGGCGAGCGCAATCCCCGCCAACTCCGCGATCTCCGCTGCCTGAAGCTTCGATTGCATTCCGCCCGAGCCCATTCCCGACCCCGACACCGGGCTGGCCATGGCGCGAATTTCGGCGGTGATGCCATGCACCACGGGCAGCAAGCGCGCGCCAGGCGCGGCGGGGTGGCGATCGTACAGCCCATCGACATCCGATAACAGCAGCACCGCACTGGCCCGCGCCGCCTGCGCCACCCGCGCCGCCAGCCGATCATTATCGCCAAAGCGGATTTCCTGAGTGGCGACGCTGTCGTTCTCGTTGATGACCGGCACCGCCCCGGCATCGAGCAGCCGCGTCAGCGTCGCCGTGGCATTGAGATAGCGCCGCCGATCCTCCAGATCATCCAGCGTCAGCAACAATTGCGCTGCCGTCAAACCATGGCCGCCCAGCAACTCCGCCCATAGGCCCGACAGCGCGATCTGGCCCACCGCAGCCGCTGCCTGCGCATCTGCCAGACTGCCCCGCCCGCCCTTTTCGAGTCCCAGCCGGCGCGCGCCCAACGCAATTGCGCCTGAACTGACGACGATGATATCTTGGCCGCGCGCACGTGCCGCTGCAATCTCCGCGACCAGTGCCGCCAGCCACGCGCGCCGGGCGCCGCCGGCATCGACCAGCAGCGAAGACCCCACCTTTACCACCAGGCGGGGGCAAGGCAGCGGATCGGCCAGATCGGCCAGGCATGAAATGGAACGCGGGCTATGCATTGCAGCGGCTTAGGATAAAGGCAGCAGGTTGGGAACAAGGTTGGCGGTCATCGGCGCGATCAAGGGCCTGATGGGCTGCTGGCCCGGTCTGCGGCTCGGGCTCGATCATCGCCTCATGTCGGCGGTGCCAATGCGTTTTCGATAGGTCTGATACAAAATGTGGGAAATAATGATTTGCCATCGTACTGGTCGGTCAACGAAAAGGCGCGGGTCAGCGGTCGTGTCAGTAAAATTGAAGGAGCCAGCCGGTGCAGACCGACACTCATGATGGGCCCGCAGGCCATGACGAGCCCCCCGGGTATGGCGAACTAGAACCGCGCCGCCGCCCTTGGCTGATCTATGCCCTGATTGCGGCGGGGTTGCTCGTTGCGGCACTGGTCGGACGGTGGTTCGCTTCTGCAGGCGCGGCCAAGAACGCGCATGCGGGCCGTCCGGTGGCGGCGGTCGCGGTGGCCCGGGTGTTGCCGGGCGATGTGCCGGTCACGGTTTCGGCCATCGGCACGGTCACGCCGGTCGATACCGCGACGGTGCGCACGCAATTGGCCGGCAATCTCTTCGCGATCCTGTTTCGCGAAGGCCAGCAGGTCCATGCCGGGCAAGTCATCGCCCAGATCGATCCGCGGCCCTATCGGCTGGCATTGCAGCAGGCCCAGGCCAATCTGCTGCGCGATACCGCGCAACTGAACGCCGCGCGGATCGACCTGACGCGCTATCAGACGTTGTTGCGCCAGGATTCAATCGCCAGTCAACAGGTCGACACGCAGGCCGCACTGGTCAAGCAGCTGGAGGGCACGGCGGGGGCGGACCGGGCCGCGATCGGCACTGCCCGGCTCAATCTGGCCTATACGTCGATCACGGCCCCGGTCGACGGGCAGATCGGGCTCAAGCAAGTGACCGTCGGCAATTACGTTACGCCCGGCGACACCGCCGGTATTGCCGTGATCACCCGGATTGACCCGATCGATGTGCAATTCTCACTGCCGCAAACGCAATTGTCGACGATTCGCAAACGCGCCACCTCACCCGCGGGCCTGCCGGTTACCGCGCTCGATCAAGACAATCGGACCGTGCTGGCGCATGGCACGTTCAGCACCTTCGACAATCAGATCAGCACCACCACCGGCACTGTCACGGCCAAGGCGCGCTTTGCCAATCCCGGCGCGAATGGCAGGCAGGCGTTGTTTCCCAACCAGTTCGTCAATGTCTCGTTGTTGATCGAAACGCTGCATCATGTGAACACTGTTCCGGTCAGCGCGGTGCGTCATGGCGCACCGGGTGATTTCGCCTTTGTCGTTCAGCCGGACAGCACGGTAAAGCTTGCCGTGGTCAAGATCGGCCCGAGCGACGGCGTTAACGTTGCCGTCCTGTCAGGCATTGTCGCCGGGCAGACGGTGGTTAGCGAAGGCGCCGACGGGCTTGACGATGGTAGCCGAGTGAAGGTGCCGGGCAGCCGGGGAGGCCCAGAAGCAGCCCGCACCAACGGCGCTGCGGCTTCGGCCGAAAATGGCGGGCATCGGCACCGGCGCGCGCCGAGCCAATGAACGACGAAGCTGCGCCCGGCGACAAGCTGCATTCGGCGCGGCCGGGCGGACCCTCGCGCCTGTTCATCATGCGCCCCGTTGCCACCACGTTGTTGATGGTGGCGCTGCTGCTGGCCGGAATCATTGCCTACCGCTCGCTGCCGCTGGCAGCGCTGCCGCAGGTCGATTATCCGACGATTCAGGTGCGCACGCTATATCCCGGCGCCAGCCCCGACGTCATGGCGCTGACCGTCACCGCCCCGCTCGAACGCCAGTTCGGGCAGATGCCGGGGCTGTCCCGGATGACGTCCAATTCGTCTGCGGGCGCCTCGGTCATAACGCTGCAATTCGACCTCGGCTTGTCGCTCGACATTGCCGAACAGGAGGTGCAGGCCGCGATCAATGCGGCGCAGTCGCTGCTGCCCGCCGACCTGCCTGCGCCGCCGATCTATGCCAAGGTCAATCCCGCCGATGCCGCGGTGCTGACGCTGGGCGTTTCTTCGCGAACCCGGCCGCTGGGCGAGGTGGAGGGCATCGTCGAGCGACAGTTTTCCAACAAGATTGCGCAGGAATCAGGCGTCGGGCTGGTCAGCCTGTCGGGCGGGCAGCGACCGGCGGTGCGCATCACCGCCAATGTCGCGGCGATGGCCGCGCACGGTCTGTCGCTGGAGACGATCCGCAACGCCATCGGCAACGCCAATGCCAATCTGGCCAAGGGCAGCTTCGACGGGCCGACCAAAAGCTGGACGATCGATGCCAACGATCAGTTGACCGGCGCTGCCGATTATCGCGCGTTAGTGATTGCCTGGACCAATAACGCCCCGGTTCGGCTGGCCGATGTTGCGAGCGTCGATGATTCCATCGAAAACGTCCGCAACGGCTCGTGGATGAACCGGGTGCCGGCGGTGATCATCGATGTCCAGCGCCAGCCGGGCGCAAATGTCATCGCCACGGTCGATCGGATCAAGGCCGATCTGCCAGAGCTGGAGGCGCAGCTCCCCGCCGACGTCAAGGTCAGCCTGCTGACCGACCGCACCACGGGCATTCGCGCCTCGGTCGCCGATGTGCAAGTCGAACTGGTCATCTCGGTGCTGCTGGTGGTGCTGGTCCTCTTTCTGTTCCTGGGCTCGCTGCGGGCGACGGTGGTGGCAGGGATTTCGGTGCCATTGTCTTTGATCGGGACGTTTTCGGCGATGTGGGGGCTGGGTTTTTCGATCAACAATTTGACCTTGATGGCGCTGACGATTGCCTCGGGCTTCGTCGTCGATGACGCCATCGTCGTGCTGGAAAATATCGCGCGCCATATCGAGGACGGAATGAAGCCGTTCGACGCAGCGTTGCGCGGTGCCAGCGAAATCGGCTTCACCATCATATCGCTCACTGTCAGCCTGGTCGCGGTGCTGATCCCGTTGTTGTTCATGGGCGACGTCGTCGGGCGGCTGTTTCGCGAATTCGCGATCAGCCTTGCGATCACCATCGTGCTGTCGGCAGTGGTGGCGCTGACCGTGGTGCCGATGCTGGCGGCGCGCTGGTTGCTGCCCGCGCATCGCGAACGCCGCTTTGCCGTGGCCGATTGGGGTATGGCCCAGTTCGACCGGCTGGCGCATGCCTATGGGCGTGGGCTCGACAAGGTGATGGCGCGCGCGGGACTGACGATGCTGGTGTTCGCGGCCAGCGTGGCGCTCACCGCGCTGTTGTTCTGGGTGATCCCGAAAAACCTGTTTCCGCAGCAGGATACCGGGCAGATCTCCGCCACCGTCATTGCCGCGCAGGATACTTCGTTCGGCCGCATGGCGACGCTGCAACAGCAAGTGGCGGCGGCCTTGCTGGCCGATCCGGCAGTGGCCAGCCTCAGCTCGTCGATCGGGGTGGATGGCGTGAACCCCACGCTCAATCAGGGGCGGATGCTGATCAATCTGAAGCCGCTGGCTGATCGTGGCAGCCTGGTCGATGTGATCGCCGCGCTCAGCGACCGCGCGGCGCGGGTGGCCGGGGCAAAGCTTTATCTCCAGCCGGTGCAGGACTTGACCGTCGATACCGAATCCGGCCTGACCCCGTACCGCTTTGCGCTGCAAGGCGCGGACCAGACCCAGGTCAACTATTGGGGCGCAAAGCTCGCCGCCGCGCTGGTGGGCAATGCCGACCTGCGCGGGGTCAATGCCAATGTGCTGGGCCAAGGCCGGTCAGCCATCGTCGATATCAATCGCGATTCGGCGGCGCGGCTGGGGTTGTCGGCGCTGGCGGTGGATACCGCTCTGTACGACGCTTTTGGCCAGCGCATCGTCTCGACCATCTACACCCAGTCGAGTCAGAACCGCGTGATCCTGCAGGCGACGCCGCAGATGCTGGGCGATCCGCAAGGGCTGGCGCAGCTCTATATCCCCTTGCCTGGCGGGGGGACGGTACCGCTGGGTTCGGTAGCAACGATCCGCCTGGGGCTGGCGCCGCTGGTGCTGTCGCGCCAGTCGCAATTCCCGGCAGCGACGATCGGCTTCGATCTCGCAGCCGGAGTGTCGCTGGGCCATGCCGTCGCCACCATCGGCAAGGTTGAACAGCAGATTGGCTTGCCGTCCTCGATCAGCAGCGATTTCAGCGGTGCGGCGGGGGCTTTCCAGTCGGCACTGGGCAACGAACTGGTATTGGTGGTGGCGGCAATCGTCGTCGTCTACATCGTGCTGGGGGTACTTTATGAAAGCTTCATCCACCCGCTGACGATCCTGTCCACGCTGCCATCGGCAGGGGTCGGCGCATTGATCGCGCTGTCGCTGACCGGCTATGGCCTGGGCGTGATCGGTATCATCGGCATCGTGTTGCTGATCGGCATCGTCAAGAAGAACGCGATCATGATGATCGACTTTGCGCTGGCGGCGATGCGCGAGGAAGGAATGGACGCCGATACCGCGATCCGCCGCGCCGCGCTGCTGCGGTTCCGACCGATCATGATGACGACCTTTGCCGCGCTGTTTGCCGCGATTCCGCTGATCCTGGGCGGCGGCATGGGGCATGAACTGCGCCAGCCGCTGGGCTTGGCGATCGCTGGCGGGCTGATCCTGAGCCAGGTGCTGACGCTGTTCACTACGCCGGTGATCTTTCTGGGGTTTGAACGCTGGGCGCAGCGGCGGGGCGGCGGTTCCGACCCTGCCCATCCGCATGGCGTGGGCAATGACGTTGGCGCAGTGGTGCGACAATGAACCTGTCAGCCCCGTTCATCCGCCGCCCGATCGGAACCTTGTTGCTGACGGTTGGCATAGCGCTCGCCGGGATCGTCGCGTTTTTCCGGCTGCCGGTCGCGCCGTTGCCCGCCGTTGATTTCCCGACGATCCAGGTGCAGGCAGCGATGCCGGGGGCCAGCCCCTCGACCATGGCCAGCACCGTCGCCGCGCCACTGGAACGCCATCTCGGCACGATCGCCGGGGTCACCGAAATGACTTCGCGGTCGGGCCTGTCCTCCACCTCGATCACCATGCAGTTCGACCTGGCGCGCGATATCGACGGCGCCGCGCGCGACGTGCAGGCCGCGATCAACGCCGCCCGCGCCGATCTGCCAACCTCGCTGCGGACCAACCCGACTTACCGCAAGCAAAACCCCGCCGAGGCGCCGATCCTGATCCTGGCGCTGACGTCGCCGACGCGCAGCCCCGACCAGATCTATGATGCGGTGTCGAACATCGTCCAGCAACGCCTGTTGCAGGTCAGCGGCGTCGGCAATGTCGAACTGGGCGGCGCGGCGCTGCCGGCGGTGCGCATCGAACTGAACCCGGTGGCGCTGGCGCGCGACGGCATCGCCATGGAAGATGTCCGCACCGCGCTCGAATCGGCCAGTGCCGGTCGCCCGCGTGGCGTCGTCGAAGGCTTCGATAAAACCGGATCGGGCCTCGCGTGGCAGGTCTATTCCAATCGGGCCGGAGTGAAGGCGGCGGATTACGCGCCGCTGGTGATTGCGGCGCGAAACGGCGCAGTGGTGCGTCTGCGTGATGTCGCCAGCGTGCGCGATGGCCCCGAGGATGTCCGCACGATGGGCCTGGTCAACGGCCGCCGTGCCGTGCCAATCCTGATCAGCCGACAGCCCGGCGCCAATATCGTCCAGGTGGTCGATGCATTGACTGCGCAGCTCCCGTCGTTGCAGGCCGATCTGCCCGCCGACATCAAGCTGGAAATCGCCGCCGACCGCACCACCACGATCCGCGCCTCGCTGCGCGAGGTGGAAGTGACGCTGCTGGTGGCGACGCTGCTGGTTGTGCTGGTGGTCAGCCTGTTCCTGCGCAGCTGGAAGGCGACGATCATTCCGGCGGTGGCGGTCGTCGTTTCGCTACTCGGCACGCTTGGCATCATGTATCTGTCGGGCTTTCTGCTCGACAATCTGTCGCTGATGGCGCTGACCGTGGCCACCGGTTTCGTCGTTGACGATGCCATCGTCGTCGTCGAAAATATCGCCCGGCATATCGAGGACGGCATGGCGCCGATGGAGGCCGCGCTGATCGGTGCGGGGGAAGTCGGCTTTACGGTGCTGTCGATCTCGCTCAGCCTGATCGCGGTGTTCGTGCCGCTGATCTTCATGGGCGGGCTGGTCGGGCGGCTGTTCCGCGAATTCGCGCTGACGATGACCGCGGCGGTGGCGATCAGCCTGGTGATTTCGCTGACCACCACGCCGATGCTGGCGGCGCGGATCATCAGCCGGACGCATGAGCGTGAGGGGCGCATATTCAGGGCGGCGCGCCGCAGCTTTGACTGGGCGCAGGCGCGCTATACCCGCAGCCTGGACTGGGCGCTGGACAATCGCGGCGCGGTGCTGTTGCTGCTGGCAGGCGCCGTGGCGCTGAATGTCTATCTGCTGGTGGTTGCGCCCAAGGGGTTCTTTCCCCAGCAGGACACCGGCGGCATGATCGGGGGCGTACGCGCCGACCAGTCGATGTCGTTCAACGATCTGCAGGATAAACTCACCCGGATCGTTCGCATCGTCAAGGCCGACCCGGCGGTGGCCAGCGTGGTCGCATTTACGGGCGGCGCGCGGGCCGGCGGCGGATTTCTGTTCAGTGTCCTGAAACCGCGCGGCAACCGCGATCCGGTCAATGTCGTCATCGAGCGGCTGCGACCCAAGCTGGCGCGGATTCGCGGGGTCAGCCTGTTTCTGAACCCGGTGCAGGATCTGCAGGCTGGCGGGCGGCAGACGACAAGTACCTATCAATATGTGCTGCAAGCCGACGATCCCGATCTGCTCAAGTCGGCGGGCGACCGGCTGGTCACCGCGCTCAAGCGCCAACCCGCTGTCATTACCGATGTCGATATCGATCAGCAGGATGCCGGGGCCAGCGCTTATGTCACCGTGGACCGGGTGAGCGCGGCACGACTGGGCATTGCCATGAACACCATCGACAACACCTTGTACGACGCCTTTGGCCAGCGTCAGGTCGCCTCGATCTACCAGGGCCTCAACCAATATCATGTGGTCATGGAAGTCGCGCCCGGCTTTACCGGTCATCCCGAGGCGCTCGGCAACATTTATCTGCCGATCGCCGGGAACGTGGCCCGGGTTGCGCCCGTGATAGCGCCCAATCCCACCTTGGGCGCAAAAGCGGCTGTCGGCAGCGCGGTCAGCACTGCGGCCACTACGCTGGTGCCGCTGTCCGCGGTCGCGCACTGGGATCCGGCCTCGACCAATGCCACGGTCAGCCACAGCAATGGCGAGCCTTCGGCGACGGTGTCATTCAACCTGCCGCCCGGCATCACGCTGGGACAGGCCGCGCAGACCATCGCCACGACGCAGGCGACACTGAAGCTGCCCGCGACGGTCCATGGCGATTTCGGCGGCACCGCCAAGGTCTTTCAGCAGTCGCTGGCGAGTACGCCCTGGCTGATCGGCGCAGCGCTGGTGACGATCTACATCGTGCTGGGCATCCTTTATGAAAGCGCGATCCACCCGCTGACCGTGCTTTCCACGCTGCCCTCGGCGGGGCTGGGGGCGATCTTTGCACTGATCGTCAGCGGCGGGCAATTCGACCTGATCGCGCTGATCGGGGTGATCCTGCTGATCGGCATCGTCAAAAAGAACGCGATCCTGATCATCGATGTCGCGATCGAGGCCGAACGATCGCGCGGGCTGACCCCGTTGCAGGCGATCCGCGAGGCATCGTTGTTGCGGTTTCGCCCGATCCTGATGACCACGCTGGCTGCCGGGCTGGGCGCGCTGCCGCTGGCGATCGGCTTTGGCGAGGGTGCGGAACTGCGCCGGCCGCTGGGCGTAGCGATCATCGGCGGGTTGATTGCCAGCCAGTTCCTGACGCTGCTGACAACCCCGGTGGTCTATCTGGCGCTCAACCGCTTGCGCCGCCGAAGCCCAAATGAGCGGTTGTTGGCCCGCGACGGCGCTGCCCCATCGGGCACATTACCCCAGGAAACCTTGGCATGAGAACCCGTCCGCCGTTTTTTCAGATGATCGCATGGTTCAGCGTGACGGCGCTGGCGGGGTGCAATCTGGCGCCGCATTACCGTGTCCCGGCATCGGCGCCGGCGCCGGCCCATTTTAAGGCCGCGCCCGGCTGGGCCGTGGCGCAGCCGGGGGATGCGGTGGCCAAGGGCGAATGGTGGCGCCTGTTCAACGATGCCGCGCTCGACGATCTGGAGGCCAGGGTGGTCGTGACCAACCAGAACGTGGCGGCCAAGCGGGCGGCTTACGATCAGGCGCGCGCGCTGCTGCGCCAGGATCGTGCCGCGCTGTTCCCGACGGTCTCGGCAGGGGCCGGTGTCACCCGCAGCGGCAGTTTTGCTGCCAATTCCACCGGCACCATCAACAGCAACGGCACATTGAGCAGTACGGGCACGCGTTATAACACCGATCTTTCGGCGAGTTGGGCGCCCGATTTGTGGGGGGCGATTGGCAATGGCGTGCGCCAGGCGAAGGCCCAGGCCCAGTCCACCGCCGGGCAATTGGCCAATGCCACGCTGTCCGCGCAGGGCGAACTGGCCGGCGATTATCTCCAACTGCGCGGTCTGGACGCGCAGAAAATCCTGCTCGAAGATACTGTTACGGCTTATGCCCGATCACTGAAGATCGCTCAGAATAAATATGCGGGCGGCACGGTGGCGCGTTCCGACGTCTATAGTGCGCAAAGCGAGCTGAGCAGCGCCCAGGCATCGTTGCGCGATCTGGTGCGCCAGCGCGCCGGCTATGAGGATGCGATTGCGGTACTGGTGGGCGAAAACCCTTCGACCTTCGCGATTGCACCCGCCCCCTGGCAGCAGGTCACGCCCGATGTCCCCTATGCAATCCCCGGTGACGTGATCCAGCGGCGCCCCGATGTCGCCGCCGCCGAGCGCCTGGTCGCCGCCGCCAACGCCAATATAGGCATCCAGCGCGCCGCGTTCTTTCCCAGCGTGTCGCTCTCGGGCTCGGCTGCGAGCAATGCCGCCGCGCTGGGCCGCCTGTTTTCGGCAGCGGCCTCGTTCTGGTCGGTCGGCGCGTCCGCCGCCGAAACGCTGATCGATTTCGGTGCGCGTAATGCCAAGGTGGCCGGCGCGCGCGCGGCATACAACGAGGCGGTGGCCAATTATCGCCTGGCCGTGCTCGGCGCCTTTCAGCAGGTCGAGGACAATCTTGCCGCGATGATGGTCTATCGCGGCGAAATCGTCGACCTGGCCCAGGCCGCCGATGCCGCCGACCACGCCCTGACGATTGCGCTGAATCAGTATCGGGCCGGCACCGTCGACTACACCACTGTCATCACCGCGCAGACGACGGCTTATACGGCCCGACAAAGATTGATCCAGATCGTGGTGAGCCGCCAGGCCGCCGCCGTTGCGCTGATCCAGGCGCTTGGCGGGCAATGGACAACGAAGCCTTGTCCCGTTGTCCAGACCGGCAATGGCGCGATTTGCTAGGTATGTCGGCATTCATGAGCCGCGCGGCGCCAAACCTGCAGGAGATATTGCCTTGACCACTCCCGCCCGCCTGCTGGTGGCATCCGCCGTATTGGCGCTGATTGCCCCGGCTGCTGCCGGGGCTTGTGCCTGCGGCTGCGGCATCTTCGATGTCGGCGACGGCACCGTCACCCCCGTGGCATCCGACACCGGCCTGTCGGTGTGGCTGCGCTATGACTATATGGATCAGAACCGGAACTTCGCACGAGGCGCCGACGCCCCGGCCTCGGACAATACCGACAAGCGGATCGCAACCAGCTTCTTCACCGTTGGCGCCGAATACATGATCAACCGCAAATGGACGGTGATGGCTGAATTGCCGCTCTCCCGGCGTGACTTTACGACCATCGGCGCCGACGCCAACGGCCATGATGTCATCGAGACCGTGCCGTTCACCGCTCTTGGCGACGGCGTCATTCAGTTGACCTACTCCGGCTTCGCACCGGATATGGCCACTGGCATCAGTTTCGGCGTCAAGCTGCCAACGGGGCGCTATACCAGCCCGCGTGATCGCTATGGCAACCGGCCCTACGATCGCGATACGCTGCTCGGCACCGGCAGCACCGATCTGCAGGTCGGGGGCTATCACGTCGGCGCTGTCGCGTCGCGGCTGAACTGGTTTGCCCAGGCGCAATACCGGTTCGCGGTGGCTACGCGGGGCGGCTATCGGCCGGGCAACGAACTCGATGCCGCGCTCGGGCTGAGTTACGATCTGGCCGCTGGGGGGCGCAGCTTGGGCATCGCACCGGCGCTGCAATTGCTTGGTTCGGTCCGGGCACACGATACCGGGATGAACGCCGATCCGCTCAATTCCGGCTATCGGCGCCTGCTGATCGCGCCTGGCATCAAGTTCCAGCTCAGCCGCAAGCTGTCGGTCTATGGCGATGTAGCATTGCCCCTGGCGCAATATGCCAATGCCGCGAGTTCGCTCGCCATCGAGGGCAAATCAGGGCAACTCGTGGCTCCGGCATTGTTCAAGATGCAGGTCAATTATGGTTTTTGATCGGCGCGTTGTCATGGCGTTGCCTGCAAGGCGCCGCTGACCGAAGTTGCGCCCGGTCGGGTCATGGCAGCCGCGGCACAGCCGTCAGGGCTGGTCGGTAATGCCAGGCAAGGTGGCGCCGATGTGTGCCTCCCCCCGTGTCGCCGCGAAACACTCCTGGCGCTGGCGTTCGCGATAGCGGGCGCGCTGGGCATCGCTGCGCTCGGGCTGGCAGGCGAGGCAGCTTACCCCTTCCTCGAACAAGGGTGAGGCACGGACGTCTGCACTCACCGGGCGGCGACAGGCGTGGCACAGGCTGAAAGTGCCCGGCTCCAGACCGTGGCCGACGCTGACCCGATGGTCGAACACAAAGCATTCGCCCTGCCACAAGCTGTCGGTTGCGGGTACCGTTTCAAGATAATTCAGGATGCCGCCCTGCAAATGATAGACTTCGTCGAGCCCCTCGGCCTTGAGGAAGGCCGTCGCCTTTTCGCAACGAATGCCGCCGGTGCAGAACATCGCGACTTTGGGCGGCGGGGCCCCCTCCAGCAAATAGGCGTTCAGCAAGCGGGCGCGGTGCTCGCGAAACCATGCCGGAAAATCGCGAAATGCCTTGGTTTGCGGGTCGATCGCCCCGGCAAAGCTGCCCACGGCAACTTCGTAGTCATTGCGGGTATCGATGACGATCGTACCGGGCGCGGCGATCAGTGCATTCCAGTCTTGCGGTGTCACATAGGTGCCCGCGCTGGCCAGCGGATCGATGTCGGGCTGGCCCATGGTGACGATTTCACGCTTCAGCCGCACCTTCATCCGATGAAACGGGATTGTTGCAGCGCGGGCAAATTTAGCATGCAAATCGGCGCAGCCGGGTAGCTGCCGAATTGCCTCCAGCGTCAGATCGATCGCCCGGTCCGAACCGGCAATCGTGCCGTTGATACCCTCGCGGGCGATCAGCAGCGTACCTTTGACGCCCTGCGCAACGCACAGTCGCGCCAGTCTGTCGCGCAACACGACCAGGTCGTCCGGATCAGCGGCCAGGCGCGCGAATTGATAAAGCGCGGCAACGCAGACCGGTTGATCGATCATGCCGCTCGTGCTGGGAAAATCGGTCAAGATGCAGCGCCCTGCGCGGTCGCCAAGCGCTGCATCTTCATGAACCGTGCAGCGATCAGGCGTTGAGCTTGTCCTTCACCGCCTTGGCAGCGGCGAAGCTCAGCTTGCGCGAAGCGGCAATCTGGATGGTGGCACCGGTCGAAGGGTTGCGGCCTTCGCGGGCAGGCGTGTCCTTAACTTTGAATTTGCCGAAGCCGTTCAGCGAGACTTCTTCACCCTTGGCGGCCGCATCGGCGATCGCGGCAAATACGCCATCGACGAGCTTGCGAGCTTCGACCTTGGAGAGATCGTTTGCGGTGGCGATGGTTTCAGCCAGATCACTGTTGTTCATGTAGCGCGAGTCCTTTCGATAAAGAGGCACGATCCGTTAGCGCGACTAATCCCAATCGCAAAGGGCCATCGTGACCTGTCGCCCGGAAACCAGTCCAACACGGCACTTTTACAGCCCTGGCAGGTAAAATCATCCGGATCGCCGGGATTATCCCTAGCCCGTGGGTCTGCGCCGCATGCCTCCAGCCGGGTTACGAATGAATGGCATGCCATAACGGTTCTGCAAAAACCCGCTGGACTTTATTGCGAATTAGTCGCATTAGCGTTTGCATGATGGATGGCCGACGGCGCAAGGTGCGGCAACACGGGATACAGCGATGAATGCTTTCAAGCGTCTTGTCACCGGCACCCTGTTAGGCGGGGCATTGACCTCGTCGCTGGCACCGATGCTGGCGGTGGCGCAAGGAGCTGGTCATCGTGGGCCGGACGACGACAGCGATGAGGGCGGGGGCGACGAAGCCGGGGCTGGCAGGATCACCGTCACCGGGGTCCGCTCGGTCACCCGCGACAAGCTGGCGGAGGACGCGCTCAAGGCGCCGCAGAGCATCACCATTGTCGGACATGAATTGCTGGTGCAACAAGCCACCAGCCGGCTGGTGGACGCCTTGCGCAATGTGCCGGGGATCACGCTGAACGCCGGCGAAGGCGCGGCGCGCGGCGACACCGTCAATTTGCGTGGTTTTCCCGCTTTCAATGACTTTTTCCTCGATGGCGTTCGCGACGCCGCGATCTACACCCGCGACAGCTTCAACCTTGATTCGATCGAGGTGCTCAAGGGCCCTTCGGCGGTGGTGTTCGGCCGGGGCTCGACAGGCGGGGCAATCAACCAGGTATCGAAGGCGCCGTCGCTGGCCCCGCTGTGGTCGGGAACGCTGGTCGGCGGCAACAACGATGAAATCCGCAGCACCGCCGACATCAACCAGCCGATCGGTTCCGCTGCCGCCATCCGCGTCAATGCGATGGGTGAACGCAGCAAGGTGAATGATCGCGACCTGATCAGCAATCATCGCTGGGGCATCGCGCCCTCGATTGCGCTGGGCATTGGCGGCCGCGACAGTTTCACCGCCGCATATATGCATCAGGAAGAAACCGACATCCCCGATGTCGGCGTACCCTTCATCGCCGGCAAGCCCGCGAAGGTTCCCCGAAATCTGGATTACGGACTGGCTTCGGACCGGTTTCGCAGCGTGGTAAATGTCGGTACGGTGCAGTATCGCCACGCATTCAGCAGTGCTTTTTCGGTGTCGAACACGTTGCGCTACGGCGATTATACCGCGCTGAACCGGCTTAACGCGCCCAACTTCGGCTATTCGGGCAGCCCGGGCGCGCCGGGCGCGGATACGCCGCTGGCCAGCGTGTTGGTGGGGCGCGATTCGCCGGCGAGCCAAAACCATCGCACCAACCTGACCAACCAGACCGACATTACCGCGAATTTCCGCACCGGGGCGATTTCGCACACGCTGGTCGCGGGTACCGAATTCAGCCGCGAGCGCGACGACATGCTGCGCTTCGTCAACCCCTTCGGCACCAGCGGGGAGACACCGGCGACCCCGCTGCTGGCCCCAGACCCCACCGCGACCGCCATGACCCCGCTCGGCGAAACGCGTGGACGGACCACGGCTTACGCAGCCGCAGCCTATATCATCGACACGATGCATATCGGAACGCATTTCGATGTCATCGGCGGCTTGCGCTACGACCGGTTTTCCGCACATTATCGACCGACGGCGCTGATCGCGGGGGTTTCGCCTGACAAACTGATGCCGCTTGACCATGTCGACCGAGAGTGGAGCCCGCGCGCATCGCTGGTGTGGAAGCCGACTGATCATCAGCGCTATTATTTCTCTTATGGCACCTCGTTCGATCCTTCGGCCGAGGCGCTTTCGCTGAATTCCAGCACCGCCAATCTCGCCCCGGTGATTGCCAGGAGCCTCGAGGTGGGCGCTAAGCTGGACTGGCTGCACGGCAGGCTGGTCACCACCGCCGCGCTGTTCCGCACCCAGATCAACAATGCCCAGGTCACCGATCCCGATCATCCGACGCGGCTGGTGCTGGCCGGCAACCAGCGAGTCAACGGGCTGGAACTGGGGATTACCGGTCGGATCACCAAACACTGGGAAATTACCGCCGGCTATACCTGGCTCGACGGCAAAACGATCGCCTCGACCGCCGCCGCCGACGTCGGCAAGCAATTGCCCAATGCCGCGCGCCACGCGGTCAATCTGTGGACCGAGTATGAGTTCTCGCCCCACTTCGAGCTGGGTGTGGGCGGCAATTATGTCGGCAAACGCTACGCCGATTTCGCGCAAGCGGCGGTGCTGCCCGCCTATGTCATCGTTGATGCGATGGCCGCCTGGACCATCGACCGGCACCTGACCCTGCGCGTCAACGTCAATAATATGTTCAACAAACTGGCTTGGCAAAGCAGCTATTACGCGAACTCCGAGGAAAACCACGTTATTCCCTCGCCGGGGCGCACGGTGCTGTTCACCGCCGCGGTCAAATTCTGATGCTGGTGCATATCCCCGCGCTGCTGGCTGCGGACGCGGTGGCAAACCTGCGCAGCCGGCTGGCCCAGGCGCCCTGGGCCGATGGCAGCGTGACGGCGGGGCACCAGTCGGTCATGGTCAAGGCCAATTTGCAGATCGGACCGGACAGCACGGAGGGGCGCGAACTGGGGCTGATCGTGGTCCGTGCGCTGGAACAGTGCTCGGCGTTCCTGAGCGCGGCACTGCCCGCTCGCGTCTTTCCGCCGCTGTTCAATCGCTATGACGTGGGCATGGCGTTCGGTACGCATATCGACAATGCCGTGCGCCAGGTTCCGGGGACCGGGCAACGGCTGCGCACCGATCTTTCGGCGACGCTGTTCCTGACGGACCCTGGCGATTACGACGGCGGCGAGCTGGTAATCGAGGACAGCTATGGCCATCATGCCGTGAAACCGAACGCGGGCGACCTGGTGCTGTACCCTTCGCGCAGTTTGCACCGCGTCGAGACGGTGACGCGCGGCAGCCGCCTCGCCGCATTTTTCTGGGTCCAGAGCATGGTCAAGGGCTCCGATCATCGCGACATGCTGCACGATCTCGATCAGTCGATCCAGGCGCTGACCTTTGGCGGCGGCAGCGATGGGGCCGCCATCCTGCGCCTCACCGGCCTCTATCACAATCTGCTGCGCGAATGGGGCGAGGTATGATTTTAGGGTTCGCTGACAAAACACGGCGGGTGCTTGACCTGCGACTGGCGCCTGATTGATATGACATCGCAACTATCCCGGTCCATCGCCCGCGCCAGTCGCGCCGAAGACCGTTGCAACCGCATGGCCCGGCTGCAAGCCATGACCGTTGCCGAGCTGGCCGAAGCGCTGGGCGGCGATCCGGCATCGGCGGCGCCCTGGGTGCAAGCGGCGGCGGCTTGCGGCATTGCTGCGGCGCAGGTGCAGTTGGGCCGGATGCTGCTCGACGGGGCCGGGGTACCGGAGGACAAGCTGATGGCGCTGCGCTGGTTTGCCAAGGCCGCGCGATCAAGCGGTGTCGAATCGAAGATCAGGGGCGAGGCGCAGAACATGGTCGGTCGCTGCCACGAACTGGGCTGGGGCACTGCTATCGACTTGATTGCAGCAGGCGACTGGTACCAGCGTGCCGCCGGCTTGGGTGACAGCTGGGGGATGTATAATCTTGCCAACATGCTGTTCGACGGACGCGGTGTTGCCCAGGATCGCAGCGCGGCGATAGCGCATTACGAACGCGCGGCGCGGCTTGGCCACGCGCGCGCGATGAACCTGCTGGGGCGCTGCCTCGAGGAAGGCTGGGGCGCGCCGCGCGATGCCGCCGCCGCTGCGCTATGGTATTGCCGCTCAGCCGAAGGCGGCTATTTTCGCGGTGCGTATAATCACGGCATCGAATTGTTGCGACAGGGTCGCCGGGCCGCCGCCACCGCCATGTTCGAACGCGCTTGCGCGCAAGCCGATGCGCCGCTGCGCGAGCACATCCGCATTTTGGCTGAAACCGGACATTCAGTGGTTGTAAAACAGATTGCGTCCAACCCTTGGGCAGATTAGTCGTGTCAGGTGATGGACATGAGCGAGAAAAAATTTGCCGGGGCGGTCTTGCTGGCAGCGACAAGCACGCCGGCTTGGGCCCAGACCGAAAGCTATGATCCAGCGGGATCAGGCCCGATCGTCGGGGCCATGCACTGGTTGCAAGGCACGTTGCTGGGAACGGTCGCAACTGTAGCAGCAGTGATCGCAGTGGCAGTCGTTGGCTTCATGATGCTGACCGGGCGGATGAACTGGCGCTATGGTCTCACCGTGATCCTGGGCTGCTTTATCCTGTTTGGCGCGGCCAGTATCGTCGCGGGCATCCAGTCGACCGCTGCTGGCGGGTATTAGAGCGTGATGGTGAGTGACTACGCTATAACGACGACTGCCAGACCATGATCCAGTCGGATGCCTCACGGTCTGGCGTGGCGAGCGGAGGGTTGGATCGCGACCCGTTATTTGTCGCATTGACCCGACCGCAGATGTTCGCCGGCGTGACTTACACTTTCTTCGTGATCAACTTCGTGATGTCGACCGAGGCATTCCTGATTTTCAGGTCCGTCTGGGTGGTCGCTTTCGCGTTGATCGTGCACCTCGTCGGCTTTGCCGCCTGCCTGCGCGAGCCGCGCATCTTCGATATCTGGCTGGTGCGCGTTACGCGTTGCCCGCGCGTACGCAATTTCGGGTTCTGGCGATGCAATTCCTATCGCGCCTGAAAAGCGCGGATACGAAGCGCGCGGACTTGAATCGGGCTAGCCTGAATGGGGCTGACCTGAACCGCGCGCCACCAAGGTTTGACCGTGAGCAGACCGCCGGCAGCCGGCTGCCTTATGGCCACCATGTCACCGACCGGATCGTCGCGCTGCGCGACGGCACGTTGATGCTGGTGATGCAACTCAGCGGATTGCTGTTCGAGACGGCGGACAGCGACGATCTCAATTACCGCAAGGCGCTGCGCGATGCCAGCCTGCGGGCGATTGGCTCTTCGCGTTTCGCGATCTACCACCACGTCTTGCGGCGCCGGGTTGTGCCGGGCGGGGATGGCACCTTTGCCGATGACTTCAGCCGGCACCTCGACGCGATTTGGCAGGATCGCCTCGCTACCCGCAAGCTGTACGCCAACGAGCTGTTCGTCACCCTGATCCGCCGACCGATGCCGGGCCGGGCAGGGGTTGTCGATCGGCTGGCCGGGCTGTTCGGCCGGACCGGGGCCAGTTCCGGTGACAATGACGGAGCGGCCATCGCCGCCGAATGTCGCGCGCTGGAAGCGGCGGGTGACCAATTGGCCTCCGGCATGGCGAGTTATGGTCCGCGTCTGTTGTCGGTTTACGATACCCCCGGCGGGCCGTGTTCGGAGGTGCTCGAATTCCTCTCGGCGATCTACAATGCTGAATTGCGGCCGGTGCGCTTGCCGCATGGCGATGCCGGCGAATATCTGCCGTATCGCCGTGTCAGCTTTGGGCTGGACACGCTGGAACTGGGTGCGACTGGCGAGGCGCCGCGTGCGCTGGCGGCGGTGGTCTCGGTCAAGGATTATCCGGGCCAGACGACCCCCGGCATGCTCGACGACCTGCTGCGCATTCCGATAGAGCTGGTAATCAGCCAGAGTTTTGCCTTCGTCGACCGGCAGGCGGGCCTCGGGCGGATGAATCTGGCACTGCGCCGGATGCGCTCTTCGGATGACGAGGCGATCAGCCTGCGCGACGAACTGGCGCAGGCGAAGGACGACGCCGCTGCCGGCCGCGCCGCCTTTGGCGAGCACCATCTGACGATCATGGTGCGCGGGAGCGATCAGGCGCAAGTCGATGGCGGGGTTGCCGAGGTGCAGGCCGCGTTGACTGACCTTGGCATTATCTCGGTGCGCGAGGAAGTGGGACTGGAACCGGCGTTCTGGGCGCAATTTCCCGGAAATTTCAAACATATCGCGCGGCGGGCGCTGATCGGGTCGGCCAATTTCGCCAGCTTTGCGAGCAGCCACAACTTTCCATTGGGGCGCGCTGCGGGCAATCACTGGGGGTCGGCGGTGACGCTGTTCGAGACCACCGCTGCGGGTCCCTATCACTTCAATTTTCACCATGGTGATCTTGGCAATTTCACGGTCATAGGCCCTTCGGGGTCAGGCAAGACGGTGATTGTCAATTTCCTGCTGGCGCAGGCGCGGCGGTTTCACCCGCGGATCGTGTTCTTCGACAAGGATCGCGGCGCCGAATTGTTTATCCGCGCTATTGGCGGCGGCTACGACGTGCTGCGGCCGGGTACGCCCAGCCACCTCAATCCGCTGCAACTGGCCGACAGCCCCGAGAACCGCCGGTTTCTTATTGATTGGGTGTCACGGCTCGCCACCGGAGACGGTGAGCCGCTGAGCGCCGCCGAGCAGCAGCAAATCAAGGAAGCGGTGGATGCCAATTTCGTTGCTCCACCCGCCTATCGCCGATTGCGCAGCTTCGTCGAGTTGTTTCGCGGCGGCCACCGCCCCCATGCCCGCGATCTCCATGCCCGGCTGCGCGCGTGGTGGGGCGAGGGCGAGCACGCGTGGCTGTTCGACAATGCCCACGATGCCGTGGATTTGTCGAATGACACGGTCGGCTTCGACATGACCCGCATCCTCGACGATCCGCTGCTGCGCACTCCGGCGATGATGTATCTGTTCCACCGCGTGGATGAACGGCTCGATGGCACCCCGGCGATCATCGTCATCGACGAAGGCTGGAAGGCGCTGGACGACGACATTTTCGTGGCGCGCATCCGCGACTGGGAAAAAACCATCCGCAAGCGCAACGGCGTGGTTGGCTTCGTCACTCAAAATGCCGAGGATGCGCTGTCCAGCCGCATCGCCAGTGCCATCGTCGAGCAGGCGGCAACGCAGATTTTCACCGCCAATCCCAAGGCGCAGGCGCAGGATTACATCAACGGTTTCGGCCTTTCCCGGCATGAATACGATCTGGTGCGCACGCTCCCCGACACGGCGCATTGTTTTCTGGTCAAGCACGGGCAGCATAGCGTAGTTGTGCGGCTCAATCTGGCGGGCGAGCATGAATTGCTGACGATCCTGTCCGGCCGCGAGCGGGTCGTGCGCCTGCTCGATGAAATCCGCGCGCGTACCGGCGATGACCCGGCGGCTTGGCTGCCCGAACTGCTGCGGGTGGCGTGATGGCGAATTGCCCTGCCTTCGATCCGACCGGGCCTTACGTCAGTCAGGTCGTCAGCTTTGTCGATTGCCACAGCCTGGCGCTTGGCGTGGATGGTTATCGCGCGCTGGGGCCGTCGACCGGGTTCGGCATGGCCTTGTCGGGGCTGCTGACGATCTATGTCGCGCTGATCGGCTATCGCTTGTTGCTGGGCGGTCAGATCACGATCCGCGAAGGGGTCATGTCGGCGATCCGGCTGGGATTTGTGCTGAGCCTGGCGACGCAATGGGCGGCCTATCAGCCGCTGGTCTACGATGTGGTCACCGGCGGCCCGGCCGATCTTGCATCACGCGTGCTGGCGCCCGGCGGGGTTGGCGGCGATGCTCCGGGGCGATTGATCGATCGGGTGCAAGGCGTTCACGCCGCGCTGGGTGATTTGGCCCGTCAGTTGGTGCCATTGGTAGACGCGGCCGCGATTGCGCCAGGCAACCCGGCTGCGCCTGTCGTGGGCCAAACCCCTGCGCTGCAGACTCCGCCGGCGCTCTTGCCATCGCCGGCCGCTAGTGGACCGACCAGCCCTGCCGCGCCCACGGTCGAGGCGCGCGCGGCGCTGCTTTCCGCCGACCGCCTGCTGGTCGGCGCGGCGTTGGCGGGGACGCTGTCAGTGCATGTGATAACGGCATTACTGTTGGCGTTGGGGCCATTGTTCATCGCCTGCCTGCTGTTCGATTCGACGCGCGGGCTGTTTGTCGGCTGGGTCCGGGTGCTGGCGGGCGCGACGCTGGCCGGCGTGGCGGCGGCGCTGGTCATTGCGCTAGAACTGGCGGTCATCGAGCCGCAAGTGCAGGCATTGCGCGATGTGCTGGATCAAGGCCAACCCGCCGGGCAGTTGCCGCAGAACATGCTGGCGACATGCGGCTGCTTTGCCGTAATCATGCTGGCGGCGTTGATTGCCTTGGCGCGCACCACCGCGGCGTTTCGCTTGCCGACGGCGCTGCGGAGCCATGTCGAGCAGGTCTTGGCGCCGCGTGATGTGGCGTCTTCGGCTGGTCAAGCCTGGGCCGGATCGGGCTCGCAGATGCAACAGCGGGGAGAGCGCAGCCGGGCCGAGCAGGTCGCTGACGCTGCCCGCGCGATCGAGCGGCGCGACGCGCGAACGGGCGGAGGTACTGCGTCGACAGTGCCCGCGATTGCCCCGCGTGAACCGGCCGCGCGGCTGTCGCAAGTGGTCATGGTGCCGCTGCCGCTGGGGCAATCCGGCAGACGCACAGCCCAGCGGATGTCGCCGTCGGCCGGGCGACGCGACGCCGGTCGCATGGAGACGGGACAATGAGCGCAGGCGACACGACTTTTGCAGGGGAGACGGATATCGCGCCGGGCGATGACGCCAGCCCGCATCAGGCCTATTATGCCCAGGCGCGCAGCTGGGCGCAGGATCGCCAGGCCGCGCTCGATCGCTCGCGGCGACTGGCGTGGGCATTGGCGGGGGTCGCGGTAGTGATTGCCGCGCTGGAGGCGCTGGCGCTGATCGCGCTGGCCCCGCTCAAGACCGTCGTCCCCTATACCCTGCTGGTCGACCGTAATACCGGCTTCGTCGAGGCGCTGGACCCCGCGCATCCGCCCATCATAAAGCCGCAGGCAGCGCTGACCCAATCGCTGCTGGCGCAATATGTCGTCGCCAGAGAAACTTTCGATATCAACAGCCTGCCTGACCAGTATCAAAAGGTGGCGCTATGGTCGGCGGACGCGGCGCGGCGCGATTATCTGGGAACAATGACGCGCGACAATCCGGACAGTCCGATCAGCCGCTATCCGCGCACCAGTCTGGTGAAGGCGCAAGTTGAAAGCGTCTCGCCGCTGGGCGCCAATACCGCGCTGGTACGTTTTTACACCGAGCAGCATGACGCTGGTCAAGGCGCGCATCCTCGCGCTTTCTGGGCAGCGGTGGTGCGCTATCACTTTTCGGGCGAGCCGATGGCGTTGGCCGATCGGCTGGTCAATCCGCTGGGCTTTCAAGTGGTGCAGTATCGCCGCGATCAGGAAGCCCCGCCGCCCGAGCAAGCGCCGCTGACGCCGGGGCCTGCTGCGATCGCGCGCCCGAACGCGGCGCCCGGAACCCTCGCGATGCCGATCCCCGCCTTCCAAAACCAGGACGGGCGTGTTTATCCCCGCCCGGCCGGCCAGGTTGCGGGCCCTGACGCGGTCCCGACGTTGTGATGAGGTGCGGGCGATGAACGGCCCGATTGCCATCGTCGCCAGCATGGCGCTGGCGCTGCTGACGGCGCCGCTGTGCGCCGAAATCACGCCGCGCGCCGGCGACGGCGATGCGCATATCCAGACCGTGGCCTACGATCCGCAGCAAGTTGTGGGGCTGCACGTCGCTGCGGGCTACGCGGTAACGGTGGTGTTCTCGCCCGATGAGCGGGTCGAAACGGTGACGCTGGGCGACAGCGCCGGTTGGCAAGTCACCGTGGATCGTCGCGCCGACCATATGGTGATCAAGCCGCTGGGCAATCCGCCGCCGACCAACCTTACCGTGATGTCGGATCAGCGCACCTATAATTTCACGCTGTATGGGGCCGGGCATGGCGCGATGATGGGTGATGGCGTGCAGCCTTATCTCGTCAGCTTCACCTACCCCGAGTCTCTTGCCGAACCGGTACTCGCGGTTGTGGCGCCGCCGGCACCAATTCGGTACAAGCTGCGTGGCGACAAGACGATCTGGCCGGCGACGGTCACTGACGATGGCGCCGCCACGGCCATCCGCTGGCCCGCCGACCAGACCATTCCGGCGGTGTATCAACAGGACGAGCGCGACCATCTGGCGTTGGTCAACGGCGTGATGCAGGGCGGCGTCTATCGGGTCGAGGGCGTGCATCGCCGCCTGGTGTTCGTGCTGGGCCGCGCGCGCGCCAGCGCCGATCGGGTGCAGCCGCAGCGATGACCGCGCCGGGCGCCTTTGATCCGCGAGCTGAAGGTGGGGATCCGCGCGAGGAAAGCCGGGATCCGCGACAGCAAACCCGCGATCCCGGCGCTGATCCGCGCCCTGGCGTCGCTCTGCCGGGCACGGGGCTGCCGACGCCGCTGCTGATCGTGCTGGGGGTGGTGCTGGCGCTGGCTTTGTTCCTGTTCCTGAATGCGCGGCGCCAGGCGCGGCTCGATGTGCAGGACGGCCAGGCGCGTGCCTCGTCGCAATTGCCGCTCAACCCCCCGCCGCTGGAGATTCCGCCGCCGCCGCCAGCACCCGCCCCGGTGGTGATCTATCTTAAGCGGCCCGCCCCCCCGCTCGCGATGATGCCCCCCCCGCCGCCGCTGCGCGAACCGATGCCGCCGCCGCCGCAGGCCATGGCCGAGCCATCGTTCGCCCCGCCGCCGCCGCGCGCACCCGCCGGCAGTGCTGGTCCGGCGCTGGTGGTCGATCTTACCGCTGGATCGGGCGCGGCAGTCAATGGTGGCGAGCCAGGGGTTCCGGGTGCGGAACTGGACGATACCGTGCGTGCCACGCTCATTCGCAATCGTGCCTCGGTCATCCCGCAGGGCGCGATCATCACTGCAGTGCTGGAAACGCCGCTCGATTCGGACCGTCCCGGTCTGGCGCGCGCCATCGTCTCGCAGAACGCGCGGGGTTTCGACGGCTCGCGCGTGCTGGTTCCACGCGGCAGCCGGCTGTTTGGCGAGTTCCGGGCGGACCCCAGCCCCGGCATGCGCCGTATCCTTATCACCTGGACACGGCTGATTCGACCCGACGGCGTGGCTATCCGCATCGGCTCGCCGGTATCGGACACGATGGGCGGCGCTGGCGTACCTGGTCAGGTCAATTCGCATTTCCTGGCGCGCTTTTCGAGTGCAGTGCTGCAATCGGCGCTGGCGGTGGGAGTAAATCTGGCCTCGCAGAAGTCGTCGAGCGGCAGCACCGTTTACCTCGGCCTGCCAGCGCAATCCGCAAGTGTCGGCCAGCAACTGATCCCCAACGTCAATCGCGCGCCGACGGTCAAGGTGCGCGAGGGCGCCGAGATCGCGGTGATGGTCGCGCATGATCTTGATTTCAGCGGCACGCCGTTAGTGCGATGAGATGACAGGTGCGATGAGATGACTGGTGCGATGAGATGACTGGTGCGGTCCGTTATCTGGAGGTCTATCTGGCACCGCTGTTGCCGGTACTGGCGCGGCCCGAAGTCACCGATGTCTTCATCAACCGCCCCGGCGAGGTCTGGGTGGAGACCATGGGCGGCGCGATCGAACACCATTTCATGCCCGATCTGGGCGAGGCGCGACTGTGGAACCTGGTCCGCCAGATCGCCAATCTCAGCCATCAGGGGATCAGCCGCGAACATCCGCTGCTCGCTGCCACCCTGCCTGATGGGGCCCGCGTCCAGGTGGTGGCGCCCCCGGCGACGCGTGGCCTGCTGGCCATGGCCATCCGCAAGCATATCGTGCCCGAATTCACATTGGCAGATTACGCCGCCGACGGCGCCTTTGCCCGGACGCTGTACAGCCGGGGGGCGGTCGCGCCGCGCCCGGCGGATGCCCCGCAAGGCGACGATCCAGCGCAGATCGCCGCCTTTGTGGCCGAACTTGTCCGCAGCCGGCGCAATATCCTGATTTCGGGTGGCACCTCCACGGGCAAGACTACGTTTCTCAATGCGCTGATGAAGGAAATCCCTCGCAAGGAACGGCTGATCCTGATCGAGGATACCGCCGAGCTCAATATTGTCCACGACAACGCCGCCAGCCTGCTCGCGGTCAAAGGCGAACTCGGCGAGGCCCGCGTCACCGCCGATGATCTGTTGCAAGCGGCGCTGCGGATGCGCCCCGATCGCATCATCCTGGGCGAATTGCGCGGGCTCGAAGCCTATAGTTTTTTGCGCGCCGTCAACACCGGCCATCCCGGCTCGATTTCAACGATCCACGCCGACAGCCCCGAAGGCGCGCTGGAGCAACTGGCGCTGATCGTGCTGCAATCAGGTGTGGGTCTGCGGCGGGAAGATATTATTCACTACGTGTCGAGCGTGGTCGATGCCATCGTCCAGCTTGAGCGCAGGGACGGCAAGCGCTCCGTCGCGCGGATCATGATGACGCAGGTTTAAACGCAGAAGAACTGCCACCGGCGAAGCTGGTCGTAATGGCGGTGCGCGGTTGGCGGGCAAACCACGGGATCATGCGTGCCAGAGCCTCGCGCAGCTCATCGGTGGAGGCGGCAAAGCTGAACCGGATGAAGCGGTGGCCATCCACCGGGTCGAAATCGATCCCCGGCGCAGTGGCGACGCCGGTGTCCTCCAGCAACCGGATGCAGAAGGCCATGGCGTCATCGGTGAGATGGCCGATGTCCGCCCAGATATAGAAAGCGCCATCGGGCGGGGCGATCCGCGCAAGCCCCAAAGCCGGCAGTGCCGCCAGCATCAGCGCACGGTTGGCGGCATAATTGGCGACATGGCCTTCCAGCTCGTCTCGGCAATCAAAGGCGATCAGCCCCGCTTTCTGCGCAAGCGAAGGGGGCGTCAGAAAAAGATTGCCGACGCGCGCGAACGCGGGCTCGATCAGCGCCGGTGGCACTACCAGCCAGCCCAGCCGCCAGCCGGCCATGCTGAAATATTTGGAGAAACTGTTGATAATCAGGGCGTCGGGGGCATAGCGCAACATGCTGACAGCGGGCTGGCCATAGCTGATGCCGTGATAAATCTCGTCCGAGATGATGCGGATATTGCGCGCAGCGCAAACCCGCGCAATCGCCGCCAGTTCATCAGCGGCGATGATCGTGCCAGTGGGATTGGCGGGGCTGGCCACAATCAAGCCGTCGGGCGCAGGGTCCAGCCGGTCCAGCGCGGCGGCGGTGATCTGATAGCGCTCGGCAGGACCGCAGGCCATTTCCACCGGCTCCATATGCAGCGCCGCCAGCGTGCCGCGATAAGCCACATAACCCGGCCGCGCCAACGCCACCCGCGCGCCCGGCACGAACAGCGTATTCAGCGCCAGCACCAGCGCGGGGGAGGCGCCGCAGGTCAGTATGATCTGCTCGGGCAGGACTGTGACGCCGTCCGTTTCGGCATAATGCCGGGCGATGCGGGCCTTCAGTTCCGGGCTTTCCCAATACCCCATGGCATCGCTGTCGAGCACGCGATGCGCCTCGGCAATCGCAGCGGCGGGCGCCCCGGTAGAGGGCTGGCCAAATTCCATGTGGATGATCGAGCGTCCGGCCGCCTGCAATCGATGAGCCAGCCGGCTGACGGTGATGGCATGGAACGGCGCAATCGTGGCGGGGCTTAACGGAGAGACCATGACCACCAATTAGGGGGCATCGCCTTGCTGGGCAACCGGCGACTGGATTTCGTGACCGCGCTTGCGTGGGCGTAAAACGAATGGCGGGGCGATGCAGCATTTCGAGCTGATGTGCAGGCGGCATCACCTCCGCAGCCACCGCTCATTGACATTGCCGGCCCATTACGGAGAAGCTTTGCCGCGAGCGGATGGGATCCGCGCTTTCTGTTTCTCAACATCGTTTGGCCGGCGGTGCTGCATGGCTCTCTGGCTATGGCCTGGGCACCGACGCAGCTTGGGTTGATGACAATCGCCGGCACCGCCGTGGTCGTGCCGCCGGTGGGGGTCAGTTTATTTACCTTCCAGTCGCTGAGTTATACGCTTGACGCGGCGCAGGGCCGCGTCGAGCCGGTGCAGCGGTTCTGGGATTTCGCACTGTTTGTCGCCTTCTTGCCACCGATGGTGGCCGACCCGATCGAGCGCGCGCCATCTGCTGCCGCAACCTCTTAACAAACGCTCGATCCTTCTTGGCAATTGCTGCAAGGTGTGGTGCTGATCACGGTCGTGCTGGCCATCGTTGTCGGCCGCATTTTTGCGACGCCGTCCGACTCCCCATCTGAGGCCGGGCGGAATGGCCCAATATTTAGACTAAGGGCGGTCCATTGACGGCAAGTCCGCGCGCGCGGCCAGCGACCGTTCGTCATCCTGCTTCAGGATCGCGGCAGCGGCGCGGATTCACTGGCCCGTCTGGTTGGCCCCGCGCTCGAACAGGCGGGGGCCACGGTGATCCGCAGCGATGAAGTTGCCAGCGTCGGCGACCCGCGCAATTTCCTGCCCGACGGCCATTTCACCGCAACGGTCGACCGGATGATTGCGCAACGCTTGTTGATCGCGGTCAACAAGCCAGCCGGCTGATTCAGCGCATCACGGAACGACGCCAAAGCCTCGAAACTCGGCGGCGATGCCGGCGTCCACCTGCAGGGCGGCGGCGATGTCCGCTTGCCCTTTCATTGTGTCGCCGTGGCGCAAATACGCCAGGCCCCGGCCGTAAAGCGAATGATTTTCGGCAGGGTCGATGGCGAGTACCTGATCGTAAGTGGCAATCGCATCGGCGAGATGTCCAAGCCGCAACTGGACGAAGCCCAGGCTGTCGAGCACGGCGGCGTTTTTTGGCAGCAGCGCCAGCGCCCGGGTGCAATCGGTCAGCGCCGTAGCGAGGTCGAAATTGGCCTTGGCCGCCGAATAACACAAATCGTTGAACCAACCCGAATTGCGCGTACCGGCAGCATAGCCGCGTGCCTCGGCAAAATTCTCGCGCGCCTTGTCCGCTTGCCCGGCAGCGGCATAGGCCGCGCCGATCTGGATGGTTAGGGCGATATCGGGCTCCGCGCCCTCCGCCTGGCTGGCGGCAACCGCCTGGAGCGTCGCGATCTGCCCCATATGATCGCCCGCATCGCCTTGCCAGCGGGCCAGCGCCAGCTTGTCCTCGACGGTGGCCGGTTCGAGCTTCAGAACGGCGTCCAGGTCGCGTTTACGCGCGGCAAGATCGCCGCGCGGCAAAAACTGTTCGCGGTTTGAATAGGCAACGATGTTAGGCATGATCGCCAGCGAAGCCGCAAAAGCGGCCATGCCCTTGGCGCGCTGGCCGACCGAGCAGTAGATCACCCCGGCCACCGCCTGCATGTCGGCGTCCTTGGGGGCCGTCGCTATCATTCGGTCAGCGATGGCGACGGCATTGGCGGTTCGGCCCTCTGGCTTGCTGGCGTTGGCCAATAGCACATAGACCATGCTGAGATTGGGCTGCAGGGCTAACGCGGCCTCGGCATTCTGGCGAGTGCAGGCATAATCGTGCTGACGCGCGCAGTTTTGCGCTGCGCCCCATTTCATCCAGGCCAGAAAAACGGGCCTGGTCCCCTGTTGGTTGGCCTCTAGCGCCTTTTGCTTGTAATACGCGGTGACGGCTTTCGCGCTGTTCGTGTCGGCAGCGATTGCCAGAGCAGCGGCGGCGTCGGTCGTTGCCGGCAGTTCCTTCCCTACGGCGGCTTCGAACATCGCGCGCGCACCCAGCGCTAATGCCGATCGCGGAAACGCCGCGACATAACGCTGGGCTTCCGCCAGCCCTTTGGCGGCGTCGCCGGTCGCCAGATATGCGTCGAGATGCGCTTGATAACCCGCCTCTCCTGCCTGCGCAGGCGTGGCCAGCAACGCCGTGGCGTCGTCGGGCGTGGTCGCATATTGCCGGTTGTCGAGCATGATATTGACGCTGCCGTCGGCCAAAGCGCGCAGCCTGTCGTTCGCGGCCTGAGCCTCGGCATAAGGCAATTCCGCCGCCAGTGGCCGCGACCTGGTGACCATGGTCACGCGGTTGCCTGCAATTTCAGCGTGGCGATAAATGGCAGAGCGCGCCAGGGTCTCATCGACATTGGCGCCGCTGAGCGAAAAGCCGCGTCCGCCGCCCGGCAACGTGACGGTCTCACGATACTCCGAAAACCAGGGATAGCCGAGCGCGAAGGGGGCGTCGCTGTCCGGGCCGGGCTGGCGCCGAAAGTCGCTGTGCCAGCCGACCTGAACGCCATCGAGTTGATACCGCCGCGTGCCGTTGCCGGCGTCGCCCCATCCCATCCGCGCACTGCCGTCCATAACCAGTCGTTCGGTGCGCGAAGTTTCGTCCCAGCTTTCGGCCACCTTTTGCGGGGTAATGAAATCATATTGATGCGACCAGAACTGGCGCAATTGCTGGTCTAGCGCACCCTTTGATACCGCCGCCAGGGTGGCGTGAATGGCGACCCCGGCATCGCCGGTAAAAGTTTCCTCGGCATGCGCCGGGGCCGGCGTCAGGATGCCTTTCGACGCGTCGAGATGGAGGTCGAGGGTCATGTTGGGCGCGGTTTGCGGCGCGACCAGCAGCGATTCAAGCCCGCCGCCTGTGGCTTTGATCCGCAAAGCTCAGTGAAAGTCCGGTACCGTCAGATCGGCAAGGCGCCGGTCGCCCAGCCGGGTGCCGTCCAGCCAGTAGATCTGCCCGGCAATCGCCGCGCGGACGATGACGTGGTCGAACTGGCTGGCATTGGGCAGGCGTTGATCCATGCCGTCGCCCAGCCGGGTGCTGACCAGCGCCGGTTCGGCGGCAATCCCCAAGCCATCGAGCAGCGCCAACAGCAATGCGGTCTTGGCCTTGCAGTCGCCAAACCGGCGCTGCCAGGTGTCGTCGGCTGGGGCGGGCCGCAGATTGCTGTCGTTGAGGCCGATGTAAAGGTAGCGGACGTTGTCCTCCACCAGCGTCAACGCCAGCCCGGCACGGGTCGCAGGATCGGGCGATGCCGCCAGGATGCGGGCGATCTCGGCATGCAGCGGCGAGCCCGCCGGCAACTGGCGCGCGGTCCCGAACAGTGGCGCGAAAATGGTGCTGACCGAGGCCCAATCAGGAAAATCGCTCAGCTCGATGAGCCGACCCAGCTTGAAGCGGACCGGCGCGCCTTGCGGCACGACCAGCGGTTCGACGGCATCGGTAGCCAGCACCAGGCTGCGGGGGGTGCTGTTGAGCCGGGCGGGCAAATTATGGCTGCGCACGACGATCCGGTCATCGCCATCCCACTGCGCGGCGATGCCCAGTCGCGCGATATTGCCGCCGGTGCCCGCGTCGAGCGCCAGGTCGTGATGGCCTTTCAGCAGCGGCTCGGTGCGCTCGATCGTCCATGCCATTTCGATGGTGTCGCCAACTGCCAGGCCAGGGATCGGCATGGTCGCGGTCAGAACGCCGTCGATGGCTGCCCGTTCAAGGTTCTGCTCGCGCCGCAGCACCGTGAACGGCTGGCCGCCATTGAGCACGTCTATGATTGACACACCGCGCCTGATCCGCAGCCAATGGACCGTCACCCGGTCGGTTTCCGGCTTCCACGCCAACGCAAAAGTACCAAGCGCGGTCAATCCCTCGGGCTTGGCCACCTGGATGGCGGTCGACGTGAACGTCCGGCTGGTGTCGCCGTGGAACGAGATTTGCTCGTCCCTGAGCAACAGATGAAGCGCGGCGGCATCCAGTGCCCCGGACATGGCCGCCGGCTGCTGTGGCTTGATCCAGCCCGCCGGTGCGCCGATTGCAGGCTTGTCCGATGCGCTGGCCGGTTTTTCCGAAGCGCCGATTGGGGGCTTGTCCGAAGCGCCAGCGGCGGCGGGACCGGCAATGCTTGCTGCAAATAGAACCAGATGTCTTAAGCCCATGACCCGTCCCCATTTTTTAGCCGCCACGTCAGATTATACTAAAAACCGTCGCCACGGAAAATTATTGACGGGATCGCCGGGTGTCTGACCCGAAACTCAGGTTGAGAAAAAAGTTTAAACATTCATGATATGCGAGCTTCGCAGCGATGCGAAATTTTGACTAAATCTTCGATTTAGACGAAATATCACAAAAATTGGACTTCTTCAGTTCTGTCACCGGCTGAGATCGCAATCAAAATCTTTAGCGGTGACGTATTCAGGCCAACATCGACGTCGCTAAAATGCTTGGTGGCTTGCCATCGCCTCAGCTTTGGGGCTTTGGCTTTGGGGTTTGGCTTTGCTCCATCCGCAGCAACACCCGATCCTGGCTTGCCTTTGGGCAAATTGCTTTCTTCCGAGCAACATACGGGCTGATGAGTGTTGCATCTTTGCCTCAGTTCCCCACAAATTTCTTGGGAATTGCACCGCGATGCAACAAAGTGCGCACCCATTCATTTTGGTCCCTGAAATCTGAAAATGCGGTCTCCGGGCTGCGTCTCAGGATTTTGCACAAGAAGGGAACGAGCATGAAAAGAATGGTTATGGTTTTGGCGCTGGCCTCCACAGCGCTGGGCACGACGGCGTACGCCGGGGAGCCCGGGCCTTATGTTTCTATCAATGGCGGTGGCGTGATCACCAACAACCAGCACATTACTGGCAGCATAAGCGATGCTATGGCCGCTGGCGCTGCGGCCGGCCTGCCTGGCGTTGCCCCAGGTGACACACTTCATAACAAGCTCGGTTGGGATGCCGGTGGCCAGCTCGGTTATGATTTCGGGCATTTCAAGATTGAAGGCGATGTCAATTACGAGCGGATCCACGCCAGCCGGCTGTACACGCCCACCGGCACGATAAAACAGGGTGAAGGTCTTTATGGCCGTCAAGCTACGTTTGCGGTGATGGGCAATGCTCTGGCCGAATTCGGACCTTCGCACGGGCTGCAGTTCTACGCTGGCGGCGGCGTTGGCTGGGCCAAGACGCACCAAAAAATCCATGTGTTTCCGACGGGAGATATCAATGGCCAGGACAGCCGGTTTGCCTGGCAGTTGATCGGCGGCGTCGATATGCCGGTCGGTACGCATGTCAGCGTCGGTTTGAGGTATCGTTATTTCCACCCGGATGCCGATCGTTTTCACTTCAGCGACGGAACAAGAGAATACGTGAAGCTGCGTTCCCACTCCGTGATGGGCACGCTGACGTATCACTTCGGATCGCCCAAGCCGGAGGCTGCTCCACCACCACCACCACCGCCGCCGCCGCCCCCACCGCCACCGCCACCGCCGCCGCCTCCGCTGCCGGTCGCTGTGTGCAACAAGGGTCCGTTTATCGTGTTTTTCGACTGGGATAAGTCTGACCTTACCCCTGAGGCGAACTCGATCCTGGACAGCGCGATCCAGGCCTATGGCAATTGCGGCTCGGTGCCGATCATGCTGGCCGGTTACACCGACTTGTCGGGCACTCAGAAGTATAATCTGGGACTGTCGGCACGGCGTAACGCTGCGGCCCGTGGCTATCTGACGGCCCATGGTATCGCTGACTCGACCATTTCGAGCCAGGCCTTCGGCAAAATGAACCCACGCGTGCCCACCGCCGACGGTGTGCGCGAAGTGCAGAACCGCCGCGTGGAGATCACGTACGGTCCCGGTTCCGGCAGCTAACGCTTACTCAATCGGACAATTAGTCCAAAAATCAGGGGGGTCGGAGCAATCCGGCCCCCTTGCCTTTGTCGCGCAGTGCATGATTTTGCCAGCGGACGAGGCAATGCTATCGTGCCGTACCGCGCTCTGCAAACCGTCAGATGCGGAGGCGCAATAGCTGCTGAAACGCAGCGGCGGCTTGCCCGTCAGACGAGTTGAGTATGACAGAGGTTTCGGAAGCAAACTTTCGGCCCGGGTGGCCAGAGCCATCCATTGCGATATTAGCAGATGCCAATGCGCCACGCGCCAAACGAATGTTACAATTGATTCATCGGCAATTTTTCGGCGCCTTGATCAGGCTGCCAGGCGCTTCTGCTCTTCCTGAAGCACGACTTGGTGCAATTGCGCGAAGAAGGCATCGATGACATCGCCCTCCAGCGTGAAATTATGACGGAAGTCTGGAAGCAAGCCGCTTTCCATCACCGCCGCCAGCATCGCGCGGGCACGCGAGATCCGGCTTTTGACCGTCCCGAGCGCGATCCCGCAGATCTGGGCGATCTCTTGATAACCGACATTGCCGATAGCAACCAGGATCAATACCTCGCGCTGGGCGTCCGGCAGCGTTGCCAGAGCGCGCAGGACGTCAGTAGCTTCAACCATGCTTTCCTGATTGCCTCGGGTTTGCAGCACACGTTCGGCAACGGCTTCGTCATAGGCGCCGGTGAACCGTTCGTGCCGCAACTGCCCGAAATAATGATTACGCAAGATGGTGAAGGTCCACGCCCGAAAGCTGGTGCCTGCCACATAACGATCACGCGCTGCCCAGGCCTTCAACAAAGTTTCCTGGGCAAGATCGTCGGCGCGGTCGCGGCAGCCGCACAGCGAGCGGGCAAAGGCTCGCAAATGCCGGCTTACACCCGTCAATTCGTTGTGAAACTCTGCATCGGAAAGAGGTTTGCCAGTTGCGCTCAAGCCAATTTCTCTTGCGGCTTTCGCAGGTTTGTTAACGGCCATGCGTCCGCTGACAGGAGGCGTTGTCATAAATTTTCCTCGGCGTTTGAAGCTCTAAACGATCAACGGTCAATAACGGGACCAGTTCCCGAAGATTGGCTGGAGGCAGGCACCAAGACCGTGTTCTTTTGTCGACCAAGGTGGAACAAATGCACCCCGGCGCCGTAGTTGTGGGACAGGGTGACTAACGCGATTTATTGGGCCAGTCTCAGAGACAGATTGCAAAATTATCTATTTAAATCAGCTTGATGGAATTATCGTGGTTATCAGGCAGATATGAGGAATGTATGAAAGCCGGCCGATATTATGGCGCTAAACAGCACAGATGCGTTATCGCGATCAACGTTCGTATTCCCGGGCGGGCGACTGTAAAATGCTGTTATAATGTATAAATTTTTGGATCAGGCGCTTAGACAAGTCCACGCTGGATCAAACTTCCAACGCTCAGGGAATTTTTCGGGATGTCCAATACGCCAGATTTCCGACGGCAAAGGGATGCGTCATATCGTCCCGACCGACCGTCGCAGGATAAACCTGCCTGGGGTGAGGGGATCAGGGCAATTTACGATGCCGTGACGCAGGAGAGTCTGCCCGCCGACTTCCACGCACTACTCAATAAATTGGGAAAGCCGCCCAAGGACATTCATTGAGATCCAACCGCTTGCGAAATTGCGCAATTGCTGCGGCGATCAATGATAAATCGGGATGATGACCTGCCGTAAAAACTAAGGGGGTCCGCCATTGCCGGCGACCCCCCCCAATGGACTACAGCCAAGTTCAATGGCCGATTGCGGCCTTGCCTTTGCCGATGATTGTCTGGGTTTTACCTTTGGTATCCTGGGCGGCACCCTTGGCGGCCAAGCCGGGGTCGCCGGTTTCTTTGCCAATTGCTTCCTTAACCTTGCCAACAGCAGAATTAGCCGCGCCTTTGACGCGGTCAGTGGTCGAATTCATGCCTTGTCTCCTCGGGTAAGCTGGTCGTCGAAGGCTAAACCTTCATTTTACAAACACCCCCGCAGAGGCATGGTTCCACGCTGTCGGGCGTCCCGCACCGGTCGCTGCTGTTTTGTTTCTCGGCCTGTCGCGCTCGCCGGCATCGCTCACTTTCGGCCGTCTTGGGCGATTTCAACCGATCCGTGCTGCATTGCAAGGGAACCAGTTGAGCAGCCAAACCGTTCATTGGCCAGACTTGCTCCATCGAGGTCACTTCCGATGACATTCCAGGATCCTGAAGCCGAGCATCTGAGCTCTGCCATCACTGCCGACATGCCACCGGGCGGTGAAATCGTTCAGCTTCATCTCTCGCGAGCGCCGCACGGCAGGGGCGGCACCGTCAGGCGTGTCGCATTGATCGGCACCTTTGCCCCGCGCCAATGCGGGATTGCTACCTTTACCAGCGACGTGTTCGCGCAACTTGGCGCTTACCATCCCGAAATCGAACTGGAGGTTTACGCGCTTGACGATGGCCGCAAGCCGCTGGCCTATGCGAATGTCCGCAGTATTATCGCTTCATCGCAGCCCGAGTCCTACATCCATGCTGCCCGTTTGATCGATAAAGACAATGTCGATGCGGTCTGGTTGCAGCACGAATTCGGTATCTATGGTGGCCCCGATGGCGAAATGGTGTGCAATTTCGTCGATCATCTGGCGGCCCCGTTGATCGTTACCTTTCACACCGTGCTGAGTGCACCGTCGGCGCGCCAGGCCCGCATCATGCGCCACCTGATCGTTCGCGCATCGCGGATCATGGTGATGTCGGAATATGGCAGGGGCCTGCTCGTGGACACCTACGATGCATCGCCCGATACAGTCGAAGTCATTGCGCATGGTGCGCCCGATCGGCCGTTTGGTCGCGAAGCCAAATTCAAGCGTGTGCTGGGCCTTGAGGATCGCCACGTGCTTATGACCTTTGGGCTGCTGGGCCCCGGCAAGGGGCTCGAACACATGATCGAGGCGATGCCGGCGATCGTCGCGCGCCATCCCGGCACAGTCTATCGGATCGTCGGTGCGACTCATCCCAAATTGGTCGAGGAACAGGGCGAAACCTATCGCCAAACGCTAATGGCCAAGGCGCGGGAGCTGGGCGTCGAGGGGCATATCCAATGGGACGACCGCTTTCTCGAAACCTGCGACCTGCTCGATCAGCTTGAAGCCTGCGACATCTATGTTACCCCCTATCTTAACCTTCAACAGGCCACCTCGGGGACGCTCAGCTATGCCGTGGCGCTGGGCAAGGCGGTGGTATCCACGCCTTTTGTCCATGCGCGCGAATTGCTCGCCGACGGGGTCGGGGTGCTGGTCGAACCCAACTCCACCGTCGCGATCGCCGAGGCGATCATTCACTTGCTCGACGACCCCGATCGGCTGGCTTCGATCATGCGCCGTGCCTATGCTCGTGGCCGCGCGACGACATGGCCGCAATTTGCCGCCGCCAGCGCCGCGCTGATCGGCCGTGCGGTGCGTCGGCAGCGGTTCGACGTGCCGATTACGGCGACGCCCGGCCTGGCAGCCGTTTTTGCAATGAGCGATGCCACCGGCATGATGCAACATGCGATCGGCATCGTTCCCGATCGGCGCCACGGCTATTGCCTCGACGATAACGTCCGGGCGCTGATGCTGATGAATGCGGCGTCGGGATTGAGCGCGGCAGAGCGGATGAAATGGAGCGTCATCTATGCCAGCTTCATCCAGCACGCCTGGAACGAAGATCGCAAATGCTTTCGCAATTTCATGCGCTTCGATCGGACATGGTGCGAGGACGCGGGATCGGAAGATTCCAATGGTCGCACGCTCTGGTCGCTGGGCCATACCGTCGAGCGCGCCGCCGACGCCGATCTGCGTGGCTGGGCCCGGCGCTGGTTCGGCGAAGCGCTGCCCGGCTTCGCAGCTATCGACTCGCCCCGGGCCGTAGCGTTCGGAATGCTGGGCGCTTGCGCGGTGATCCGCGCCAGGGGCGAGCCTGCGGGCGGGGCCGATGCTGAGGCGATACGCTTGCTCGATCGCGGCGGCACCCTGCTCCATTGCTTGCTGGAAGTGGCGCAGCGCCCGGATTGGGGCTGGTTCGAGGCGAAGCTGGGTTATGACAACCCGCGTCTCTCGCAAGCCCTGATCGAAGCGGGTACGCTGCGCAGCCGCCCCGAGTGGATCGCAGCGGGCTTGCATAGTCTGCACTGGATCGCCGATCGCCAGACCGCGCCAGGGGGCTATTTCCGGCCTGTCGGATCCGGAACATTCGGTTACCATTACGGACAACTGCCGTTCGACCAGCAGCCGCTGGAGGCGCAGGCCGCTATCGATGCGGCCGCTGCGGCTTATGCGCTGACAGGGGACGAACGCTGGGTTGCCCATGCTCTGGCTGCGTATCGCTGGTTCTTTGGGGCCAATGATCGCGGCGTGGTGCTGGTCGATCTGGCGTCGGGGCGCTGCCGCGACGGTGTGACCCCGAGGGGCGTCAACGAAAATTGCGGTGCGGAATCGATATTGGCATACCACCTGGCACGTGGCAATTTGATGGGACTGCTCGGCAAGCACAGATATGCAGCAGCCCAAGGTGAATGATTTGGCTTCCTCCCTGACGTTGAAATCCAGTCCGCTGCGAATTCTCGAAACCCGGTTGCACGCCGACCCGTCGCGGGTGGTGCTCCGGCCATTTCATCTCGGCTGGAAATCGACCAGCGCGACACCGTGGCGGGCCGAAAAGCTGATCGAGGATATCGCTGGCCTGACGGAACGGGAAGCGCACCGGGAATATAAACGGGTTCTGAAGGATTTTGAGGAAAGACATTGGCAGACCGAGCAGGTGTTCGACGCCCGCTATGCCATGCTTGAAGGTTCGCTGCATTTAACCGGGCGCAATTATTCCCCAGAGCGCAAGCGATTGATCGGGGCCTTTTTCTGTCACGAATATACCTATGCTGCGGCGGCGCTGATGAACCCGTCGATCGTGCCGCATCCCGACCAGTCAGGGATGATCGAGGGTTCGCGACGGTTCGTGATGAGCCTGCGCGCGGTGGGCGAAGGCCACATCAGTTCGATCGTGTTCCGGGAAGGCATCGCTTACGCCGATGGCTCGTTCGAGTTGTGGCCGCAAAGCCATTTTGCCACTGCGGTGGAACTCAAGATCGAGGCACTGACCGACGGCAATGCCCCGGTGACGGTGTATCGGCATCCCGAAAGCAGCTTGTCGAACACGGTAATTTTTCCGGTCACCGAGCAACAGCGCAATGGCCTGGAAGACTTGCGCATGGTGCGATTTAAAAATGACGACGGCAGCTTTGAATGGATTGGCACCTACACCGCCTATTCGGGCAGTTCGATCCGGTCGGAATTGATGCGAACGCATGACTTTCGCAGTTTTGTGCTGGAGCCGATCGACGGTCGGGCTACGCGTAACAAGGGCATGGCGCTGTTTCCGCAGAAGATCGACGGAAATTATGTCATGGTTGGCAGGCAGGATGGCAAGAATCTCTATCTGTTGCGGTCGGACCGCTTGAATTGTTGGGACGATGACGGCGTGCTGCTGATGGAGCCGAAATATCCGTGGGAGTTCATCCAGATCGGTAATTGCGGCAGCCCGATCCTGACCGATGCCGGCTGGCTGCTGTTCACGCACGGCGTCGGCGCGATGCGTAAATATGCACTGGGTTGCGCCCTGCTCGATGCCAAGGATCCCTCCAAATTGATCGGCCGCACGCGAGAGCCGGTGTTGACTGCCGAAGATGCCGATCGGTCAGGCTATGTGCCCAACGTCGTCTATACTTGCGGCGTGCTGCAGGTGGGCGAACAATTGCTCATCCCCTATGGCATCTCGGACAGCGCGGTGGGCTTTGCCACCGCGCGGATCGACGATTTGCTGAGCCTGATGGTCTAATGCCAAGGGGCGGAGACCCCGAGCCCTGACATTTGCCTCCGACCTGGCCCAGAGGAATGCAGTTGTCAGGATCGAACCACCAGGAGCGGCGATAGCGATGGTCAGTCATCCACCCGCTCCGACATAGACCTGCGGGTAAATTCTGGCGGGTCTCGGCCCGGAATTTTCGGGCAGCGGCCCGGTCTCGAAATAATGGGCCACATTGCCCTTTCGTCCGCACCTTGCCGGGAACAGTTGGAATCCGTCCTCAGGGGTCAGGGTCTCCGCTCCTTTGGTGAAAGGATTAGCTGGGAATTTCTTGCCCTGCGGAACAAGCCTGCCAGCCATTCGTAATCAGGATTGTACCATCTGATATGGCTAAAATTGCTTGGCAATTGCGTTTATATTACTGGCTAGAAGGAGAGTTACCATGCTTGCAGGCGTCGCCTTAGTCTTTCTCATCCTCTGGGTGCTTAGCTTTGTCGTCTTTCACGTAACGGTGGCGTTCATCCACATTCTTCTGATTATCGCAGGCGTAGCGATCGTGCTCCATTTCGTAAAAGGCCGCGGGACATCGACCTGATAATCGGTCGCTATTTTCAATAGGCTGCAGCGATGTCAGACTAGCGTATTGAGTCAGGAGTTCGCAACATCAACACCGCGTCATCCTGAAGTTACATCCCCTGCGGTGACTGACGTTCCCGGGTTCATCATGCCCCGTGATCTGTCACCCATTGGATACGATGAACAATATGATGAGGTAGCGGTTCGCCCGTTGAACGGGTTCAGCATGGCGAAGGATTATCATCCGAGCGTTGGATTCGGGATGCAGGATTGCTTTATCTGGCTAACCGAAAATGACGGAAAGAATAATTGCCAGAGTTTTTCAGGCTGATTTTCAGCCGCAAGAACTCTGGCCCCGAACTTTTCCGTCGTGATAAATTTTTTCAGTGGTGAACGGTGCTGGTTGGCAAAGGTCGGCTGGTTCCAAAAAACAGTACCTGGCTGATCGCCGCGCGCACCGTTGCTTCCTGAAACGGCTTGGTGATCAGGTAAGTCGGCTCTGGCCGGTCACCGGTCAGCAGCTTTTCGGGGTATGCGGTGATGAAAATGACGGGAACATCGGCCAATTTAAGCATCTGATCGACAGCGTCTATGCCCGAACTGCCATCTGCCAGCTGGATGTCGGCTAAAACCAGGGACGGCCGCCGCTCGGCAAACAGCTTTTCCGCTTGCGCCCGGGTGGCGGCAGTTCCCACCACCGTATGGCCAAGGTCGGTGACCAGGTCTTCGAGTTGCATGGCGATCAGCGGCTCATCCTCGATAATCAGCACGTCAGTAGCCAATTCGCCTTCGATCTGGCCAATCGCTTCGGCCAGCAGTTCCTCCACCTCCGCCAGCGATCGATTCAGGATCGTCGCAGTTTGCGGGCGGCTGAAATCTTCCAGCGTGGTCAGCAACAGGGCCTGCCGGCTGGCCGGGGTGATTCGGGCCAGTCGTTCCTGTGCGGCGCTTTCGTGCGACTGGGCGGGGTGGCCGTCAGGCGCCACTTCGATACAGGCGGCCGACCATATTCGCGTAAATACCGCGTAAAGCGATGCCCGATCCCTGTTCACTTCGTCCAGTAACGCCCGATCCGCGAGGACTGCTTCCAGTGTGCAGCGGACATAAGCATCACCTGAGGACTGAGTCCCGGTCAGGGCGCGCGCATAGCGACGCAGATAGGGCAAATTGACAGAGATTTGTGCTACAGCAGACATGGTGGCCTTTCGCGAGCAGTGAGACGATGTCTTTGAGCTAAACCGTTCTGATAAAAAATATTGGGAGTAGAGTTTAGAGTAGATCGGTCCGGCAATCATGCTTCGCCGAAAAGGGCTGGGTCAGTGCCATATTGGCGCTTTCGCCAAAATTAATTCGCTTTCGTACGTTACATCCAGCCAATTGGACCCCTGCCCTTTGGTACAGCGTTGAGAATGGCACAGTTCTTGAATGGAATGACTGGTTTAGCGATGACATGGCCTATTCACACGACCAATGGTAAAACCGGCTTGGATGACCTGTCAAGCTTGAGCTGACTTTCATGGTGGCGCCGGCAAATGTTGCTGGGTGCGGAGCACAAACGAACCAGGTCTGCGCAGCGGAACCCGTAACACGCATTGCACGCCGTCTGGCGCAAAATCCAGGCTCACTGGCGAATTCAGTTCAAGAGCTAAAATTTTTTCAATCAATTCCCGACCAAAGCCGCGTTTTGAGGGTTCGGTCACCACCGGGCCTCCGGTTTCTTGCCAATGAATTTCGACGAGCTGCTCGTTCAATTTTTGCCAGCAGATGTTGATGCGGCCGGTGAGCGCGCTCAGCGCGCCATATTTGGCGGCATTGGTGGCAAGTTCATGCACTGCCAGCCCCAGCGTCAGCGAATCGTTGGGAGATAGCCGAAGATCGGGTCCGTTGAGGCTGACATGATTATCATTTGCACCGATATAGGGGGACAGTTCGGCGACGATGATCTGGCGCAGCTCGATGCTTGACCAGTCATTGGAGGTCAGCAGATCATGCGTCGCCGATAGCGCGCGGATGCGGCCGCTCAAGCTCGTCACATAGCTGTCGAGGTCGGTTTCGCGGCGCCGGGTCAAAGTAACGATCGACAGCACTGTCGCCAGCGTATTTTTGACGCGATGGTTGAGCTCACGCGTCAGTGCGTTGCGGATGCCGGCCTCGCTGGCTTTGCGTTCCATCAGATAGCGTTCCTCGTTGATCTGGTGGTAGGTCATGCGGATCAGCACAGCCAGCAGCAGCGCAACAACCAACCCCGACAGGATGGTGATCTGCGACAGGCGCGAAAGACCAACGGGGCGGGGCGCACTGACCACCAGTTGCCACGGCCGATTACCCATTTGTACTTGCGTGACCAGCCGGGCGCCCGCATCCGCAGGATTACCCAGCCACGCCATCAGCCGGTCTGGAGCGACTTTTCCGTCATACGCAGCAACACTGATATTGTCGTCGGCAGACAATTGGTTGGCAATGGCCAGCACAGCGCGCGCGCGAAACGGCATGAAGACATAGCCGCGTAATGGGCCCCGCAATGACGCCGCCTGCGGGAGGACGGGTTGGTCGAACACCGGCATGTAGATCAGGAACCCTGCTTGCGGGGCGCGACCGTTGTCCTGAATCAGCTCGATTGGCCCCGTCGCTACCGGGGCGTGAATAGCCGCAGCCTGGTCCATGGCTGCGCGCCGCGCTGGCTCGGAATATCCGTCATATCCCACGGCGGCAGCATTTTTGGGGGCTGGCGGGTCGAGGAAGGCGATGGGAAATGCGTCACGCGGATCATTGTCCGCCCGCACGCGCGGGGCCCAGCCCACGCCCAGCGCACCCTGACGATAACGATCGAAGTTCAGCTGACTTTGCAATTGGTTGAAATCCTGCGCCGTGACCGGGTCGTGCGCTTGCAACAATGCGGCGCTGGCGCGCAGATAGATTTCATGCTCGGTATCGAGATTGCGCAGTGACGCTGCGATATCGGCGGCATTACGTTCCAGCGTGGCATGACGACGGCGCATCTCGGCGTTTTCGATTCCATACACGCCCAACAGGCTGACCGCGCCGACCAGAACGTACACCGCCATTTGCAACCTGCGCGGGGAACGCACTAGCCAGCCCGGCCCCTGATCGCTGTCCCTCGATTGTTCCATGTGTAATCCGTCAAGAAATTGGCGATTGTGATGCTGGCTGCGTTGCCATTCAGGTCTCGTCGCCGGCACGACATTCATATCGTTCAGGGGACTTCAAGGGCACCATCCAACCATCGTGGTGCTCGCAAAGTCAGTCGTCTGGTAGCTCATCTCATGGAACGATCCGCCCCACCGGTAGTTCCACAAATCAGCCAGTATCGCGGAGAGTAATGTGTGAGATTGGAAATGAATCAGTTTTGCAATGTCGGCAAATTTTCGCGCCTTGCACCGGAAAGGCCGGGTGTGGCCGGCGCGCCCGGCTGGGCATCGACCTTGCAGCAATTGTATGCGGGCGTGGTCGAGGAGCGTGTGCCTGGGGACCTCGATAAGTTGCTCGTCCGTCTCGAAGGCAGCTTGCAGCGACAGTCGCAAATATGAAGATGAGCACTTTGGCAGCCCCTGCGTCGGCCCTGCAACCTGACGGCTTCACAAATGAGGAAAGATCGCGGTGAACCAGTTTAAACGCAGGATTCTCTAGGCGCGCCGCCGATGCGAACAGCCAGGCGTGGAGACCGGGAATGAACAAGGGTAAGGGGCTACCTGTTACTCGCGCCGGTTGACTTGGGACTTTCTGGCAAACTCGATGAGGTATCTGGCCAGACATAAAGATGTTGTATAACAGGATACTGGTGAGAGTGCATAAACGCTGGCCGTTACCCATCTTTACAGATCAGCAGCAAGAAAGGTGGCAAGTGTGGGGCAATATGGCCTGATCGAAGCGGGCGGCACCAAATTCGTACTGGGCATCGCCGACGAGACTGGCGCCATAATCGCGCGCCACCGCATCGACACCACTACCCCCGCCGACGTGTTTGGCGCAGTAATCGCATGGTTTCGCGAGACTGGTTTGCGACCTTCAGCGATCGGTATCGGCAGTTTTGGCCCGCTCGACCTTGATCGTACCAGCCCCGGCTGGGGCCACATCACCCGCACTCCCAAGCCACATTGGGACGGCGCCGATCTGGTCGGGCCGCTTGTCGGCGCGTTCAATTGCCCGGTGGGCCTGGAGACCGACGTCAACGGCGCGGCGCTCGCCGAAAGCCGCTGGGGTGTGGGCCGGGGACATAATTCGCTGCTGTATCTTACCGTGGGCACCGGCATCGGCGGTGGCTATGTCAGCGGCGGTGGTTTTGGAAAAGGGGGGCGGCTGCTGGCCGGGGTGTCGCATCCGGAGATGGGCCATATCCGCGTGCCGCGACATCGCGACGATGGCGCCTTTACCGGCACGTGCCGTTTTCACGGCGATTGCCTTGAAGGCCTGGCCAGCGGCACGGCGATCATCGCCCGCTGGGGACAATCGCTTTCCCGTCTCGCTCTGGTCAAAGCCAGTGACGATCAGTCCCAAGCCGAAATGCCCGAGGCTGAGATGCCTGAGGCTGAGATGATCGCCTGGTATCTGGGGCAGGCAGTCGGAACCTTTCAGGCGATTCTCGAGCCTGCACGAATAGTGCTGGGCGGCGGCGTCATGGAAACGCCCGGCCTGCTGGACAAGATACGCCGCCATGCAGCCGAGGCCGGCAACGGCTATTTCGTCGGTGACCCGCGCGAGGTGGTAGTTGCGCCGGGCCTGCAACGCGATTCAGGCCTGCTGGGGGCGTTAGCGGTGGCATACGCGGCCGAAATGGCCGCAGCTGGCTGAACTGCCCGGCATGATGCCTTAATTGCGCGTGTAGAGCACCGATCCCGCCGATTTGCGGATGGGGGTCCAGCCGGGGAAATCGCGCGCTACGCCGTTCTCGATAATCCACAGGTATGGCACCGCCGGCGGTACTTTTGCGACCACATTGAACAGGCCGGGGTTTCCCCTGCAAGCCGTGGGGCTGGCGCCTTGCGACGGGTCGCCGATAAACGGGCCGACTGCTGCATCATGCACCTGCAACAACTGGCCTCCTGCCACCAGCCACTGGTCATTGGCGAAATCATGGCGACGTGCCAGCGCATACCCGGCGAGATGGGTTCTGCGGTCGCGCAACCAAGGCTCATTCCGGACGCACGGCTTCACCGACAGGGTAACCAGTTGCGCGTCCTGCGGCATCGCGTCCAGAATTGCCAGATCCTGTGCGAATTGCCGGTCGAAAAGTGCCAGGCTGGCGGCATTACCAACAAACCGGGCGCCCACGAACAGCAGCGCTGCCGCAGCCAGCGCCTCGACAATGCGGCGGGGGCAGTCGTCGCGGGGGCGCACCGCAATCAGCGCGATGGCCAGGATCAGCGGCACCAGCCGCATATCGACAAAGCTGGTGCCGCCGACATGTTTGGGAACAATGACGAAGGCGGCGCTGGCCAACAGGGCCCCCAGCGCCAGCCCTGAGTGTCGGCTGAAGCGCCCCGAACGCCACGTCCAACCGATGATGCCGAGCAGCAACAGCGCCGAGGCTACGTCCCAGACTCCCCAACGGTCGCGCAAGGCCATGACGATCATGCCAAGCTTGGCGATGATCTCGAACCAGCCCTGCGTCACGCCGGGCGTGCCCGCGACATGGGGCCAGAACACAAACATCAGGCACGGCAACAGCAGGCACGACAGGGGAGCCGCAGAGCGGACACAGACATCGCGCCACAACAACCCGCGTTCGCGCCAGCGGGCAAACTCGACGCCGGCCGCCAACACGCAGAACAGCGCCCAACCGGCCAGATGGCAGATCCACAGCGCGCCGGCGATGGGGACAAAGGCCAGCCAGCGGCGCAGGCCAAGTCCGGGCCGGTCAAGGTATATCCACAGCACCAGCGCCCAGGTACCAAACGCCGTACACAGCGCAAAATTGAGAAAGCCGAACTGGAAAGGATAGCCATAGACCAGCGGCAGCGCGAGCAGGGCCGTGGGTGGCACGTGGCCATGGACGATTTTTGCCAGCATCAGGAAGCCGGCGGTCTGCACCAGAACAATGCCGATCACGATCGCTTTCAGCGCCGGCTCCAGCCCCATGCGCGGGGCCAGCAGCTGCATCAGCAGATCGGTGCCCAGGTTGGGGATGACGTGCCAGTGAAAGCTGTACCATTGCCGCAGGCTGGCCGTAACGCCCCCGTCGATCTGGACGGCGAAACGTCCAAGATGGCCACCCAGGTCGGTCAGCGGCGGCATCTGCGGCCAGAACAGCGGGAGGGCGGCGGCGACACAAAGCAGGATCTGCAGCCAGACCGTCTGTAATTGGGCCACGATTGCACCGGACGGCTGGCCATGAACCCCGGTCGACAAATCCAGGACGCCAATGGTTGCTGTGTCGAGCGGCAACCACTCCGTGACAATCGGCGCGTTTAACAAGGCGCGCTAGCCATTCCGGCTTTCTTTATCGGTGTGCTTCATGCGGCAATCCCGTAGCGGGCAATAAGCCGTGGTCATAGCCCTGAAATAGCATTGCCAATCCGGAAAGCCTGACAGAAGTGTAAATCGCGCCGAATTGCGACGAGATGACAAGGGGAATGCCGGGTGCAATCGCGGGCGAATGATGCGGGTATCGCAAACGGGCTGCGCATGTGGCTGACGATGATCGCAGTGGCAGTTGTAACGCGGCTGCCGGCGCTGCTCTATCCGCGGGCGATCGATGATGAGGCGGTCTATGGCGTCGTCGCCCGGGTCATGCTTGCTGGCGGGCTGCCTTATCACGATGCGATCGAGCGCAAGCCGCCGCTGCTGTTCGTGGTTTATTGGGCGGTATTCCGGCTGTTCGGGGCCTATAACTGGTTGGCGCTGCACGCCGTAGCGACGGCCTGGGTGCTGCTGACCATGGCCGGGCTGTTCGTTTTGGCGCGGCGCCTGGGTGGACGCCGTGCCGGGCTGATGGCGGCGCTGGCCTATGCGCTGGTCCAGCCGTGGGCGACAGCCAAGAACCTGGCCTTTAACGGCGAAATGCTGATGAACCTGCCGTTGGTCTGGGCCTATGCGCTGGTGTTGCCCCGATGCCACCGCCGGGTCGCCACAGCGGCGCTGGCCGGGGCGCTGCTGGGGACGGCATTTCTGCTCAAGCAACCTGCCGCCATCGCCGCCGTTCCGTTGGGATTGGCCCTGCTTGGCGCGCCGCTGTGGCGAAAGGAGGCGCGCTGGAACGGGGCGATCCGGCAAGCAGCGGCGCTGGCGGCGGGCTTCGCCAGCGTGGTGGCAGTGACAGCGGCGATCCTGTGGCAATACGGTTTGCTGGGCGAGGCCTGGTACTGGACGATGGCAGACCATAGCGTGCCGCATGTCTTTTGGCAGCACGCCGCCCAGCATAGCGCCTTATTCCTGCTGTTTGCATTGCCATTGGTCGTGCCGCTGCTGGCCTGGCAACCGCTGCGGCGGGCATGGCGCGACAGCGAAGCGGAGATGTTCACCGTGCTGGGCTGGCTGGCGGTGTCCGTGGTCGGCGCCGCCGCCGGGGGACGGTTTTACCCGCATTACTACATCCAGATCGTGCCGCCGCTGGCGGTGCTGGCGGGGGTTGCCTATGCACGGGTGGATGATCTGGCGGGGGTGCTGCGGGCGCGATGGGTTTCGCTGCGCTTTGCCCGCAGCTGGCTGGCGGTGGCGGGGCTGGTGTCGCTCGGCGTGCAGACCGGACAACTCCTTGCCGAACGAGCGCCGTCGCCCGCTGCGAGCTATGTCGGCTCGCAGGCGCGACCCACCGATCGGCTGTTCGTCTGGGGCCAACAGACATCGTTCTATGTTGATGCCGCGATGCTGCCTGCCAGCCGTTATATCGCCACCTTTCCGTTGACCGGCTATATTTTTGGCGGAGCATTGCCGGGGCTCTCTACCCAAAACCGGATCGTTCCGGGCGCGTGGCGCAACCTTGCCGGCGATTTGCGCCGCCATCCGCCAGAATTCATCATCGATACGCAAGCCAACCGGGGCGATGCCGACCCGATCCGTAATTTCCCGCCAATGGCCCGGTTTGTCGCCAATGATTACGGACGGGTCGCGGTGTTTGCGGACGGCGTGGTTTACCGGCGGCGCAGCATCACTGTCGCGCCGCTTGAAGCAAGGTAAAGGTCTAAAGCGCGTTTTTCCTGACGCTATCGGCCATCCGGGCGATTTGCTCTGGCGTCGCCTCGCTTTGGTTGCGCGCTTTCCATTCCTCGGCGGGCATGCCGTGGATGACTGCGCGCGCCGCCTGCTTGTCCAGCGGCGCCCCGGCATCGACGATCCAGTCCGCCAGGCAATTGCGGCAAAACCCCGAAAGCCCCATCAAATCGATGTTCTGGGCGTCATGGCGATGGCGCAAGTGGCGCACCAGTCGGCGAAAAGCGGCGGCGGCCTGCGCATCGTCGAGCTGATCCAGCGGATCATGTGCATTCATTGTCATGGCGATCTTCCTTGGTATTCGTTGCCAGTTTTGCCATAGCCGCTACGGCAATTGCCAGCATATTTTGTCAGCACGCCGGGCAGGGAAACTACCGTGACCAATGTCGATCGTCAGTACCAGATCCAGCGCGGCCGCAAGGTTAAAATCCTGGCAACGCTCGGCCCGGCCAGCAGCTCGCCCGAGATGATCGCCAGATTGCTGCGCGCCGGGGCCGATGCCTTTCGCGTCAACATGAGCCACGGCGATCACGCCACCCATGCCGAGACAATCTCTGCGATTCGTGCCGCCGAAAAAGAGATCGGCCGCCCGATCGCGATCCTGTGCGATTTGCAGGGGCCAAAGCTGCGCGTCGGCGTTTTTCAGAATGGCCGTGCGATGATCCGCCACGGCAGCCATTTCACGCTGGACGCCAATCCCGCTCCCGGCGACGACACTCGCGTCTGTCTGCCGCATCCCGAACTGTTCGGCATCCTCCACACGGACCAGCGGCTGTTGATCGACGATGGCAAGCTGCGGCTGCGGGTGATCCGCGCCGATGCAAATGAGATCCTGTGCTCGGCGGAAGTGGGCGGGGTGATTTCTGACCGCAAGGGCGTCAATGTGCCCGACGCCGTGATCCCGGTGCCCGCGCTGACCGACAAGGACAGGCGCGATCTGTCGTTTGCGATGGAGCATGGCGCGGACTGGATCGCACTGTCGTTTGTGCAGCGCCCCGATGACGTTGCCGAAGCGCGGCGCCTGACCGGCCCTCATGGCCCGGCGCTGATGGCCAAGATCGAAAAGCCCGCCGCGCTGGAGCGGCTGGACGAAATCATCGAACTGGCCGACGGCATCATGGTCGCGCGCGGCGATCTGGGCGTGGAGCTTAATCCCGAAGAAGTGCCGCCGCTGCAAAAGCGCATCGTCGAAGTCACCCGGCGCAGCGGCAAGCCGGTCATCGTCGCCACGCAGATGCTCGAATCGATGATCGAAAGTCCCGCGCCGACCCGCGCCGAAGTGTCCGACGTTGCCAATGCCGTCTATGACGGCGCCGATGCGGTGATGCTGTCGGCTGAAACCGCCAGCGGCGCCTGGCCGGTCGAGGCGGTGACGATCATGGACCGCATCGCCAAGCAGGTCGAGCGCGACCCAGGCTATCAGGCGCGCGTCCATTTTACCACGGTGCGCCCCGATGCCACCACCGCCGACGCGCTGGCGCAGGCCTGCGCCGCCATCGCCCAGACAGTGACGCTGGCGGGCATCATCTGTTTTACCGGATCGGGCGCTACCGCGCGTCGCGTCGCGCGCGAAAGGCCGTCGGTGCCGCTGCTGGTGCTGACCCCGTCACCCAAAACGGCGCGGCGGATGGCATTGTTGTGGGGCGTGTATGCGGTCCACACCCGCGACATCGGCAGTTTTGAGGAAATGATCGGCAAGGGCAAACGCATGGCGCTGCGCCACGGTTTCGGTCAGGCGGGCGCCAAGCTGGTCACTCTGGCGGGGGTGCCGTTTGGCACTCCTGGGGCGACGAATTTGCTGCATGTGGTGACGCTGGCGGGGAACGAGCTGGAGCGTCATCCGGGGGGATAGGTTAGCGCGGTGTGCTCAAATGCTGGATCACCCTCACTCCCCTGTATTCCCTGAGCTTGTCGGAGGGTTATCCTTTCTTGGTGCAGTCGAGTACGGCCTCACGGAGAAAGGCAGCCCTTTGACAAGCTCAGGGAATACGGGTTGGTGCAGGTTTACGGCACGATGCTCTAAAAGTGAGATGCCCCGCGCAGCTACGTCAGGAACGAGGCCGTGAAGGGTTCTGGCCTTGCAGCATTTTGCCGTTAATCTGACGACCAATCCTCCCCTCCAGGGGACTTGGCTCGCGCAGCGAGACGGAGGGGGTACGATGCGCGAAATAGGCATGGAATGTAGATTGCGCATTAGCCCACTCCCTCGGTCAGCCCGACGGGCTGGTATCTCTCCCGAAGGGGGAGGATTGAGGCGAACCAGAATTAAAGCACGATTCGATAAGATATCACGCGAATTCGGCGCGCGTCCCCGCCTGGCTTTGACGGCGGCGCAGACTGGCGCCGATCAGGCCCAAGCCCACGATCGCCGAAAGCCAGGTAGCAGGCTCGGGAACGCCGGCAGCAGCGGTCCCGAAGAACTGGACTTCGCTCACGAATACCCAGACACCGGTCGCCTGTTTGAATTGAACTGTGTGCTGATTGCCTGTGAGATTGAGACCGCTTAGATCAACCAGCCCAACCGTGCCAATAGCCGGCGCAGTAAAGGGCACGTTCAATCCGTCGACCCGAATTGCACTTGGCGCAAAGACGCCACCGGAGCCGGTATTGTCGAGATAGACCTTGATGTCGCTGACCGTAACCGGGCCGCCGAAATTGAAAGTTACCACCGGATCGGTTGAAACCGTGTCTAGCCAGCCGACATATTGGCCGGTTCCGGCAACGTTCGAGACCAGGTACCAGGGACTTGCCGAAATAAAGCCATCGGTCAGCGCGCCAGTGCCGCCGCTGAGCGGAGCCCCGTCAGTGGTTTTTGCGCCCGAGCCGGAATAAGTTCCGTCCCAATAATTATAAGTTCCGCCCGCTGCCTGGCCGTCGCCGTTGGGAGTGCTGTAGCTGCTGACCGTCAGCTGGGCGGCTTGGACCGACGACACAAGACCCAGGCAGGCTACAGCGGCTGCTGTGCAATAAATAACTTTCATCTACCCACTCCAACACACGTAAAGTAAGGATACGACTCGGTAATATTGGTATTAATACCATAAAAATTGCGATGCGACAATATGCGACCTTGGCGGGGAATGAATTGGGCCGGCATCCGGGGCATAGGACGCGTGCCCAGGCAATGTCCACCGCCTTAAATCAGCGCGAGTTCAACTCGTCGGCCCATAATTGCGACCGCTCGCTGCAGCGTCTCGATTGTCACATTGCTAGCGGTGGGGTCGAGCACCCGATCGCTCGACGATTCATTTCCGTCAGATCAAGCAACCAACCGCGAAGCGGGACGTTGTTTTGGGCGCTTTGATAAAACACCAACTCGATTCGTGGTGCGTTGCCCAATCCCATTGCTGAAAATATGTATTATATAAGTTTATAGTCAGGGCACCAATCGTGCCCTGCGGGTCACAAGCTTGCGGCCTCCGCCAGCGCCGAGTGGACCCGCGCCAGATCATCCGGTTCGATGCAATAAGGTGGCATGACATAGGCGGTGTTGCCCAACGGTCGCAGCAGCAGATCGCGCGCCTGGAAGAACGCGGTCAGGCGCGGGCCTAGTGCGGAGAGGTAGCCCGCATTGCCATCGGCCATTGCATAGTCCAGCGCCAGGATCGTGCCGCACACGCGCGCGTTCGCAATCCCCGGCGCCCCAGTCAGCACCACTCGCGCTGACTCCTGCCGCGCGGCCAGCGCGGCGATGCGTTCCAGCACCGGTTCCTCGCGCCAGATTGCCAGATTGGCGAGCGCGGCGGCGCAGGCGATGGGGTTGGCGGTGTAGCTGCTCGAATGATAGAACGTCTTTGTCCGGTCCACCGAGTAATGCGCGTCATAGATTGCCGCGCTGGCCAGCGTCACCGCCAGCGGCATGGCGCCGCCGGTCAGCCCTTTGGCAAGGCATAGCAGGTCGGGCACTACCCCGGCCTGTTCGCAGGCGAGCAATGTTCCGGTGCGGCCCCAGCCGGTCATCACCTCGTCGGCGATGAACAGCACGCCGTGCGCGGCGCAAATCGCGTGCATCTGGCGCAGGACGGCCGGCGAATACATCAGCATTCCGCCCGCGCCCAGCACCAGCGGTTCGACGATGAACGCTGCCGGCTTCTGTGCGCAGGCCGCTTCCAATGCAGCCAATGTTGTCTGCTCGGCACCCGCTGCCGGGAACGGAATCGTCCCGACATCGAACAGCAGCGGGGCATAGGCGCGGTTGAACACACCGCGTGCGCCCACGCTCATCGCGCCAATGGTATCGCCGTGATAGCTGTGTTCCAGCACGAGGATGCGGTGGCGCGGCTCTGCGCGATTTGCCCAGAAGCCCAGCGCCATCTTCAGCGCAACCTCGACCGCGGTGGAACCGGAATCGGAGTAGAACACATAAGGCAGGCCCGCCCCGGAATCTGCGCCCGGCATCATTGCCACCAGTTCGGCGGCCAGCCGCTCGCCCGGCTCATGCGTCCAGCCGGCAAAGATCAACTGATCGAGCTGCCCCGCCTGTGCGGCGATGGCGGCGACGATGCGCGGATGGCAGTGCCCATGCGTCGTCACCCACCAGCTGGAAATCGCGTCGATCACGCGGCGCCCGTCGCGCGTATACAGGCTCGCCCCGTCGGCCCGTTCGATCAGCGGCGTCGGCTGCTCCAGCCCGTGCTGGGTAAAAGGATGCCAGACCGGGGAACGGGTCACGCCAGCCCCGCCAGATCGAAATGCGCTGTCATCGCCGCGCGCAGGCTGCCGGCATTCAGCGGCGTCAGCCACGACAACCGCCCCAGCCGCGTCACCCCGGAAATCGCGCCGCTCACGCGTTCACTTTCGGTATTGGCATCGCCGACGAAGATCACCCCGGCCACCACCAGCCCGCGCGCGCGCAACGCCTCGATCGACAGCAGCGTGTGATTGATTGTGCCCAACGCGGTGCGCGCGACCAGCACCACGGGCAGGCCCCAGCGCGCCATCATATCGACGAACAGAAAATCCTCGCGCAGTGGCACCAGTACCCCGCCCGCGCCCTCCACCACCAGCGGCCCAGCGCCGGTGGGCAGCGCCAGCCGCTCCGCCTGTATCGTTACCCCGTCGAGGGCGGCGGCGTGATGTGGCGAACAGGGGGTGGTCAAACGGTAAGCTTCGGGATGGATCAGCGTATCCGGGGCCAGCGCGGCGACCGTTTCGCTATCGCTGCCATCGTCAAGCCCGGCCTGCACCGGCTTCCAGTATCGCCCGCCCAGCGCCGCCACCAGCCCGGCGGCGACCACGGTCTTGCCGATGCCGGTGTCGGTGCCAGTGACCACCAGCCCCTTCATGGCGTCAACGCCGCGCCCAACGCGGCTGCCAGCGCGGCGATATCGTCCAGTCCGGCGTTCCGGGTGATGACGATGCGCAGCCGCGAACTGCCTTCCGGAACGGTCGGCGGGCGGATACCGCGCACGTCAAAGCCCGCCGTCTGCAACCGCGCCGCGACCGCCATCGTCCGGACGTCGCCGCCCAGCACCAGCGGCACGATCGGCGATCCGTGGCACAGCGCGCCCAGCGGGGCGAGCAGATCCCGCGCTGCCGCGATCCGCGCCGCCAATTCATCCCGCATGGCGTCGCCGTCGGCCACGATCCGCAGCGCCGCGCGCACCACGGCAGCGATCAGCGGCGATGGCGCAGTGGAAAAAATCAGGCCCCGCGCGCGGTTGACCAGCGATTCGCGCATCGCCCCCGGTCCGCACAGCAGCGCCCCCTCGACGCCCAGCGCCTTGCCGCAGGTATGCAGGCTGATGACATGGTCGCGGGCGGGCAGGTCGGCGACCAGCCCGCGCCCACCCGGCCCGTAAACGCCCGTGGCATGGGCTTCATCGGCGAGCAGGATCGCCCCTTCGTGCAGAGCCAGTTCCGAAAGCTGCGCCAGCGGCGCGAAATCACCGTCCATGCTGTATAGCGTTTCCACCGCCAGCCACACGTGTCCGGTGCCGCCGGCTCGCCGCCATGCCGCAATTGCGTCGGCAAAGGCGGTGACATCGTTATGTGCCACCAACCGGTGCTCGGCCCGCGTCAGTCGCAGCCCTTCGTGGCTGCTGGCGTGGATCAATTCGTCTGCCAGGATCAGGTCGCCGCGCTGCGGCAGCGTTGCCAGCAGCGCCGAATTGGCGGCAAAGCCGGTGGCGAGGAACAGGGCTGCCTCGCTGCCGAAGAACGCCGCTGCTTCGGTTTCCAGCGCCTCATGCTCGGGGTGATTGCCGCGCAGCAGCCGCGATCCGCCCGATCCGACCGGGACCCCCCGGTCGAGCGCACTGCGCATCGCATCGGCCAGCACCGCCGAATTCGCCAGCCCGAGGTAGTCGTTCGAGGCGAAATCCACCCCCGCGCGCGGGCTGAGCATCCGCAGCCGCCCGCGTTGGGCCAGTCCCGCCAGATCGTCGCGTTGGGCGGAAAGCAGGCTCGCGCTCACGCCCGCGCCCCGAATAACGCGCTGCCGACGCGCACATGCGTCGCGCCAAGCCGGATCGCGGTTTCGAAATCGCCGCTCATCCCCATCGATAGCCCGGTCAGGCCATGATTGTCGGCCAGTCTGTCGAGCAAGGCGAAGAATGGCGCGGGCTCGATACCCAGCGGCGGCACGCACATCAGCCCGGCCAGCGGAATGTCCGCCGCGCGCGCCTCTGTCAGCAACGCCGGCAGCGCGGCTATGGCACAGCCGCCCTTTTGCGCTTCGTCGCCAATGTTGACCTGCACGAAACAGGGCAGGCGCCGCCCCGCCCGGTCCATCGCCCGGGCCAGCGCCGCCAGCAGGCTGGGCCGGTCGAGCGAATGGATGCAGTCGAACAGCGCCACCGCTTCATCCGCCTTGTTGGATTGCAATTGCCCGATCAGATGCAGCGCGATATCCCCATAGGCTTCGCGCAGCGCGGGCCATTTGCTCGCCGCTTCGATGACGCGGTTTTCACCGAAGACGCGCTGGCCCTGCACGATCAGCGGCAGGATCGCTTCGGCGGAATGGGTCTTGCTGATTGCCACCAGCGTGATTTCGCCGGGATTGCGCCCGGCAATGCGCGCAGCGGCGGCGATGCGGGCCCGGACTTGGTCAAGCGGTGCCGATGGCAAGATAACTGGCTGATTCATGTGGCACCGCTATACCGTGCCGATGCCCCAGCGCCAGCCCGCACGTCCTTTGTCTTGGCCAAACCTGTGGCTGATCAGCGATGCGCGCAACGATGCCGTGCTGCCAGCATCGCTGGCCCGATTGCCGCGCGGCAGCGGCTTCATCTACCGCCATTACCATCTGGAACCAAAGGCGCGCCGCAGCCGCTTCGTGGCGCTAAAACGGATTGCGCGCCGTCACGGACATATGATTGTGCTGGCGGGCAGCGCGGCGCAAGCGAAGCAATGGGGTGCCCAGGGCGCCTATGGCTCGCCTGTCGTGCTGGCACATGGCCCGGCCATTCTGCGCCTGTGCAGCGCCCATGACCTGCGCGAAATCGGCCACGCTCGCCGAGCCAGCGCGATCCTGTTGTCCCCCGTCTTTGCGACCGCTTCACACCCCGGCGCGCGGACGCTTGGCGTGCAAATTTTTCGCGCGCTGGCCTGCCGTGCCCAAGCGCCGGTGATTGCGCTGGGCGGTATGACCGTTCAGCGCAATCACCGGCTCAAATGGCAGCGATGGGCGGCAATCGATGGTTTGAGCGTTTTGTAATCGCCCAAGGTGCAAGAGATTACGCCTCGCGCCGGGAGCGGACAGCGCGAAATGCGCATCGGCGGCCCGCTCCGGGTTTTTGTTGTCGCGAAAGTGGCTGCCAGAAACCGGCAGCCACGTTCTGACACGACGTTCTAGCCGCGCGGACTGCGACCGCGATCTGCACCAAAGCTGCGGCCAGCGGGGCGGCGGTCGCCCTGAACGGCAGGACGGGCATCGCCGCTGTCGCGGCGCGGCGCGGGAGCGGCGTCACGGCGCGGCGCGGCGGCGTCGCGGCGGGGCGCGGCAGCGCCTAACGGGTTGGACACGGGTCCCCGGTCGCCCTGCGGGCGAGCAACGCGATCGGTGCGGGCTGCGGCATCGCGCGACACGCCATCGCGGCCTTGACCGCCCCGGCTGACGTTGTTGTTGCGACCCTGACCTGCACCATGACTGCCGCTGCGCTGGCCGCCTCGGCCACGGGCGTCGCGGGCGTCGCGGCGGGCGTCTTGTTCAACTTCATCGGGCTTGCGTGAGGGCAGCGGCAGGCGCGACGCTTCCCGCTGGAAGTCGTCGGGTAGCGGCATCGGCATCAGTTGCACCCCGGTCAGGCGTTCGATGTCGCGCAGATAAGGTTTTTCGTCCGGCGCAACGAAGCTGATCGAGACGCCATCGGCACCCGCGCGAGCCGTGCGGCCGATGCGGTGGACATATTGTTCCGGCACGTTGGGTATTTCGAAATTGAAGACGTGGCTGACCCCGGTAACATCGATACCGCGCGCGGCGATGTCGGTGGCAACCAGCACCGGCGTCACGCCTTTGCGGAACGCAGTGAGCGCGGCAGTGCGCTGCGCCTGGCTCTTGTTGCCATGAATGGCGGCGGCGTTGACCCCGGCAGTGGCGAGATGCCGCACGACGCGATCGGCGCCATGCTTGGTGCGGGTGAAGACCAGCGCCTTGTCGACCTTGTTCTGGCCTTCCAGTTCGGCCAGGCCCGAACGCAATTTCAACGTCAGCAGGGCCTGCTTTTCGGCCTGGTTGATGTGCATCACAAATTGCTCGACCCGCTCGGCAGTGGTGGCCTGGGGGGCGACCTCGACGCGGACGGGGTTATTGATGAACTGTTTACCCAGTTCGGCGATCGCCTTGGGCATGGTCGCCGAGAAGAACAGGCTCTGGCGTTCCTTGGGCAGCATGTTGGCAACGCGCTTCAAGGGCACGATAAAGCCCAGGTCCATCATCTGGTCGGCTTCATCGAGCACGAAGATCTCGACATGGCGCAGCGTCAGTGCGCGCTGCTCGATCAGGTCGAGCAGGCGGCCCGGCGTTGCCACCAGCACGTCGCAGCCGGGGACCAGTGCGCGGGACTGCTTGCCCACCGGGATGCCGCCAAAGATGCACTGTACCGAGAGGTCGAGGTATTTGGCATAGCCGCGCATGTTGTCGGCGATCTGCGCCGCCAGTTCGCGCGTCGGCGACAGCACCAGCATCCGGCAAGCGGCGGGGAAGCGACCGGTGGGGTTGGCAGCCAGGCGATGCAGCGAGGGCAGCGCGAAGGCGGCGGTCTTGCCGGTGCCCGTCTGGGCAATGCCGAGCAAGTCGCGGCCCTGCATCAGCGCCGGAATGGCCTGGCGCTGGATTGGGGTAGGATCGGAATAGCCCTTGATCTCGAGCGCGCGCAGGATCGGCTCAGCGAGACCGAGGTCGGAAAAATAAGACATGAAATACTTTCAAAGCTACCGGCGCACAATCAGTCCCGTAAAATGGGCAAATCGCGCAAGCCGGCCTGGGCGCTGTGGCCCATGGGACGAACAATGCGACCCTGCGTGAAGAAGGAAGCTTGAGCATGTAACAATCGTACGTTCGAGCAGGTCCTTGTTTCCGCCTGAAAAATGCGAAAATGCTGGCCTCACGCTACTTCGAACTGCGGCAGGGATATGACCCACTCGCCGATTGATGACGCGCCATTAGTGTGCGTTGCGGCATAAAGCAAGAAAATTACGCGAGGCGCGATTTCAACCCGGCACGGATACAGTCGGCCAGCGACTGGGGCGCGGTGTTGGCCGGGTATGCCTCCATCTGCTTGCCACTTGGCACTTGCCAACCGGCATACTGCATTGCACAAGAAACCATGCGGATCGCTATTGTCGACGAAAGCGCAGCGCGTGCCTCCGTCATTCACCAAGGCCTGGCCTCGCTCCCTGATTGCGAAATCTTTGTGCTGACCGAACGGCGCGGGCTGGTCGCTCGGATCGGCGAGATTGCGCCGGATGTCGTCCTGATTGACCTGGGCAATCCGTCACGCGACGTGCTGGAGGAATATTTTGCGGTCAGCCGGGCATTGGCCAAGCCGATCGCAATGTTTGTCGATGAATCCGATGCTGAATCGATTGCAGCGTCGGTGGATGCCGGGGTGTCGGCCTATGTCGTCGATGGCATGGCCGCTCACCGTATCCGCCCGCTGCTTGACCTGACGGTGCGGCGTTTCAATGCCTTTTCGCGGCTGCAGGCCGATTTGGCGGAAGCGCGCGGGCGGCTGGCCGATCGCGACGCCATCGACAAAGCCAAACGCATTTTGATGCATGGCAGGGATTTGCCAGAGCATGATGCCTACGCCGAAATGCGCCGCGCGGCGATGAACCAGAACCGGCGTATCGCCGAAATCGCCGAGGCCATCATCACCGCGCATGGTCTGCTGCGAAAAGACTGGCAGTTGGGAGCAAAGCTTTGACCCGCGAACTTACCGTCGGCTTCCTGCCGCTGGTCGATGCCTGCCTGCCGATCCTGGCGCGGGAACATGGCTTTGCCGAGGCCGAGGGGCTTTCGCTACGGCTGGTGCGCGATGTCAGTTGGGCCTCCGTACTCGACCGCTTGTTGTACGGGCATAGCGATGCCGCGCATCTTGTCGCGCCGCTGGCGATCGCCACCACGCTGGGTCGTGGCCGTCCGGCGCAACCGCTGTCGGTGCCCTTTGTGCTGGGCCTCAACGGCAACGCCATTACCTTGACCCCGGCGCTGGCGGCGCGCGTCGGCACGCCTGGCCGGCTTGGCGATCCGGCAGATGTTGGGGCGCGTCTGGCAGTGGTGGCACAGGAGCGTAAGGCCGCCGGGCGCCCGCTGCGGTTTGGCGTGGTTCACCGCTATTCCAGCCATAATTACAAACTGCGCTATTGGCTGGCCGCTTCAGGCATCCGTCCAGACGAGGACGTTGAAATCGTCACCGTTGCGCCGCCGTTTTGCGCCGATGCGCTGGCGGGCGAGGTCGATGGAATTTGCGTCGGGGAGCCGTGGAACAGTGTCGCGGTCGAACGCGGCTTGGGCGAGATCGTGCTGGTCTCGGCGCAGATCTGGCGGCGCGGGGTGGAAAAGGTGCTGGCGCTGCGCGAGAGCGTGCTGGACGATAAACGGGCTGACATCGAGGCGCTGATCCGGGCGCTGGTGCGCGCCGGCGCGCATTTCGTCGATCCCGCCAATTGGCAAGCCAATGCTGCCATTCTTGCACGCAGCGAATATCTCGATGGCGATCCGGCGCTGATCCTGCGTGCTATTGCCGATCGTCTGTTATTGAAACGGGGCGGCGAACTCATCCATTTCCCCGATTTCATGTTCCAGTACCGAGAAGCGGCGAATTTCCCCTGGGTCAGCCAGGCGGAATGGCTTTACACCCAGATGGTCCGATGGGACGGCATGGCGACTGGTACTGGAATGAACCGGGCCGATGCCGCCCGCGCCGCGCACGTGTTTCGCCCCGACGTCTACCGCAGCGCATTGCAAGGCTCGGGCGAGCCGTTGCCGGGCGCGAGTTCCAAGGTCGAGGGCAGCTTGGCAGGGACCACCGCGGTGGGCGCGCAGCAGGGCAGCATCACTATGGAAAACAACATGTTTTTTGACGGCAAACGGTTCGATCCGACCGACATGGCGGGGTATCTGGCCAGTTTGCCCTGACATGGACGGGCGTGTGCCAGAACTGGCGTTCGTCTTGTAAACTGCCGTCAGACAAGTTCAGGGTGACGGATCGAAAATCAGTGCCCGCCGCCGCCCGTCAATCGGAGCAGCGGCACGCGCGGGATCATCCAGGCCAGCGCGGCGGACAGGAACAGCAGCGCCGCCGCGACCAGAAAGGAATGATTGAGCGCCACCGTCGTCGCTTCGACATCGACCATACGGGAAATCATTTGCAGTGCCTGGGCAGGTGTCATCCCGGCGGCGGCCAGCCCCGCCTGGGCGACCGCCGGCTGCAGCTTGCCGACCAGATCCGCGCGCGCGCCGACCTGCGCATTGTCCCAGATCGTCAACACTGCCGAGGTCGATATGGCGACCGCCATGGACCGCACGAAGTTGGTCAGGCCAGCCGCCGAGCCGGTTTCCTCGGGCTTGACCGAGCTTAGCGATATCGTCGTCAGCGGGATCATCATGAACGGTATGCCGATCCCCAGCAACGCCATGGGCCAGGCCAGCGCGAAGAAATCGGCACCGCTGGTCCAACCGGCGCGGGCCAGCGACAGCAATCCCATCCAGGCAGTGCCGAAACAGATCAGGGCGCGCGGATCGAACTTCGTCAGCAGCCGGGCGGCGAATTGCGAGCAGATTACGGCGCCGACAGCACTGAGCGCGGTGATGATGCCAGCCTTGGTGGCGGTATAGCCCATACTCGCCTGCAGCCACTGCGGCACGGCGACCACGCCGGCAAAAAACGAACCGAACGCCAGCGCCATGATGACGCAGGTCGTGCTGAACCCGCGATAGCGGAACACCCGCAGGTCGACGACCGGATGCTCGTCGGTCAGTTCCCAGATAATGAAGGCCCCAAAGCCGATTGCCGCCATCACCGCCAGCACGACGATGCGGGTACTGGCAAACCAGTCGAGGTCACGTCCGGTATCGAGCAGTATTTGCAGGCAGGCGATCCAGAACGCCAGCAGCGCCAGGCCAACCTTGTCGATCGGCAGCTTGCGGGTTTCGTTCTCGACCGGTCGCAGAAAGCGGTATCCCATCAGAATGCAGATCGCTGCGATCGGCAAATTGACCAGAAAGATCCAGTGCCAGCTGAGGTTATCGCTGATCAACCCGCCGACGATCGGGCCGCATGCAGGACCCAGCGTGGTCGTCATTGCCCAGATGCCCATTGCCATCGCGCGTTTTTCAGGCGGAAAAACCCGCACCAGCAGCGTCTGCGACATCGGCATGATCGGGCCGCCGCACAGCCCCTGGCCGATCCGGCAAGCGACGATCATGCCCAGATTGACCGACAAGCCGCAGAGCAGCGAAAAGAAACCGAATCCCAGCATCGCCAGCAGGAACATGCGCACTGTGCCGAAACGCTGCGCCAGCCAGCCAGTCAAGGGAACGCAGATCGCCTCGGCCACGGCGTACGAAGTGATGATCCAGGTGCCCTGATCGAGCGATATGCCCAGATTGCCAGCGATATGTGGCACCGAGACATTGGCGATGGTCAGGTCGAGCACCACCATGAAATTGCTGAGCGCCAGCACGAACCCAGCCGCGAGGCGCTGGTTGGGCGTCAATGCGGTCCACGATCCGACCGCCTCGCGAGGGACCGTAAGAGCAGCAGGGCCCGGTCCAGCCATGGCTCAGTGCCCGGCCAAATCGATGGTAACCTCGGTGGAAAGGCCCATCCGCAGCGGATGTGCGGCTAGCTCGCGAGGATCGAGAGCGATGCGCACCGGCAGGCGCTGGACGACCTTGATCCAGTTGCCGGTGGCGTTTTGCGCCGGGATGATCGCCATCGACGAGCCAGTGCCGCCGCCGATCCCGATCACCGTGCCATGGTAGGTGATGTTGCTGCCGTAAAGATCGGTGATCACTTCGGCGGGCATGCCGATGCGCACGTTGCGCAATTGGCCTTCCTTGAAATTGGCATCGACATAGGCCTGGTTCACTGGAACAATGGTCATGATTGGCGTGCCCGGCATCACATGCTGGCCCAATTGGATCTGGCGTCGGGCGATCACGCCAGCGATCGGTGCGCGAATTTCCAGCCGCGCGATATCGAGCTGCGCCGCCGCCAACCGGGCTTTGGCCACCAGCACGCCGGGATCGTTATCCTCATCCACACCCTGAACAAGCGCCTCGTTTGCGGCCAGATCGCCCTGGGCCGACAGCCGCTGTGCCTCGGCCTGTGCTATTGCCGCCTGTGCCGCTGCCACCGCCGCCTGCGTATTGGCCTGCGTCTTTAGCGCGTCGGTCAATTCGTCGCCCGAGACCGCGCCGCTGCTGGACAGGGCCTGCCGCCGCCGGAGATCGATGCGAGCCTTGGTGGCATCGGCCTGAGCAGAGATCAACTGCGCGCGTGCCTGCGCAATACCGGCGCCGCGCGCTGCCAGGGCCCCATTCAGGGCGGCGTTCATCGCCACCGACTGCCGGTATTTGCGCCGCGCCGCCGACAGATCGGCCTGGGCTTGTGCCAGCGCTACGCGCGCATTAGCAGGGTCAAGCTGGACGAGCACTGTGCCGGCCTTGACGAATTGCGTATTGCTGACGTTGACCGCCACCACCGACGAGGCGATCAGCGGGGTCACTTCGGCGACATCGGCCGCCACATAGGCGTCATCCGTGCTGACGTGATTGCGCCCGAACAGCACATACCACACCCCCCACACCGCAGCCGCGATCGCCGCGGCCACGGCAAGACGGATCAGCCAGGTACGGCGCGCAGCGTTGCGCGCCGTGGCCGCAACTGTGGCCGCATCGCCAACGGCAAAATTCGCCGGGTCAGGCGTGTCATTCATGCGAATAGTCCTTGGCGGTCAGCAATGGTCTGGCAGTTGCCGGCAATGCCTGAGGTGACGCGTTTGCGGCAGAGCCTGCGGCGATTCCTCCACCCCCAAATCCTCCGCCAAGCGCGCGGATCAGATCGATATCGGCGGTTCGGTAAGCGGCATCGGTCATCACCAGCGCCTCGCGCGTCTGGACCAGGCGATCCAGCACAATCAGCGCATCCAGGTAATTGGACAACCCGCCGCGATAGCGGGCGATGGCGATGGCGTTGGCTTCTTCGCTGGCGCTGGCGGCAGCGCGCGCATCGGTCAACTGGCGCGCCAGCAGGTTGCGATCCGTGACGGCATCGGCGACCTGTCGATAGGCGGTCACCACAATCCGGTCGTAGTCGGCCACGGCAAGATCATAATCGGCGCGCGCGCCGCGATAGGCCCCGCGCAACGCTCCGCCATGAAACAGCGGCAAGCTGACCGCTGGACCCACTGTGCCATAGGTCGAACCGCTGGTGAATAATTGCGAGAGCCCGAGCGATTCTATGCCGACCAATCCGCTGAGCCGCAACGCGGGATAGAAATCCGCCCGCGCCACCTTGATCCGGCTTGCCGCAGCTTCGAGGCGGGTGCGCGCCGCAACGATGTCGGCGCGCCGCCCGATCAGCGCGGTGGTCACGTCGACAGGCAACTCGTGCAGGCCCAGCGGGGCCAGGCGCGGCGCGGCGATGGTCAGGCCGCGGTCGGGCCCGGCACCCAGCAGCGCCGCCAATTGATGTCGCCGCACCAGCACGGCCCGGTCGGCGGACAGGAGATCGACACGGGCCGAGTCCGCCTGCGCCTGCGCGGTGCGCAAACTGCCGCGCGTCTCCATCCCCTCGCGCATCCGCTGGTCGGTCAATGTCTGCGCAGCGGTGCGGCTATCGAGCGCCGCTGTGCGATTATCACGCAACGCCAGCGCTGCGCCCAGATCGGCATAGGTCTGGGCGATGCTGGTGGTGAGCATCAGCGCCGCTTGCTGTGCATCCACTGCCGCAGCCTGCCGCTCGGACGAGGCAGCGGCAAGTGCAGCGCGATTGCGGCCCCACAAGTCGAGATCGAAACCCAGCGTCAGGTCGAGCTGGCCTTCACCTTTCCAGCCCCGCGGTAGGAAAGCGACAAATTGCGGCGGAAAACCAAGATTATAGCTCTGCTTGGTCAGGCCGATTGCGCCCGCGCCGTCCAGCCTTGGCAGCAGCGCCGCGCCGGCCTGCTGGGCCAGCGCATCGGCCTTGCGCAACCGCGCGGCGGCCGCCGCGACATCGGGAGAATTCGCCAGACCTTCGGCAATCAGGCTGTCGAGCTGCGGATCGCGATAGGCCGTCCACCAGGCGTCGGCAGGCCACTGACCGTGATTGCCGGTACCCTGATCATTGACCCCCTTGTCGCCGGCAGCGAAGCTATGGCTTGCAGCAATGGTTTCCGCAGCGAGCGGAACCGGAGTGGGCCCGACATCGGGAACCGCAGCGCAGCCTGCAAGCAACAGCATTGCCAGCCCGCCAGCGACGCGCGCCGGAGCATATGGTAACCGCAATCCGAACTCCACGGGCGTAGCTGCGTTCATATAAAACCGTACCATAAAGTATGAAAATCATAATTAAAACCCTAGGCGCCCTTGTCAATATAAAATCGTACTGTAGGGTACGGTAGCTATGGAAAGGTCTGCAACCCCGCCGCCGTGCGAACACCCCAGCCGTCGTGAAGTCCGCCGCCAATCGCGACGTGAGGCGATCCTTGAGGTGGCGGAGCGCTCGTTCCTCGAACAGGGTTATGCGGCGACGACGATGTCGGCCATCGCTACTGAACTTGGGGGCTCGAAGGGCACGCTGTGGAGCTATTTTCCAGCGAAAGACCTGCTATTCGCGGCCGTTCTCGATCGCGTGACCGAAGCCTTCCAGCAGCAACTGACTTTGCTTCTGAACCCTGATGACGATCCGGAAGCCACGCTGCGCCGGTTCGCGCGGGGTATTCTGCAAAAGGTGACTTCGCCCGAAGCGCTTGCGCTCCACCGGCTGGTCATGGCGGAAGTCAACCGCTTTCCCGAGACGGGCCGCATCTTTTATGAACGCGCCGCCGGGCGAACCCGCGCACAGGTGGCGGCCTATCTTGCCGAGGTGACGGCGCGCGGATTGCTGCGTGCCGACGACCCGCAACTGGCCGCGCAACAACTTATCGCGCTGTGCCTCTCAGGTTGCCACCAGATGTTGATGATACGCCTGATCGAGCATCCCGATCCCGATCTGATCGAAAGCGATGCGGCAGGCGCCGTGGCGACGTTCATGCGGGCTTACCGGGTTTGAACCGAAACGCTGTCGCTTGTCGCTGCGTGCTATCTTCTGGCCCTTTTTAGCTTGGCGATACCAAGTCGTTGCTGCGGTTGAGCCGCCTCCCTGCACCCTTGTCCAGTCGATCGTAAAATTGTACTGATAATAATCGAGTCGTTACAGGTTGCGATGGTCAACGCTAATTTCATGACCAATTGGGACGAAAGTGTTGGCAG